>JAAETM010000072.1 GCA_024228395.1 bacterium | reverse complement strand
TGACGATTGAAGGGCCCCAAGAAGAGGATGCCTTTTGGATCGATCGGATCGAAGAATCGGGTCGCCAGTACGGTGTGCCTGGACGCAAGTTCGAACCCACGCGTTGGCTAAATGAAGGCGACGTGGTCCACGTGGGCAACCACGAACTGGACGTGCTCCATTGCCCGGGACACACTCCGGGGCACGTGGTGTTCATCCTTAGGAAGCACAACTTCGCCATCGTGGGGGATGTGCTCTTTCAAGGCAGTATCGGACGCTCCGATTTTCCGCGCGGGGATCAGGCCACCCTGGTTCGCAGCATTCGCGAGAAGCTCTTTCCGTTGGGCGACGACATCACGTTCCTATCGGGCCACGGCCCAAGCTCCACGTTTGGCCAGGAGCGCAAGACGAATCCTTATGTGGGTGACCGCTAGGTGGCGGCTAGCGGCAGTGGGCACCAGTGCTCAGCGCCGCTCCCAACCACCTTCCACCGGCCGCGCTTTGTCGTCGACAACGATCGGCCAGCCCGGGTACATGCCTTCTGAATCCCAAGTGGGCCAAGCCTCCAACACGATGCACTTCTCTTTGGGCTGGAAACGAATCAAACCGAAGCCCGGTGCGCGGTTCATCTGCAATATGGGTTCGCGGCCGTTCTCTTCGGGGTTGGCCACGGCCAGCATGGTGATCCGATTGCCAAAACCATCGGTGTAGTCGCCGGTGTAGCGTGGTGTGGCGGGGTTGCCGTCGGCGTCCTTGGGACGGTTCACCCCGGGCTCTTTAGGCATCCAGCGGCGCGGCCAGGTATTGCCCATGGCGGGACTGGTGAAGGCCAGCGTGCCATCGCGCCAACCATCGACCCCGTACCAGCTTACCGTGCCCAAATGCTGGTCGCCGCAGAGGTGCAGGGCGCCCGCATCCCTGAGCAAGGCGACAGCCCGGTGTCGTGCGCTCTGCGGCCAACCATTGGAATCTCCGTCGGCGACGGGTGCATCATTTGCGGGATACTCGCCGGGTCGGGGGGGCTTTTGGCGTCCCACCGTGGAGTCGCTCTTTGTGTCGGCAGGCAGGCTATGCAGGCAAGCGAAAGGCGACTGGGATAGGGCAACTTTCGTCCACGTGCCCGGTTCTCGATTCGTGGCCCAGCGTGCGAGGAACTCCTCCTGCTCGGCACCGAGTAGCTGAGCGTCAGCATTGTCGGAGTCGTACGGATCATAATCTTCCGCCTGAATCCACCCATTGCGGAATTTTGCTTCGGGCACAGCCACACTCGGGCTGTCCTTCCACATGCGATCTGCTAAGACCGCAAAGTCGACCCCGCCCCAACTGAAGTCCGTGGTGTAGGTCGTGATACCAGTGCCGATGGTGGGGGAGACCTTGGACGGGGGTAGGTTGCTTGTGAGACTCGCGTGCACCACGTTGACGAACTTGGCGGGCATGCGGTAGCCACCCGAATCCTGTGCGGTTAGCCCGTCGCGCTTCTTGGCCTGCACACCACCAGCCCCCCAGAGGTTGCCATGGAATACGTCGTGGTCGTCGGGGATCAACACGGAGGGCCGATCGCGCAGCAGATCGCCGAAGGCCCAGAGGAAGCGCCGGTACTTGGTTTGGTAATCCGCGATGGAAGTGTTCAGGTCCTTGCGGTTGGGCCCGGTCAGGTCGCCCTCGTAGATTTGATCGCCGCTGAAGTAGAGGAAGTCCGGATCCTGCTGCGTGACACGATCGACGAGTTGTTCGTGGGGGAACCACATGCCGCCCTGGTTCCAGGCGATGGGGCCTACCTGGTTTTTCAAGCACGACAGGGACGCGAGCACCCAGTCTTCAGCCTTGCCCGGCTCTGGGCGAATGGAGCCGTGGAAGAAGGCGGGTTCGGCTTTGCCGGAACCCGTTTGAACGGGTCCGACCTCGACCAGATAACGCACCGGACTGCCGTCGGTGCGATCCGAAAAACCGGGAACCTCGAACTTTACCAAATCGCTGCCATCGGAGGTGCGCTCGCCCATGGCGGCCAGCTTCCACTGTCCTGCGGCTTCGGGATCCTCCTCGATCCACAAACGTGCATGTCGAGGAGCACTATCACCGAGCGGTGCCAGGTGTGCGGTCAAGCGCAACATGGATCCCATTCCTTCAGCACGATCGACCAAGTAAGTGGCTGCCAAAATCGGGCCCCAGGCGCGCTCTTCGTGGCCGCGGCCACCTAGTAGCTGGAAGTCCTTGAAGGCGAAGCCGACTTTGGATTGTTCTGCACCCAAAGCGGAAAAGAGTGAAAGACTGCCCGCCAATTCTGCTTCATGGAAATCATCGAGGGTGAGGACTGTCGGATCGCTCCCGCTGCTGGTCACGCTCACAGTGAGCAGCCCGGTCCCTTGCCGGAATCTTTCCAGGTAGGGCTGATACCGAAGTATGAATCGCATTGCTCCCTGGTCCACGGGCACCCGGCTCTGCGCTTCAGCCAGGACGGGAAGTTCGTCGAAATTCATGCCGCCGGGGAGGGTCCAATACCCCGCCCGCCGCAGCGGATTGTGAAAGCTAGAGATGCGCAGCATTCCCGCATTGTTCACCGATAGCAACCAGCCACCGTTTTCCGCAGGTGCTTGCTGAACCAAGGCGCTGCGTTTGTAGTGCACACCATTCCCGCCAACCCCAAACAGCACGCCCACGTGGGCCCCTGGACGCCATTTGGTGGAAAACCCTTGTACTTCAAAACTCAGACGCACATCTTTCCTAATGGGGGCCTGAATCGTACGGGTCAGAAGGGCGAGCGTTCGTCCAGCTGCGCCCGCTTTTGCGTTGATACATTCCACTCCCCCGTCCCGCATTCTCCAGTCCTCTTGCCTCGTGGCATGCCAATCCACCCCGGGCCAGGCGCGCTCCACGGGGACCGCCGCGCCATCCCACGAGTCTTCGAATGGAAGTGTCGGAGGCTGCTTCACTGGCGTAGTGGAGGCACAGGATGCTCCGAGGAATGTCAGGCATATTATGGCTGGGGTGATGATGGAACTGGTGCGGTTCTTCATGGGGCACACCTTACGGAAATGCTCGGGAGTTAGAAATCTTGACCGGCAAACTTTCAACGCAAAGAGGGGTTGCTGCAATCATTGTCCATCCATGCAGACCAGGGAGAGCAATATTGAAGCCCGCTAGGCCACGCTGTCCGTTCTCGCATGGGTGGGCATTGCAATGGTCTCCTTGATCGGCTGGGTGCTGGCCTTCTGCCTGGGCCTGTTTGCCCGCGGTGTTGCCGAGTCATCCTGCCTCGAGAAGCTGCATGACTCGGACCCCTGTGCGGAGCCTTGGCTCCTGCTCGCCGAGGACATCATCATCAATGGTGTCGTCGCCTTGTCCGCCTGGTTCGTGGTGCAGTTTGCGGTGCTTGCAGCAAGTGCGTCACGCAAGAAGGCCGTAGCAAATGTGTCTTTTGCAAGTGGCACCTCCGTTGTCGTGTACCTAGCGATGACGGATTGGCGTGCGTCTACGCTGATCCCCATGGGCGCTGCGGTCTTGGCGAAAGCCCTGGCACGCTGGTATTGTCTCCGGCGCATCAGAACGCGTGAAGCAAACCGAGCGGGCACAAGGTCTGACTGAGAGGCGGTCTAACCGGACATGGGGCGCGCACAGCGTAACATCTGTGCGAGGGTTGCTGGGGGGGCCCTGCGCAGGCACCGGGTCCAGCTACCACAGCAACATTCCAGGTAACTCGTTCAACGACTTCGGGTTCCGGGTTGTGCTGGGCCTAGTTCTCGTGCTCTAGTCAAGTCAAGAGGCGGGAACCCAGGCCCTGGGCGGGGCCGCGCCGGAGATGCTGTAGCCGTGGGGTTTCCCCAGAGGCGATTCTGATTTTGATTGGGGGTACCGAGTCAGAGCCAAATCCGCCGCCACCTTGCGATCATTGTGCAGACAGTTCCCAGTCGTCTGTGAGAAGGCTCCTTCAGTCATGATGTGGTTTTCATTTTCTGGTAGTCAAGACAGTACCCCGTCGAAGACAGCACCCTGTTGTCCCGACTCGGGCCCTAGAACATGCCCACGACTTTGCCATTTTCGTCCACGTCCACGTTCATGTACGCCGGGGTCATGCCGAGGCCGGGCATGGTGCGCATGGCGCCTAGTAGGGGGTAGATGAAACCGGCGCCGACGGAGGCTCGTACCTCGCGGACTCGCACGGTGTGGCCGGTGGGGGCGTTCTTGAGGTTCGGGTCTTGGCTGATGGAGAGGTGGGTTTTCGCCATGCAGATGGGGAGCTTGCCCCAGCCGGACTCCTCGAAGGTCTTGATCTGGGTTTCGGCCAGGCCGTCGTACTTGACGTCGGCGGCTTTGTAGATCTCTTTGGCGATGATTTCGATCTTGGATCGGATCGAGAGGTTCAGTGGGTAGAGGAATTGGAAGTCGCTCGGTTTTTCGGCGGCGGCGACGACGGCTTTGGCAAGGTCCTTGGCGCCTTCGCCTCCCCTGGCCCAGTGGTCGGTGGCCACGGCGTCTTCGGCACCGGCTTCGAGGGAGTGCTTGCGGATCAGGTCGATCTCGGCTTGCGTGTCCTGGGCGAAGAGGTTGATGGCCACGACGACGGGTACTCCGAAACGTTTGGCGTTCTTGATGTGCGCGACCAGGTTGGGCATGCCGGCTTCGAGCAGCTCCAGGTTCTCTTCCTTGTAGGCTTGATCGAGATCGCGGCCGGGTACGACCTTGGGGCCTCCGCCGTGCATCTTGAGGGCGCGCACGGTGGCGACCAGCACCACCGCGTCGGGCTTGAGGCCGGAGGCGCGGCACTTGATGTCGAAGAACTTCTCCATGCCAATGTCGGCGCCGAAACCGGACTCGGTGACCACGTAGTCGCCCAGTCCCAGGGCCAGGCGGTCGGCCAGGATCGATGAGTTGCCGTGGGCGATGTTAGCGAAGGGGCCGGCGTGGATGAAGGCGGCTTGGCCTTCGAGGGTCTGCATCAGGTTGGGGTGCAGGGCGTCCTTCATGAGAACGGTGATGGCGCCCGCCACCTGGAGGTCATCCATTGTGATCGGCTTGCCGGCTTTACTGGTACCGATCACGATCTTGCCCACGCGCCCGCGCAGGTTCTTGAGCGCGGTGCCGTAGTCCTGGCCGTCGACCAGGGCCAGGATGGCCATCAACTCACTCGCTACGCAGATGTCGAAGCGGGCCTCGCGCGGCTTGCCGTCCAGGCGGCCACCCAGGCCGACCAACACGTTGCGCAGGGCGCGGTCGTTCACGTCCAGCACGCGGTTCCATTGCACTTTGTACGGGTCGATGGCCAGGCGTTTGAGACCGCGCTCGTTGAGCTGCGCGTCGGTGCTGCGCGATTCGTGGAAGAAGCGTGCGTCGATGGCGGCCGCGGCCAGGTTGTGGGCGGCGGTGATGGCGTGGTTGTCGCCGGTCATGTGCAGGTTGAAATCCTCCATCGGAATCACCTGGCTGTAACCACCACCGGCTGCGCCGCCCTTGATGCCAAAGGTCGGGCCCATGGAGGGTTGACGGATGGCTGCGATCGCTTCGTGGCCAATCTTGCCCATGCCTTGCACCAAACCAACCGTGGTGGTTGTCTTGCCCTCGCCCAGGGGGGTGGGGGTGATGGCCGTCACGTCGATGTACTTGCCGCGTTTGCCCTTCAGGCTCGGGATGATGTCCAAGTGCACCTTGGCCTTGTCGTGCCCGTAGGGGATCACGAACTTCGGGTCGATACCCAACCGGTCGGAGATCTCCTTGATGGGGCGCACGGTGGCGGCCTGGGCAATATCGAGGTCGGAGGGAACCGGGGTGCTGGTCTTGGTCATGGGGGACAAGTGGGCTGGCTGGGGGCGAAAATCGGGTCAGCTGTTCTAACGCGGGAGGGATGAATTGAGGCGTTTTCACCGGTCTTTATTTGTTCTGGCAGCCTGCCAGGGGCTGCATTCCGACGGTACAGGGGTGTGGCTTGGCTGGAACGGGTAGGGGCCGAGTCACTGGGGATCGCAACATGCCCTCAAATCAGACAGTTTCGGCGGATCAATCAGGGAGCTGGGAAGAGAAAATGACCGTTCGCAAGGTTTGGATTCAAGTTATATGGCCGATCTCCGAAGAGGACGATAAAATCGGTCGGATCAGCCCCCGGAGGCGATCCAAGGCAGATAAAAATATATGGCAAAAAAGTCAAAGAAGAAGATCGTCTTCGACCTCACCAGTAAGAACCGCAAGGTCAAATGGAACGAGGACAGCTCCTATCCGTACAAGAAACGGATGGATGTGGTCGACTACGAGCAGCAAAAGCACGAGTTGCAAATCGAGCTTCTAAAGGTCCAAAAGTGGGCCAAGGAAACCAACCAGCGCATCATCATCGTTTTTGAAGGACGCGATGCTGCTGGTAAAGGCGGAACCATCAAGCGCTTCATGGAGCACCTCAATCCGCGCGGTGCGCGGGTCGTTGCCCTCGAGAAACCCACCGCCCGCGAACGCGCCGAGTGGTACTTCCAGCGTTACATCGATCACTTGCCCTCCAAGGGTGAAATTGTGCTCTTCGATCGCTCATGGTACAATCGGGCCGGCGTGGAGAAGGTCATGGGCTTCTGCAATGACCATCAACACCTTGAGTTCCTCCAGCAGGCACCCCAGCTCGAGCGCATGTGGGTCAACAGCGGGATCATCGTATTCAAGTACTGGTTTTCGGTCAGCCGCCTCGAGCAATTCCGACGCTTCAAGTCGCGCCAGAAGGATCCGCTCAAGCAGTGGAAGTTGAGTCCCGTGGACAAAGCTTCCCTCGCCAAGTGGAGCGACTACACGAAAGCCAAGGAAATCATGTTCTTTCACACGGATACGAATGATGCCCCCTGGACCGTGATCCGCTCAGACGACAAGAAGCGCGGTCGCATCAATTGCATGCGTCACTTCCTGGCGAATCTGGATTATGACAAGGCAGACCGCAGCATAGTTGAAGGCCTCGATCCCCTGATAGCAGGCTCCGTTAACAAAATCCACGAGAAGGACGAGATTGCCCTCTAATCCCCCAGAACAACCAACCCCTGAACCATCATGAAAGCCAAGAAAGTAAAAAAGGAAATCAAACGTCTCGAAGAGCTCCTCAAGGACTCTCGCGAGTACCTAGAGCGTGCCGCCAGCGCCGCCAAGAAAGCCAAGAAGCGCGCGGACAAAGCCCAGGGCATCGCAGGTCAAGCCCAAGAGCGTCTGAAGAAGGTCGAGAAGCTCATCAAGAAGGAGCGTGCTCGTTTTGTTGCCGAAAAGAAGGCCGTAAAGAAGACTGCGATCAAGAAAGCCAAGCGTGCCGCCAAGGACAAACTCAAGAAAGCCAAAGGTCTCAGCAAGAAGCGCAAGAACCGCAAGAACAAGAAGCGCAAGTAGGCAGCGGCGCCAGGTTCCCTGGCACCTCTCCCTGATACGATGTGGCTGGGGACTCCTGCAGGGCCGAGTGGTCCCCCGCAGTCACTGGCTCTTTTGGCAGCCATGGGTGGCGCTCCGTGCATGTCTCAGCCTGTTGGGCAGGGAGGGGGCCGTTTTCTGTCGGAGCCTACCAGCGACAACCACAGACCCGCCATGTCCTCTTCTCCCTTCCCCCCATGAGCCAGTCCAAAACAGGCCAAATCGCCCTAGACGTGAACCCCCACGGTTTGACCAGGGCCGATTCGAACAGCACAGGCGGCGAGATCATGCGCACTTCTCAGCCTGGGGCCAATCGGAACCAAAGAGTCGTGCCCTCAGCCCTCAAGCGCGTGGGGTTGGCGATTGCCTTGGGAAGTTTGCTCGCAGCGTGCGCATCCCAAACCACACATCCAAAAGGCACAGAGGTCACGTGCGAAATTCGCCCGCAAGGGGGCAGCCTCCCTGTCTGCCATTCCCCTCAGGTCGTCGAATCTAAGGACAAGTGCGGCGGACCCGCGCCGCCGCCAACGTGCCTGGTGAACCCGATGGGTTCGGCTGCACCTCCGGTATCAGGTATCGCGGTATCGCTGCTCAATCCCAGAACTTGTGCAAGCGGGCTTCGTCCCACATGCGGTGGGTCAGGCTGGATACGTTGCCAGGGGTGAATGGTTTGCCGCAACCAATGCTGTGATAGAAGATCATGGCGAAGAGCACTCGTAGGAGGCGGCCCTATCGAATTCGCCGCACCAGTTCCCGCGTGCGGTGACCTGCCAGGAAACCTGTTGGATCATGGTCTGTCGTGCATCCTGATAGGGGCTGGCCACTTCGTACCCAGAGGCCTCATCCAATGAGATCAATTCGGCTAGCAAGGCCGCAAATACCGGCCGGGAAATGGCGGTGGTTTGGGCCACGATTTCCTGACGCACTAGATCTCCCAGGTCGTGGATCAAGTCTCCAGTATTGGGGCACTTCAGCTCATCCAGGAAGTAGGCTTCCCGCAGCAATTTGGCCTTGTTTTCCACCACCGGTACAGCGTACTTTTGGTGACCTTTGCTTCCCTGGCTACGGCTTCGAAGGAGATGTCCCTATAGGGGAAGACTGGTCTTCGCCAGTTTGCGGGTGACCTCCAGAATCGTCTGGTGAACGATCTCATTGCCGGAGGCCCCGGCTTGGCTACGTGGGGGAGGGCAATCTTCGATGCAGGGTTTGCGACAGGGCTCAGGACAACATGATCGATAGCGTTGTCTTCGAACGTGTCTTTGCCTACATCGTGTGTCATGGTAGCTCTATCGCTTGGTGCCATCCCGTTTGGCTGACTGGGAATCTACCACAAAATGAGGAACCAGTTAGAGCTTTTGCATCCTTCGGTCAGAACCGCAGGCATTCCCGCGATTTGGGCGGAAGTGTGCAAAAGCTCTACCTCACCATTGCGTGCGCCAAGAAAGCTTGGTGGAGGAGTAAAGATGACCTGACTATGTAATCAACTAGACAACAGAGGCAGGACATCCTAAACCTCCTTTGGAATCCTGCGGGTGCCAATCCCGCCCGGAAAGGCT
>JAAETM010000071.1 GCA_024228395.1 bacterium | reverse complement strand
TGTGTTTGCATGGTTATCTCCGCTCGGTGAGTCGAACGAGGATGACCTTACAGGTCTAAAATGCCGATTTAGAGCACGCTTGCCGGAAGGACACGGAGCACGTCACCCCATCCCTACCTTGACAGTTCCCGCTGCTTCGTGTCGAATCAGCCTGTCGCTACGTTCCGTGTCAACTTATCGGAAGCACGTCAGTGGCCTAGAAGTTATCCACATGTTATCAGTCTCCTCTTCCCCAAACCCCATCCCTACCTTGACAGTTCCCGTTGCTTCGTGTCGAATCAATCTGTCGCTAAGTTCCGTGTCAACTTATTGGAAGCACGTCACGTCCATCCACAACATTTGACAATAACTCAAGGATCATTTAGGTCGGAAGAAGCTGAGGAGTGAAGAGTCGATATTTAAGAGCTCTCTGGAGTCTTTCCAGAGTAATGTGTTGGTTATGGTAGCAGACAATACAGTGGCAACAGCAACGCCCATTGCTCCGTACATGAAGACTAGAACGGTGGCCACAACGGTTAGAGCAATAAGGCCTATCGTGTAAGCTCGGGTCACCCGTGATTGGTGTCCCGACATATTGAGCAACGTAGCACTTGTTCCAAAAGCTCCATTGATGAGTTCACGAATACACAAGGTAATGACCAGCGGGTTTGAGGAACTAAACTCTTCGCCAAATATGTAGGTGATGAGTGGGCGCCCGTGAATGATAAATGGAAGAGTTAGCAGCAGGGTACTGCAGGTCATTCCAACGCTGGTCCAACTCAATAGGCGTTGGGCTTTGTGGAAGTTGGCATCAACATTGAATCGAGCAAGAATTGGACCACATATGACGTTAAAAAGATCGTTCGGTGCCGTTACCAGGAGGGCTAGGGCTATGGCGATTCTATAAATCCCAATACTTGTTGAATCGGAGGCCATGCCTAGCAAAAGAATGGGGATGTGACTTTGCAGGATTCCCAATCCCCTTGTCAAGGCCAATGGGAATGCAGCGGCTTTCCATTCGCTTGTCAATTTTGGCGTTGTTGACCCTATTTTGCTCATCGGTATCGAGGAGTTAATCATGTACCTCGATACTGAAAAAGACAGCATTGCAGACAATGCAGATAGTCCAAGTGCTAACTCCGGTCTCAGGGAGGACCCGAGGCAGAAAACCATGAAAAGAAGTCCGGCATGTAGAGCGGGCCGGATTAGTACGTTTCCAAGCTGTCCCTTGACCAGATGATTTAGCCCTCGGAGTGCTGCTCCTTGCAATTGATCCAATGCCGCAAATGGTATGAGCGCGAAGCCAGCAAGGAAGGTCAACGAAAGCGGGGATGTAAGAGTTCCTTCCTTGAGAATTAGGATGCCAGTTCCAACCAATATTGCTAGCGCGGAAGCTCGCAGCATGAGCGACTGGGACCACCTCAGCATGCAGCGAATGAAAGGCCAGTCTTGCCTTACGAAAGCTATTTGAATCTCTCGGATGTTCAATTGGGGAAGTCCCAGCTGACAAACCACCGTTAGGATTGCGGAGTACGACATTGCCAGCCCGTAAAGGCCATATCCAACAACACCCATGCCACGAGCAAGTTGTAAGCCAACCAGGAATCCGAAGGCCATTCCAGCCAGGCGTAACCCGATACTGCCAAGTAGTGCTTTAAAAATGGTCGCGCGGAGCGGCCTTGCTGCTTTCAGTGGTGGGTTCATGTTCTCTTTCATTGTAAATTACTTGGAACCGAAACTCAGAAACTCAGATGCAGGGGGGCGCAGGACTTTTTACTGCGTCAGTGAATTGCTGCGCGGTCTGTTGATTTGCGCAATATCGGGATGGCGATCACGGCGTGAGTCAAAATAGAGGAGCAATAGGGCTGGTACGAACATCCATTTCTGCCGAACGGCAATTCCGAGGTTGGCAGTTGTCAATGCGGTGCCCATCCATACTAGGGCAGAGTAGCCAAAAAGTAGGGCTGTCTTGTTGATCCGATAGTTGCGCTTTTTCTTGTTGAGGGCTGAGATCAAATAGCCGATGGAGAGCAGTAAAAGAATTCCGTTGTCGAACGAGGATGCAAGGGCCAGAGAGTTGTGAGCATCGAAAAATAATGGACGATACATATAGGAGAAAACAACAGCAGGCAAACTCATTGTCGAAATATCTAGGCTGGACCCCCCGCCGAGATTGAGTCCCTGTCTTGTTGAAATATATTCATTGATAGTACTGATCGAGGATGGATCATCCAGCCCAACATACTTTGCAGCGAGCGGGACCAGGGAATATCCGCATAGGATCGTTACCGCATAAATGGTAGATTTCGAAAGAAAAGAGCTCTTGCGGTCCAAGACAGTAGTGGCTACAAGGGCAAGGACAAGGAATGCAAGGATATGGGGACGAACGCAAAATAGAATTAGGCAACCGCAAACTAACACGAATGAACGTGCGCTGATTCTTTGCAAGGACCAGAGAATTGAGGAAACAGCCAAGAATGCCAGGGAGTCTTTCCCGAGGCCCGAACTCCAGAAATTTAGTGATGGTAGCAGCACTATCATGCTCGCCATCTTTTGAGTCAACCTAGTTTTTGTTCTGACGGTGCTCTTGAGGGCAGAATCGAACAGAATGAGGCCGATACATCCAAGGATGCTGAAAGAAAGGGAGGTCGCGAGGAAGGACAGTCCAAGGTGTGCAGCTGGGATTTCAGCGAGAGCGGTTACTGCGCTTGCGCCGGGGGCGAACTCGCTATCATTGGTGAGGGCGTCTTCGTAATACTGGGTGGCATCCCCTCCTATACTCACAACGGTCACGGCGTATACAACTCCGAAGAAGGAATGCCAAAGATACAGTTGAGCGATTCGCATGCTTCGCAAGTTGATTCGCTTACCGATGACGCTGACAACGAACCACCCTGCTACTAAAATAAAGAAGCTCTCTATTAGTGATTCGATTGTGATGCTCATGGGAGTGGCTCTGCTGCAGCCAACTGTCTAGTTATATCTTCTCGGTGGCCTGGAGTTCATTGTTCCCTTGGCCATGATCCCATTCTGAGCTTGAGGGCGTGAATGGTCGGTTAGAAAGAGGCGGTCCAATATGGTCAGTGTGAGCCAGACTCCATTTGCTGTCTGCGCAAGTTGAAGATTAATGGCAGGAGAAGATCTCAATTCAGACAGCCTGCGTAACCATCGGTATCTGCTTGAATGCGGAGCGTTCCTTCTGTTGGAGGGTTGAGGGGGTTCACTTGTCCTCATCCAGGTAGCTATATCCATATCCATATCCATATCCATGCCCACCAGTCACGCGGCTGATGTAATTGGCATTGATGATGATACCAGTCAAGTTCACTTCGGCTTGGTTCAGCATGCTGACAGTGCGAGTGAGTAATCGGGCCGGGACTCCGCCAGCACGATATACGAGTAGAATTTCGTCTAGATTGCTGGCGAACGTGGCCACGTCGGATACGACGTTAGCGGGCGGCAGGTCGAAGATCACCAAGTCGAAGATGTGTTTCAGGTCCTCCAATATTTCAATGGAACGCGAACCCGCAAGCAATTCGCCAGCATTTGAAGTGGTTTGGCCAGCAGGCAGGATTGTCAGGCCTTGTGTGCCTGAATCGCAAGCGCAACTCTTCCAAGTCGCCTCACCTTCGAGCACTTCGGCGAACCCGGGTCCACGGTCAACGTTGAATAGGGTGTGGATTGTGGGGCGCCGCAGGTCAGCGTCAACCAACAAGACTCGACGGCCGGCCTTGGCGAAAGCGATAGCAAGATTGGCATTGGTAACCGTCTTGCCTTCACCGGGGATGCAGGAAGTGACGGCCAGGGTACGCAGGGAACCATCGTCGCGCGTGGCTTGCTTGAGGGCGGCGCGCACCGCGCGATAGGCTTCTGCCTGAGGGCTGTGGTCTGCGTCGCGCATAGCGACTATGCGGTGGCCTCGTTTTGCACCTTTGATTTTTGTTTGCCCTCGGTAGAAATCGGGGATGCTACCAAGAACCGTAAGGCCTGAGGCCTTCTCCACTTCGGCCTCGGTATACAAGGACGCTTGAAGCGTATCCTTGGCCAGGGCTAGGATAGAACCCAGGATGAGGCCTGCTAGGATTCCCATAGCGATCAGCTTGGACGCCATGGGAAACTTGCGCATAGCTGGTGGAACCGCCGGGTCAATGAGTACCGCGGCTGCGGAGGTCGCTGCCGCCGTAATTTGGGCTTCCTGCTTGCTCTTCAACAGGAAGGCTGAAATTTCGGCGTAGGTTTGCAGGTTGCGAGTGGCCTGGGCTAGCCCTAGTTGACTTTGGGGCAGTTCGCCGAGCCGTTCTTCCTGCTCCTTAATTCTATTGGAGATCTCAGTCAGCTGATCGCCTAATCCTGTCGCTTGAGACGCCAAGCTTAGACGCACACGGTCGCGAAGTTCACTGACGGCTTGGTCGATGGTGGTACGTTCTTTAGCCGGCCAACGGTTGATGCTTTCAGTGTACTCGGAATACAGGGCATTGTAGCCAGTTAGTGTTTCGCGAGCGTTGGCCAGGGCTCCGTCGACGTGTTTGGAAAGGGTGGACAGCAGTCTCGTGCGGGCCTCGATCAAGGAGCGCAGGTTCGGATTGCTAGGCAGGGCTTCGCCCTGTAGCTTGGCGATGCTTGTGTTGATTTCCGCCAGACCCTGGAAATCACCTTGCAAATCGACACTCCATGCGCCGGTGGTGGGGCCTGCGGCCAGGTGGCCGATAGCCTCGTTGTTGCCTGCTCGAATTGCGGCTTGGCCGGCTTCCAGCGTGGCGACGGAGAGTTCTACGCTATTGACGAGTGTATGCAGTCGAAGTTGCTCGGCTTGCAAGAGGAGTTTGTAGCCAGCGATGTCTGTACGCTCCAGCCTGAGAGACTCTGCTTCAAGGGTCGCTAATTCTTGAATGTAACCCAGGACGGTCAGGCTAGGAGTTTCCTTGCCAAGACGAGCGAGAGCTCCAAAGTCACCCGCTTCAATGTGGGCTAGAGCTTGATCTAGGACGGTTCGTGCGAGTTGCAGTTGAGTACGCGTCAACTCGAGAGTGGTAAGTTGGTCGATGACCGCTTTGGCTGAGTCTGAGAGGGAGATCGTTTCGGGATTTTCACTTTGAAGGTCTGCGAGCTCTGTTTCGGCCAGCTCGAGGCTGGTCAATTGCTTCACTAGTTGGCGTTCAATGAATCCGAGGGTCCGATTGGCTTTTTGGCGACCGATTCGAACACTGCGTCGGATGTAGTTTTTGGCGAGGGCGTTGGCCAACTCTGCGGCTAAGTAGGGACTGGGGTCGTCCACACCGATTTTGACTACGTTGGTCTTGCGGCCGGCTTCCGAAGCGGATGTGCGCGCCATCAGGTTTTGAATGGCGTTTTCTGAATGGATCGACTCTATGCGGAAGCGTTGCTTTGCGTAATTGCCCACAGGGGCAAGTTGCAACTGATAGCCGAAGGCTTGAAATGGGGTCCCCGCCTCATAGGAAAGTATTTCTAGGACTCCGTCATCACCAGATACGAGGGGAGTTGCAAATAGGAATTTCTTGTGGGGTGCTATCAGAACCGTTTCTTTGTCAGGGAAGTAAACATCAAGGGCTGCCGGTCGGTTGGGAGCGCCTTGCCCTCCCGGCAAGGTCATCATTCGGGCATGCAGTCGACTTCGGCTTGGGGAACCACCCGTGAATCTACGAGTAATGCCGACATAGGGACGCAATTCGAAAGCCTCAACTACTGTTGTGAGTCCGAGTGCGTCCATTCCGGACATGGCCCAAGTGGAATCGGTATTGATGTCGTCAGTGGAGAAAGCAACGGGGTCAAAGTCAGGTTCGGTCGCGTTGAAGAGTTCCGGCGTGCTGTTGAAACGGCGTGGGGCTCCCGCGGTCACGGCGGCCAAGGAGCGCGAGCGAATCAGGGCGATTTCGGCTTGCGCGGCAGGGTCCGAGGTGAGGGCTGTGAGTTCAGATAGAACTCCTCCGGCAGCCTCATCAGCTTCGAGTAGCAAGGTGGCTTCGGCGTGGTACCTTGGTGTGCGGGTGGCTGCCCACAGGACAGTCACAGCGACGGTTAACGAGGTGACGATGAAGATCAGGAGTGGATGGCGCAGCAGGCCCTGGTAGAAATCGCCCAAGCCGAACGAGTCATCCTCGACATTGCCGTAGCCGTGGTCTTGTTGTTGGGAGAGCATATTGGTGTCAGGGAGGGGTCTTGGGTTGATCAATTTCCGGTAATGGTGTCGTACTCGGAAATGCTAAACCCGAGGGTGCTCAGGTATGGGGCAATCTGCTCAGTAAAGGTGCCGACACCGGACTTTTGAACGAAGATGAAGTCGTCGGCGCGGACTTGTACGAGCCCGTCAGCGCCGGGGATTAGGGCATTGAAGCGCAGGACTTCGACGCCGCCCCTGCCGTCGCGGCGGATGATGACGGCTTGGCCGCGGTTGGCTCCGGGGAGGAGGCCTCCGCCGGCGGAGAGGGCTTCAAGGGCGGTGATGGGGCGATCCATGGTGAAGGGACCGGTATTCGCAATTTCACCGAACAGGTAGTAGCGGCGCGAGCTGTACTCGACCACGGCGACGGAAACTTCGGGGTGCTTGAAGAATCTAGAAAGCGCGATTTTGATGGTGTGCGCTAATTCGTTAGGGGTTTGCCCAGCAGCGGGGATGATGCCGGCCATGGGCATGTTGATGGTTCCATCAGCTGAAATGCGAGTACTCGATTCGCCGCCAAATCCACTTACTGAGGTGCTCAGTTCTGGCTGGCCAAGGACGATTATTCGAATCTTGTCGTTTGGGCCCAACGTAAACTCGGACCAGTCGAGTTCGACGGGGTCGATGGCGGTGCCCGGGGTGGACTGGGGCAGGGGTGGAGACATGCAGGCGTTCAGGAGCAGGAGCGCTGCTAGGAGTGCAGAGGATGAAATTTTCACAGGGCCTTACAGAATTGGGGAGGGAGGGTCTTGGTGGCTGGTTCTGAGGGATGTGTGTGCATCCTGAATTCCGCGCGGCGTGCTTGTTCTGGTGAGACTGGGTCACGAGCTTTGCAGGGTATTCTTATTCACCTTGGATATCGGTAGAAAGATACCTGAGGTGTCTCGCAGAGCGTATTTAGTTTCAACCAAAGTTCACCGTTGAGATGGGCCTTGTGGTTGATGTGAGGTCACAGCTGGGGCGGAGCCCCTGGCCAACGGCTGGAAACAAGGAAGTCCGTTATCTGGGGGCTCAAGTTGTGGTTATCTTCACAAAACACGCCGCTGGGCAAATGACGGCCCTAAAGTTAAAACGTGAACAGAACTCCTGCGCGGACGGCCAGGCCTTCCATGTCCACTTCCACCGATCCAGAACTGGTCTTGGCGTCGTGAATCGGAACGAGATAGTCAGCACCCAGGGTAGCGGAGAAGGTGGAGCCGAAGGGGATCTCGATTCCAGCGCCCAGGCGGATACCGCCTTGGTTGCCCAGACCGGCGATGGCGGCTGTATCGGTAAGGGTATAGAAGGTGGACAGGTACGGGATCACTTTCGACCCGTCGTCGAAGTACAGCATGCCACCGACAGAGGTTTCTACCAGGTCGCTTGTGAGGCCGGCTTGTTTCATGTCGCCGTTGCCCAGGCGCACTCCCAAGAAATGTCTCTTGATCGGGCGGTTGGTGCCGGGGGTGGTCAGGGTAGCGCCAGCGGTGAGCTCGATTGACTTGTACTTCACGTCGCGCCTTTCGGCGAGGGCTAGGCTGTTGACGGAGAATGTCAAGTCGTCGTAGACGGCTGTGCGCAGGCCATAGGTGGGCTGCCACTGATCATACCCCTGGGGGTTTTGGCAGGACTGGGTCAATAGGACCAGCGGCAGCAGGCACGGGAGAAATTTCATGGGAGGAGAAAAAGGGGAGCCTGCCCGGGAGGTAATGCAAGACAACAGCCTGTTGACAATCAGCGATGCTGGTCATCAACAGGCTGCGGGCCAGGCAGGCTCGCGGGTCGCCCTAGTTGCAGAATTGCGCGCGGGCGGCGTTGGTGGTGTTAGAGGTTGTGTGCGGGTTGGTATCCCGGTACCACATCTGGAAGTTCCAGGTGGAACCCGGGAGTATTATAGTGGGCAGGCCTGCGAAATCAGGAAGATTATCGAAGGGAAGGATAAATGATGCTTCACCGGAACCTCCAATCCAAGAGACGTACGGGGCCGTATTTATGCGGATGATAGGAGTGCTAATGCCGATGCACATCAAACCTTGGCTTGGAGCGGGCAGGTAATTGGATTCCGAGGATTGGGACATTAGGAAGTAACCGATGTGGCCCGGGGGCAAGTTGCTGGCGCTCAACAGGATGTCCTTTTGGCTGACGTGCAAACTGCCGCTGATGGCCAGTTCACCCATAGATCCGGTTGAGTTGGGGTCGGGGGTGCAGTAGGTGGAGAAAGCATGGCCGGTGCTGGGCACGCCGTCTGCTTCCCAGTTGGCGTCGAACAGGAGGTCGAAGGTATGGGCTCCGAGCGAAGCGCTGAGGAGCAGGTTTGCGGTCAGGCCGGTGGGGAGAATGGTTGGGGCGGCGAAGGGCAGGTCTGTGGCGCTGATCAGGTTGGAAGCGTTGATGGTGTTTTGGTTGTGGGACTGGGACTGGATGTCCACATCCATGGTCGCGGTGGCGCCATTTACAAAGAAGTCGCCTTCCAGGGGAAGGATGCTCTCGAAGGGGCCAATGGGAATCACGCCCAGGGGGACGGGGCTGCCTTGCACAGTGATGTCCAAGTACACGGTGACCGGAACGCGGCTGCTAAAGCGGTATTGGTTTGGGGCACCTTGCTGGATCATGCTGTCCTGTAGGGTCGGGCCGGACTGGATGATGTTGAATCTGACGATATCGGCATCGCCGACTGTCATGGGTACGGGGCCCAGAGGGAGGTAAGTTGAGCTGGGAGCAAAAGTGCGGAATGCAAAAAGCTGCATCAGCAGGTTTTGGGTTCCAATGCTCGAGCCAGGGGTATACAGGTCCACGTTCAGGCAGGTCATGTCAAAGGTCAACGCGTTGGTGTCGATGTTGACGGTGAGGGCGCCGGTGGGGACCGAGTGATAGTCCATGTTGCCGTTGATGTTCACACCCACGGGCACGTCTTCGTTGCTCGTCAGGGTGCCTCCGGCAAACCCATTGATGGTGCGGGTGCCGCCGGGGTTGAGCAGGGCGTCGTAGTTGCCTCTGACGGTGGTGTCGATGTCGGCGTCATACGGTCCGGTGACATGGCTGAAGCTGTTGCCGGGAGTGATAGTGAAGTCGAAATTCTGCGCTTGGGCGGAGGTCGTTCCGATCGTGATGGCTGCGAGTAGTGCGGCACTGCGCAGGACGTTTTTTTGGGGTCTGGAGGTACTCATGTCATGAATCCTACTGCTGGCTGAATGGAGGTGTCGATTAATAATCTCACAAGCTCCGTTTTGAGCAGAATTCGGCGAATTGTCTCTTAATGAGCTTGGAAGAGGGCGTATCGGCTGAATGCGTGTGGGGCGTGTGGGGTGGGTGAATATGGCGACACGGTGTCTGAAGTCTTTCCTCCACAACGGGGGCGGGGCTCCATGATTGCCGTGGGGTAAACGGGGGGCAATCGGGAGAATTGGTGTGCAAAGGGGCACCTGGGGGGATTCGGGGGTAAGCTCTGGTCTATGCCTATTCAAACTGCTTCTCGATTACCGATTCTGCGCACTATTGCCATGTGCGTGACTTTGGGCGCTGGCGCGTCCGCTGCCCAGGCCCAGTCCTTTGATTTTGTCCTCAATCAGGCGGCGGGGACCGGTATCCTGGTTGCGGATTATGCCGTGGATTTGGATGCCAATCTGCGTGGCAATTACGACCCGGTGACGAACCCGGGCGGCACGCGCACGGTGTTGGGAAGCGTGCCCGGGCCGGGCAATGATACGGTGCCGTTCGACCTGGAGATCACCGGGGTTCTGAATCACACGGGTGGTCCGACCGGGAGCATGGGGCTGGATTTGGATCTGGTGAATCTGACGTTTGACATGACCGGTTTTGATGTGGACCTGTTGGGGGGTGGGAGCCTGCCGAGCAACATGGTTCTGAACGTGCTGTTCACCAGCACCTTCCAGACCTTCAATCCAAACTCCGCCTACCCGGCGGGTATTCCGGTGGGTTTGCCGCTCACGGGCCAGTCCGTGTCGGAGTTAGTGATCGAGCAGAGTGTGCCGAGTCTTGCTGGTGCACTGACCCCCGGCGTGGGGATGGGGCACTATGGTTTCAGCGCTCTTGTTCCGGTGTCGATCTCCATGGTGGCCACGATTCAAGGGGTTCCCGCCCCGGTGGGGCCTTGGGATGGTCTCTTGCCGGTCTCGGGTGAGGTGGTTGTTTTGGGAGGTTTGGCGACTTTGACCATGGATGCTAGCTACGTGTCCCAACAGGCTACTATCGATCCGTTACCTGGGTATGTACTGACCGATGTGCCCTTTGATGCCCCGACCTTCTTCCCGGCGGTGGGGCCGGCCCACCTGCTTATGGGGGGGACCGTGGATCAAGTTGTCTTGGATGTGAACTTGACCGCATCTTTGGTGGCAGATGGCGCCCCTGCTTGCGGTTTTGCCAGCTATTGTGCGGCCAATGTGAACTCCACGGGCATGGTGGCTGAATTGACGGCCAGCGGTAGCTTGGACGTGGCCCAGCAGGACCTGACCTTGTCGGTCACCGATTTACCCCTGCATGAGTTCGGCTACTTCTTGATGTCGCCGGCCCAAGGATGGTTGGCGCTTCCGGCTCCCAGCCAGGGTGTGCTGTGCGTGGGGGGGCCCTTTTATCGGTTGAATTCCTTTTCCAATATCCTGTTTACGGGTGCTACGGGCAGTGTGTCCCTGGCTTTGGACTTCAATAATCTGCCCCAGGGTCAGGTGTTCCTGCCGGGGTCGGTGTGGAATTTCCAACTGTGGCATAGGGATACGAACCCGATCAGCACGTCCAATACTTCGACGGGACTCGAGGTTCGTTTCTGCCAGTAGGGACGCAGGTCTCTTTTTGGGGGAGACGCCTTCTGGTTGTGTGGGGTGCGGATCGGCGTAACTTCCTGGGTTGCGTGTGAATCTCCCGTGGCAAGCATGACAAGCTCTTGGGGAGCCTGGAACGGGGTTGCGGGACCCGCATGGCCTCCGAGTTGCGCGGGAGCTCCGGAAAACATGCCTGGGGCGCTTGAATCGCCGCTCATATGGGAGCTGGTCACCCAGATCCACACACAACCCAGGCACTTACCAGTGAGCGTCTGTTTGGACGACCTCAAAATTGGTGCAAATTGAGACACAATCTGCTGCAGCCGCTCAGCCTTGGTGCAAATCATTGTGGGGCGTGAATGTCGGGAGGGGCGGCATGGCCTCAACTACCCACCGCTGGGGGGGCACCTGGGGCCCAGCTAGGGACTCGCCCTGCAGGAGGGCATGGTCCTGAGTTCCATTAGGGATTGCCTGGCAACACTTGGCATGTGTCGTATCATAATTAGGCGTTATGGCCGATATTGGGCATTTGGGATGCGCATGCGAGCCGGTTGTGGGGTTGGGAAAGCTAAGCGGCATCTGTTTTAAAAAAGACCTCCATATTTTGGAAGCAGCCCATACCATTCACTATCGACATATGCGGGATCCTACTGGACCCGACTGTCATGACCCTTTACTCGTGTACCTCCTGCTCTCCAACCAAACCTTCCCAAACCACAGATGAAACTGATCCAAACTGTACTTGGTGCTGCCTGCATTCTTGTTGCAACCAGCGCCACTGCCCTTGCGCAGGCACCGCTCAACGATGACTGCCCCTCACCGGTTATTACCGGAACCGGCATTTTCCCCTTCGATTTGAATTCGGCTAACGCCACAGACAGCGTGGTTGGCCAGCCTGCCTGTGCTTTGCGCCCCTCGAATCTCAATGACGTTTTCTTCACCTGGACTTGTCCCGCCGATGGCGATTACGAGTTCACTACGGAAAGCGAACAAACGATCGGCTATGACACAGTCATGGTCCTCTATGATGGCGACGCTTGCGACGGCTCCGGCTGTATCGATTATGACGACGATGATGGCCCGGGCTTTGGCAGCTACATCAACACCTTGGATGCCCTTGTTACCGGCCCCCTCACGGCTGGGGACACCTACGTCATCCAGGTGGGTGCATGGAGTTCGACAACCACCCCCACAGGCACCAACCTGCTGACGATCGATTTGATCCCCACCAACTGTGCCGAGACGACCTTCGTCAGCAACAACGGTGGTTCTATCGGCGGGGCCGCCTACTTTGACGTTACGGGCACTGCTGATCTGGTCTTTGAGGGTGTGGAAACACACTTCGGTGCCGATTCCGGAACCACTGTAGGCATGCAAGTGTGGACCATCGCCAATAGCACATATGCTGGCAATGAAACCACAGGTGCCTGGGTTCAGGTCGGTGTGGATGATGGAACTGGCGTTGCTGCCGGCGTGGGTTTTCCCACCCCCATCACCTTCGAAACTCCCGTGACACTTCCCGCAGGAACCAATGCTGTCGCCTTGGTCGCGATCAATTCTGATCATTTGTATACCAATGGCGACGGCGCCAACGAGAGCGCAGTCAGCTTCGATGGTGCTGTTACTCTCAGCCTGGGGTCCACCAGCAACGTGGCCTTCATGGACCCTGTGTTTTCACCCCGTGTCTGGAACGGCATATTGTGCGAGGCTCTTCCGTCGTCTTCCGTCGGCACACCCTTCTGCGACCCCATGAACGTCAACTCCACCGGCCTGTCCACGACCCTCACGGGTACCTTGGGCAGCGGTGTTGGAAGTGGCCTCAACCTGCAGGCTTCCAACGGTCCGGTGGGTCTTCTTGGTTACATTCTCGTGGGCATGGGGTTCAGCGATCCGGGCATCGCGATCAGCGATGGCTATTTCTGCCTGGCACCCGGACCCGCTGCCCTTTTCGGTCGCTACAACGTGAGTGGCACCGATGCCAACTCGGTCGGTTTCTTTGATGAGGACGGTATCCTGCAAAACGCAGTCGGTACCGCAACCTCCTCCGGAGGCGCAGGATTCGACGTGCCCTCTGCGCTGCCCAACATTGGTGGAGTCATCATGGCCGGCAATACTCTCCACTTTCAGCTATGGCACCGTGACATCCTCAGCGCCACGAACTTCTCGAACGGCCTAAGCGTGACGTTCTAAGTGAGAGCCGGCAAATGCTAGCCCGCAATGAGCTGTGGGTGGTTAGGCATAACAGCGGAGTCCCTTCGGGGGCTCCGCTTTTTTAATGGGGTGAGTGGTCGAGGTGGGGTGGGTGGAAGGTCCAAGGCGAGGCCACATGGGGGGCACTGGATTGTCCCACGGCTGGCCTAGGGGGTATCTGACGTGACCATCCGGATACAAAACCACGTGGCTGTGATCGGCCCGAATACAAAGCAATGCCGAAACCTATTGGGCTTCAACGTTGCGTGCGCCAAGAAAGCTTGGTGGAGGAGTAAGGATGACCTGACTATGTAATCAACTAGACAACAGAGGCAGGACATCCTAAACCTCCTTTGGAATCCTGCGGGTGCCAATCCCGCCCGGAAAGGCTGGCCCCCATCCGGAAGCGAGTCTTGCGTGGGTCCGGGGTAACCCGGCCTGCGAAGCGTAGA
>JAAETM010000070.1 GCA_024228395.1 bacterium | reverse complement strand
TCCAATGGGGGATCGGGTGTGGTCGATGTGCTGCAGATCGGTACGGCGGGCAGCAACAGGGTGGACGTGAACCCCTACCAGCCTGGAACCCAATCGATCTTGGCGCCCAATACGATTGGCCTGGGCCACTACTGGCGACAGTAGGAATCCAAGCGAATCCGCAAAACACGGGCCGGCGAAACTGTTTTCGCCGGTCCGCGTTGCGTTTGAAGAGGGAGAATTTTTGCCGACTCTGGCAATCCGTGTCTACGGGCGGTTGGTCAGATCCGGTACCCTGTGCGCTCTCCCGGAACCGCCATGCCTGAACCCACCGAAGTACGCTCCATGTTCGCCCGCATCGCGGGCACCTATGATGGATTGAACAAGACCCTCTCCATGGGGATTGACCGCCGTTGGAGGGAGGCGACCATTCGCAAGGCCGGCTCCCTGAAGGGGGCCCGGGTGGTGGACTTGTGCTGCGGCACGGGCGATCTTAGCCTGCTCTTCGCCCAGCAGGGGGCCCAGGTCATCGGGGCCGATTTCACCCATGAAATGGTGTGCTTGGCCCCCGCGAAACGAGCGGCCCAGGGGGGGGATCTGCCCGCCATGTTCGTGCAGGGGGATGCCCAGAGCTTGCCCCTGCCCGACGGGTCCATGGATGTGGCGAGCGTGGCTTTTGGTATTCGCAATGTGGAATCCACGGAGCGTTGCTTGGCCGAGATGCTGCGCGTGCTGAAGCCCGGTGGGCAGGCGTTGATTCTTGAGTTTCCGCCGCCGTCGCGGGGTCCCGCCGGCCAGGCCTTTCGCCTGTACTTCAACCAAATTTTGCCGCGCATCGGCGGTTGGGTTTCTGGGGATCCGGAGGCGTACCGCTACTTGCCAAGGTCCGTATTGGCGTGGCCCAAGCCGGATGTTTTTGCCGAGAAAATGAGGGACGCCGGTTTTGAAGGCGTGGGGTACAAGTCCATGAGCGCAGGCATCGCGTGCCTGCATTGGGGCAGCAAGCCGGAGGCTTCCTAGGATTCTTGAAGGTTGAGGGCGAAGGGGTGGACGAGCCCGGCTTGTCCCGTGGTGTACCCCTGGGATTCATAGCCATGGCGCCCCTGTGGTTGGCCTACGAGGTGGCCTACTCCCAAACGGGAGGGACCGCGCGCAATGGCTCCGAGATGATCATGACCTACCTGTTGGCGCCCCTGGGCGATGCGCAGGTTTGGGCTCGCAGGGGGGTGTTGGTAGCCCTTGGGTTTTGGGCTTTGGTGCATTGTGCGCGCCGTCATTGGGGGATTGGCCCCTTGGTCATGCGTATCTGGTTGGAGGGCATTCTGGGTGCTTTGGCCCTGGGACCCCTGTTGATTTTTTTGGTGGGAGTTTTCGGCGATTCCATTCCGCCGCTTCCTGCCCTGGGAGAAGTCTCGGCAGGGGACCAAACCCTGGCCCTGTTCTCCCTGGGAGGGGCCGCCTGGGAGGAGATCGTCTTTCGGGTGGGGCTTTTTGGCTTGATCTACCTGGGGGCGCGTGAGTTGGCCCAATTCATGGGGGTTCCCGCACGGGCGGTTCGCGGCCTCTCCGAGGGGGCGGCTTGGGTCTTGTCATCGTTGCTGTTCGCTGCGTATCACCTGAATGGTGCGCTGGCTTGGCTCGGGGCTAGTGGCGAACCATTTCGGCCGGCGCTCTTCACCTATCGCTTCCTGGCAGGCATGCTCTTGGTGGGCCTTTTCCGTTGGCGGGGACCTGGCGTGGCCGGCATCGGTCACGGGGTTTTTAATCTGGCCCTATGCCTGGGCGCTGGCCCGGCCGTCTTCCAATGAGTCGATTCTTTGTGGGTATCACCGGCGCGAGCGGACATCGTTTTGCGCAGACTTTGGTTCGCGCCCTGGTGGCGTTGAAACACGAGGTGCACGTGTGTCTGACCCCGGCTGGATCCCTCGTGATGGAGCATGAATTGGGGTTGCCGTGTGGGGAGAACGGGGACGGCCTGGCTGCGCTTCTCGAGCAGTGGATCGGTCCCGGAGCCAGTGAATTAGTTATCTGTTATGACCCACGCGATGTGGGCGGCGAACCGGCATCGGGCACGGCCAAAATCGATGCGAGCATCCTGGTTCCATGCAGCATGGGGACCCTGGCCCGCGTGGCGGCGGGGTTCAGTTCCAACCTGGTGGAACGCGCGGCAGATGTGGCTTTGAAAGAAGGTCGCACGCTCATGATCATGCCCCGCGAAACCCCACTCTCGCGCTTGCACTTGCAGAACATGTTGAGCCTGGCGGAGATGGGCGCGGTGATCCTGCCCTGCATGCCGGGTTGGTATCACAAGCCTGAAAGCTTGCAGGACCTGTTGGACCATGCGGTGGGCAAGGTGCTGGACCGCCTGGACGTGGAGCATTCCTTGGGGGCGCGTTGGGCTGGACTGCATTCGGAGCCGGAGGAAGCGGGTATCCGCCGTGCCGCGGAGGGGGAGGAAGCTCCATGATCAAGCGTATTGCACAGGTGCTTTCCATGGTCAAGTTCAGCCATTCGATTTTTGCACTGCCTTTCGCATTGCAAGCGACCTGGTTGGCGGCCGGTGGTTTGCCGGACCTACGCAACTTGATTTTGATCCTCGTGGCCGCGGTTGCGGCTCGCACCGCAGCCATGGCCTTCAACCGCTATGCGGATCGTGACATCGATGGGGACAACCCGCGCACGGCCAACCGGGAGATCCCCAGCGGCGTGCTATCGGCGAGTTTTGTCCTGATGGTTGTGATCATTTCGTCGTCCCTCTTTGTGGCTGCGGCTTGGCTTTTGAATCCGTTGGCTGGCAGGTGGGCCTTCCCCGTGCTTGCGGTGCTCCTGGGTTACAGCCTGGTCAAAAGGTTCAGTTTCCTGGCGCACATGGTCCTTGGTTTGGCCCTGGCCCTGGCACCCATGGCGGCTTGGATCGCCATCCGAGGGCATATGCAAGGGGTGCTGCACCCTATCGGCTGGTTGGCCCTGGCTGTTTGGACCTGGGTGGCGGGTTTCGATGTGATCTACTCTTGCCAGGATGCAGAGTATGATAGGGAGCATGGTTTGCACTCAATCCCCGCGCGCTTTGGAGTTCCCAGGGCATTGCTCATCTCGCGCTGCTTGCATGTTTGCACGGTGCTGTGTTTGGTGGTCTTCACTTGGGGCGCCAACCTACATTGGATCTATGGCATTGCGGTGGGGCTCAGTGCCTGCCTGTTGGCTTGGGAGCAAAGTCTCGTGAAAGCCGACGATCTGAGCCGTGTGAATCTTGCCTTCTTCACCATCAACGGGTGGATTGGTGTGACGTTGTTCGTGGGTTTGTTGCTCGACATGTACTTGGTCTCAGGAGGGGTGGGAATCTGATGGCAGCACGCAAGCGCAAAGTGGAACCCGCACCCCCCCAAGAGATGCAACGCCTGGCCCGGGAGTTGTCCGGGGGCAAGTTGCCCGGCGCGGTGGTGTTGCGTGGCGAGGAGCGCTACTTCATTGACGAGGCCGTTGGCATGCTCAGCAGAGCGGCCGAAGCGAAGGAGTTGGAGGTCTGCCGCTATGACACGGCCGATCCTGATTTCCAGCTCAAGGACTTGATGGGAGACTTGCTCGGTGGAGCCCTGTTCGCCAGTTCTCGATTGTTCCTGGTGAAAGGCACGGACGCTCTGCTCAAGAAGACTGCACCCGCAGCGGCCAAGGGGTTTCCCGATGCCGTTTTGGCCCGCTTGGCCAGTGGTGACGGCAGTATGGTGGTGTTGGTGGGCAAGGGCTTGCGCGGCACCCAGACCCTGATAAAGAAATTGGTGGCCGCCGATGCTTGGAACATCAACTGCCGCAAACTCTGGGACTCACCTCCGCCTTGGGATCCCGACCCGCGCAAGGCGGAAGTCGTTCAATGGTTGGTGGCGCGTGCACGCCAACGCAAGGTGTCCATGGGCTCCGACCAAGCCGCTTATGTGGTGGCGGCCACGGGCAACGATCTATTCGCATTGGACCGCCAATTGGATCGGGTACAGCAGGGCGGTTCCGGTGATCTGCGTGACCAAGTGATTTGGGAGGGCAGCGCATCGCCCTTCAGCCTGGCCGAGCCCATGCTCGCGGGGGACGTGGCGCGTGCCACCGCGGGCATCGAGACCTTGTTCCAGTCCGGGTTTCAAGGACGCGATGGCGCCCGCACCTTGGATCGGGGTGCACTCATCGCCCTGATGATTTCGGCCCTGTCGAGCAAGCTACGCGAACTGGTGGCCGGTGCCGAGGTATTGTCGGCCCGCGGGTCCATGGCCGATGCCCGGGCCCAGGCCGGGATCAAGGCCTCTCCGGTAGCGGCCAAGGCCTTCGAGGCACGTCTTGTCCTGCGACCTCCTGTGGAGTGGAAGGCCTGTTACAGGGACCTCCAGGAGCTGGAGAGGCGATCCAGGACGGGCGCGGTCATCGACGCCAACGATTTCGTGGCCCTGGCCCTGGGTTGGCGCCGAAAGGCCCGACGTTAGCACTCGGCCCATGGGCGATTCCTCGCTTGGGAAGTGCTAACATGCCATTTCGCCGCCCCCCAAATCCCCCCTGTTAGGAGTTACCCCGTTGGGTCGAATCGCACTACTTCCCGAGGTTGTCCGCAATCAAATCGCCGCAGGTGAGGTCATCGAGCGCCCCGCATCCGTGGTCAAGGAATTGACCGAGAACGCCTTGGACGCGGGGGCCACCCAAATCCGTGTGGATCTGGAACAGGGGGGAGTGGGGCTCGTCCGGGTGGTGGATGACGGCGTGGGCATGGATGCTTCCGACTTGGCCTTGGCTTTTGAAGGCCACGCCACCAGCAAACTCTCAGAATCCAGTGACTTGGAACACATTTCAAGCCTGGGTTTCCGCGGGGAAGCCCTGGCATCCATGGGGTCGGTGGCCCGCTGCCGGATTCTCTCACGGCCCGCGGATGCTATGGTGGGGGCTAGCATCGTGGCCGAAGGTGGACGCGTACAGGAAGTCGTGGAAGCGGGCGGTCCCCGCGGCACGACCTTGGAGATTCGCGACCTTTTCTACAACGTTCCCGCACGCCGTCAATTCTTGAAACGCACCTCCACGGAATTGGCGCGTTGCGTGGATGTGGTGCAACGCTTGGCCTTGGCCCATGACGGCGTGGGTTTCATCATGACCAGCGATGGCAAACGCGTATTTGACGTGGAGCCGGATATGGATTTCCTTGGCCGAATCCGCCGCACCTTTGGAGCGGAGCTGGCCGACGAACTGGTCCCCGTTTCCGAGTCCTCCAACGGCATGCAAATCGATGGTTTTGTGGCGCCGCCGCGCTTCGCACGGCGTGATACGTCTCGACAGATGTGGTTCCTAAATGGCCGCATGTTGCGAGACAAGTTGCTGATTCGCGTGCTCAAGGACGCCTACCATGGTTTCCTTGAACCCTTCAAACAGCCGGTGGCCTTCCTGCGCCTGAGTTTGGATCCAGCACGCGTGGATGTGAATGTTCACCCGGCCAAGGCCGAGGTGCGCTTCAGGGACAGTCGCCCCATGTTCGGTTTCCTGGTCAAGGCCCTACGCGCAGCCGTCACGCAAACCGACATGGCCACGCCCGGTGAGTCGTTGATGGATACGCGCGTGCGGCGCGAGCAACGGGAAAGTCAGACGGGTTACTTGCCGTTGCCTTCGAGACCTTCGAGTGGGGGCCAAGGTCCCATGGTTGTGCGCGAGGTTTCCGGTCGCCCCTTGCATGAAGGCGGTCCTCCGCCCGCCCGGGAATTTGGTGCGCCCGATTCCACGGTGGCGAGCTTTGAGCCCAAGCCAGGACCCGCAGCGGATGCTGGTGAAGACTGGCAAACGGTGGATCGTTTCGCGGGTCCCTTTATTCAGGTGAATCGCACTTACATCGTGCGTGGATTGCCCGACGGATTCGAGATCATTGACCAACATGCGCTGCACGAACGTCTGACCTATGAATTGATGCGCAAGGACGTGCGCGAGAATTCGGTGGCCGTGCAACGACTCCTGATTCCCGAAACCGTGGATTGCTCCCGGGCCCACGTGGGACTTTTGCTGGGTCACAAGGATGCCTTGGAGCGCATCGGGATTATCATCGAGGCCTTTGGCGAGGGCACCCTGGCCGTGCATGGTCTGCCCAGCCGTCTGAAAAATCCCGATGCGGAAGGAGTGGTGCGCGACCTGATCGAGATCCTAGGGCACGATGGCAAATTGCCCGATGCTGAGGATGTGATCGAGGAGGTTCTGCACTCGGCCGCTTGCCGTTCGTCGATCATGGCGGGTGATGAATTGCGCGAGAATGACATTCGATCCTTGCTGGAACGTGCCGGGGAATTGGAGAGCGATCAAACCTGTCCCCATAGCCGGCCCACCCGCGTGCGCTTCACCCTGGCCGATTTGGAGAAAGCCTTCCACCGCAGTTAGCAGCGCAGACC
Source organism: bacterium (assembly GCA_024228395.1). Classification (GTDB taxonomy): domain Bacteria; phylum Planctomycetota; class UBA1135; order UBA1135; genus NORP259. The sequence goes on along the minus strand of JAAETM010000070.1, from coordinate 14,609 downwards.
CCGGTGCTCCCCTGGCAGGCCGCCTGAAAAAAGCATTTCCCAACGAGCCCTCACAATCCGTCTGGCTGCGTTGTCAGAACCCCGCGAATACGGCGACTATGCAGGGAACCTGAGCGCCTTGCCAGGCGATTTGTGAAGACCCGCTGGGAAACCACTGATTCTTGGGCGGCTTGCTGGGCACACGCCAGCATTCACTACTTGCGTGGTAGGAAATGGGCCTTGGTCAGGGGTGGTTTTTCCGGATTGATTCGCGCGGAGCGCGAGAGTAGCCACAGGGCTAAGGAAGGCTGGATCTCAAAGGTCGCGTGTTGTTTGCCTGCGTCGGAGCGGAACGTGTTGATCTCGCGCGGTAGCACATAACCGTTGGGCAGTTCCTTCCAGCTTTGGATCTCCACGAAGAGTGCCCCTTGTAGTTGCACGGCACCGCCGTGATCCCCGTGGAATTGGGCCATGCGCACCCTGCCTTTGTTGTCCAGGCCAAGGATGGATCGGTAAGCGGGGGGGGCGCCGCGTGAGCGTTCACCCGAATCAAAGAGGCGGAAGTCCGGGCTCGTGATTTCGAGCCAGCGCAGGCCTTGGCTTGCCTTTTGAAGTTTGGAGTTGGGGATCGAAACAAATCGTCCAGTACCAAATTCGATGCGTTGTGGGGTGGAGGGTACGCTCCCCTTTTCGTTGGGCGCCACCAGTGGCTTGAGCTCCCGCAGTTCGATCAAGCGCACCGCTTTCGGCTGGGTGAGGGCAACGAAATTGCGCGCAATGGCCACCCAGCGGTTCAATTCCCGGCGACTTTCTTCGTCTTCTCGGCCTGCGAGGGAAACCCAGTCCTTGCCATCGAATAGGTGATCGCCCTCGGGCCCGCGCAGGGTGAGGCGGTGACTGCTTAGAAATTCGGCGCTCAGGAAGCCTTGTGCCTGGTCCAGGAAGCGAAAATTGACCGATTCATCGTTGCTCAGCACCCCGGGTTTGCTTCGCAGACGCACTTCGAAGGTCAGATCGAAGGACTTGACGGGGGGAGTGGGGCCCCCCGCCTTCTGGATGCGGCTAGCTGCCAGGACCTCTTTCCAAAGCTTGAGAGCACCTTCGGATGTACCGTCCGGGATGCGGCCGGGGGTGGCTTCCTTGCCGTCGACGGAAACCCACTTCTTGATGGCGGTTCCCGGTGTGCCGGTGGGCAGGCCCTGGGGCAATTGGGCCGCGGGGCCCTCTTCCTGGAGAGAAAACGAAGCGAACAGGGTTGCAAAGGCGAACAATATGGCGGCGAGCATGAGTAACACCATAGGCTTCGCGCCTCAAAAACCAAGGGAGGCGGCTGTCGATCTTACCAGCCGCAAGTCGTTAGGATACCCACCCCCAAAGCTGGCACAGCTCCAGGGCCAATCCCTCCCTTTCCATGACCGATCCCCTCGACCACGAGCCTCTCCACGTGCTCCTGGGACCCACAGCAAGCGGCAAGAGCGCGCTGGGTCTGCAGGTGGCCGAAGATGTGGGCGCGGAGATCATTTCCTTGGACTCGATGCAGGTCTATCGGGGCATGGACATCGGTACCGCCAAACCGAGCGTGGAGGAACTGGCCCGCGTGCCCCACCACATGATCGATCTGGTGGATACGGATGAGGTCTACGACGTGCAGCGCTTCATGGCTCAGGTGCGGGTTGTGTTGGCGGAGATCCAGGGGCGTGGCAACAAGGCCTTGTTCGTGGGGGGTACCGGATTCTATCTGGCAGCGCTGCTGCGAGGCTTGTTTGAGGGACCACCGGCCGATCGCGCATTGAGGGAAGAATTGGAAGCACACCTCGATTTGGTGGGCAAGGAGGCCATGTACGCTGAATTGCGCGCCGTCGATCCGGAGTCCGCGGAGCGTTTGCATCTGAACGATACCCGGCGGATCATTCGAGCCCTGGAAGTTTGGAAGCAGACTGGCAAGCGCCTCTCCGAATGGCAGCAGGAATGGGACCGGGAATGCATGCCAAGGGTGCGGAACGCGCGCCTGGTAGGAGTTTCTCGACCCGTTCCAGAACTGGACGCACGCATTCGAGCCAGGGCACAGATCATGTTGGATGCCGGCTGGAGGGAGGAGGCACTCGCCCTGCGCGTGCAACCCGGATTGTGCAAGGGGGCCGCCCAAGCCCTTGGATACCGTTCGGTCTTGGACTGGGCCGACGGTAAACTCAGCGCCCAGGAAACCTTGGATGAGATCTCGCTCAGAACCCGTCAGTTCGCGCGACGGCAGCGGACTTGGTATCGCAAGTTCGACGTGTGTTGGATCCCTTCCGACGATCCCGAACGCAAGGCGAAGGCGCTGCGGCATTGGGGTTGGTAACGCATCTGCCTGGGTTCCGTGTTGATGTTCTGGGACAAGCATGGCAAGCCCCCATGGGGCCAAGAATGGGGGGCGTCGGACCCGCAGGCCCTTCGATTTGCACGGAGCTCCGACAAGTGGGCCTCTGGTGCCGGAATCGACGCTTTTTGCGGACCCTGCCGAATCAACCCACACGCAACCCAGGCAGTTACGTTGGCACCCATCCCTCATCATTTGTCGCGGACTCAATAAACAAGCGCGGGGAGCTTTCCAATCGGAAAGCTCCCCGCGCTCATTGGTTGGAGATCTGAGTTACTTGGAGATCTGAGTCACAGTGCCGACCACCGTATCGTCGCCCATATCGAGCGAAGCGGGGATGGCGGAGGCGGTGATGACTTCATCTTCGCCCATGTCCCCGCCGAAGAACTCGGCGACGCCACCTTTTTCAAAGGTGCCGAGCAAGGAGTCGATCGGAAGCGGAATCAGCACGCCACCCGTGACGGGGGTCAGTGCGGCTCCGATGATCAAGCTTTCCAAGTGGAAGTAGCGCAGGGGGTTGGGCAAGACGCTGTGCCTGGGGCGCGCGGCGTAGCGCGACGGAACCTCAGCGTGGTTTGGGTTGTCCGGGTTGTGGTTCAACAGGTGACGACGCACGGTGAGTTCGATGTTTTGCTTGCGAGCGTATTGAAAGTCACGGTAGGTGCCATCTCGTTGGGAATCGTAACCGGTGAAGAACCGAACGGCGCGGGGCACGGTCGAGTTGGCGTTCCAGTGGTTGTCGATTTGCTGACCCTGGGCGGTGAAGTCATAACCACTGGTGGTCATGTGGCAGCTAATACTGCTGAGGGCGAGGGTAGCAGCTAGGAAAAGACGGTTCATCTGCATGCGATTGGGGGGCTAACGCGGGGGGATGGGCTACGCTGGGCGTGTCCCAGGCCATTAGAGGGGCGGATTCTACTCGCCAGCATAGACATAAGTCCAGCGGACGACCAGAATCCCCGAAGGGTTTCGGCCGGATCTAGTGATTCGGGGGCCCCAGGTTACCCATGACGAGCGAATCTGCCCAAAATCTTCCGCACAAGGGGTGGCGTCTGGGCCTCTACGGGGGCTCCTTCGACCCGGTTCATACGGGGCATTTGGCCGTGGCGGACCGCGCTCGAGAGGCTTTTGATCTTTCCCAGGTGTGGTTCTTGCCCGCATCCGTGCCTCCCCACAAGCTGGGGAAACGCCTGGCGGGGGGGCGAGACCGGGTTTGCATGCTCGAATTGGCCCTGGCGGATCGGACCTGGGGCCGGGTGGATGCCATGGAATTGGGGCGCCAAGGTCCTTCCTACACCTTTGACACGGTGGAGCAGGTGTTGCGGGGTCTGCCCGAGGGTTCGGAGCTGTTTCTGATATTAGGTGGCGACAATCTCCCAGGATTGCCTAGGTGGTACCGGGCGGAAGAGCTCTTGAAACTGGTGCAGCCGATCGTGCTCCGGCGGGATGGGGACGGCGATGACCCGGTTGGAGCCCTCGAGCGGGCTCTGCCTGCTGCCTTGCTCGACAAACTGAGGCGCGGCTATCTGGATCTACCTCCGGCGCCCGGCTGCGCTAGCCAGATTCGTGGGGCATTTGAGGGCGGGGCAGGACAAGGGTCCTCGGAATTGAACCTTCCCCCTGGCATTGGAGACTATATCCAAAGGCGGGGCTTGTACGGGTTCGTAGGCGATGGGGCGGAAACCTGCCCGTGAGCCCCAATTGGCAAGCACCCCTGGCCCTGGCCGTCACCCTTGTCGCTACGCCGCTGCTGGCCCAGGGCTGCCTAAGGGCCGGTTTCTTGACCGATTCCCGGGTTTTGGGGGAACGCTGGCGCAAGCCGCGTGAGCAGGCTGTGCCGCTCATCGGTGGAGTCGCGGTCCTGGTCGGATTGGCCGTGGGGGGCGTTTCCATGCCTTGGGCCGCACTGCTGGCTGCTTTCCTGTTGGGGACCTGGGATGACCTTCGGCCCCTCTCCGCCGGTATCAAGCTGGTGGGGCAGGTGCTGGCGGGTTTCCTCCTGGTCAGGGCGGTCGGTTGGTCCGGCTGGGAGGTCCCGCTGGGGATCTGCGGAGCGGTGGTCGCGCAAAATGCCATGAACACCTGGGACCATGCCGATGGTTTGTGCGCGGGTTTGATGGGGGTGGCTTTGCCTCCGGTCTTGGCTGCGCCCTTCCTGGGGTTTTTGCCCTGGAACGTGCTATTGACGCGCAAAAGTGGGGATACAGGCGCCCCCGGTGTGCCTTGGGCCTATCTGGGCGACGCGGGGTCCCACCTGGCCGGTATCCTCATGATCTGGTACGAACCCGCCCGCCCCTTGCTGATTTTGCCCCTGCTGGATTTGCTTCGGGTGGTTTGGCTTCGAGTGCGGGCGGGACAGCGCTTTTGGAAGGGGGATCGACGGCATCTGGGCCATCGGCTGCTGGATGCGGGCTTGCGGTCCAAGGAGGCGGCCCTCCTGGCCCTGGTCCCTTGCCTGCCTCTGGCCGCCACCGCCCATCTGGGCCTCGAAATAGCTGCTCTGGCCTGCTTGGCTTTGCTGGCGGCCCTGGTGTGGTACACGACCCCCGCTTGCCGGACAAATAACGGGCAGGAAAGCGACGAATTATGAAGGCAGGCGGGCGAACCCTTGTCCGCTGCCCTTTCCTTCCCGATAATCTCCGCCCCCGAACCGGCGCTGGCGCCGGTCGCCCCCGACCCAGGTTTTTCCCGTGACCTATCCCCTGACCGCCATTCTCTCCGACCTGCACGGCAATACGCCGGCGCTGGAGATAGCCCTGCGCGACGCACATGCGCGCGGTGTGCGGCGCTTTGTTTGTCTGGGGGATGTGGTGGGCTATGGCGCGAACCCGCGCTATTGCTTGGCGCGCATTATGGAACTTGTGGCGGAGGGTGCGGTCGATCCGGATGGCGAACCCTTGGAGCGCGGTCTCTGCTTGTTGGGCAACCATGAGGACGCACTGCTGTTCCATGCGGATGACTTCAATCCCAAGGCCCGGGCTGCCATCGAGTGGACCCGCGATGAGGTCAGCAAGGATCCGGAGCGCGCCGACGAGTTCTGGGAATTCTTGGGTGGCTTGAATTCTTGCGAGCGCGATGACGTCGCCATGTTTGCCCACGGTTCCCCGCGTGACCCGGTGCGCGAGTACATCCTGCCGCGTGATGCGCAGGACCACGACAAGATGCAGGCCAACTTCGAACTGATGGACCGCCAGGTTTGTTTCATCGGTCACAGCCATGTGCCTTGCATCTACACCGACGATGGGCGCGTGCGGCGTCCCAAGGATTCCGGCGCAAAGATTCGCGTGGATGAATTGAAGAGTGAAAAGACCATCATCAACGTGGGCTCCGTCGGCCAACCCAGGGACCAGGATTCCCGCCTTTCCTACGTCTTGTTCGACGGGGAATGTGTGACCTTCCTACGCCTGGAATACGATCATGGGCAGGCAGCCGATTCGATTCGCGCCGTGCCCGAACTTCCCGATTTCCTTGCCGATCGCTTGGCCCAAGGGCGCTAGCGAATATTCGGCCCTTCCACCCAAATCACCCGTGGACATCAAGCGCTTCGGCCTTTTTCTAATTCTGAGTTGGGCAATCATGTTCTTCCTCCTCCCCGAGCCCGATGGGCCTGGGGACACGTCGAATACCAGCGGTTCCCAATCTCAAGTCGCTGGCGACGCCTTGAACGCAGCCAAGGCCGTGGACAATGGGACCGCCGTCGATGGTGGGGCTTCCATGGTCGCCGGGCCCGCGCAGGCGGAAGCTTGGAGTGCGACCTTTGAACTGGGCGAGATCGGCAAGAAGGGCGGCTACAAAGCCACTTTCAGCAGCTTGGGCGGTGTGCTCACCGAGCTGCGTTTGTCGGATTACTTTACGACCAACAAGGATGAGCTGGACAAGACCGACTCCAAGTATTGGGTGCCCCTGGTCAAGCCGGTGCGCACCGCGACCGGTGAGCGGGGCTCCTTTGGTTTGCAGCCTGGTCCCAGCGCGAGGGATCTGGTTCCCTATGATTTGGAGCAGGTGCATTGGGACCGTGAGGTCCTGCACTCCGCCGGGGAAGGTAGCTCCGTGGTGGGAATTCGTTTCTTCCATCGCACGCCTGATGGCCTGTTGATCGAGAAGACGATTCGCAGCGTACCGGGTGAGCACAGTTTGCACTTGGAGTTGGCCCTTTCCGGGAATCCTGGCGCGCAGCGCACGGTGGGCTTCAACCTCATCCCTGCCCTCGGAATCCCCAAGTCCTCCAGCGACCAGTACTACCAGGAACCACGCGCCCGCGCTTGCGGTTTGTCGGGCGGTGAGTGGGAGTTGGATTCGAAGCAGGTGGACGCCAGCGGTGACCCGGCATCTGGCAGCTTTGGCGTGGGTAGCGAATTGGTCTACGTGGGGGTGGACAACAAGTACTTCGCGATGTTGATGCACGCCGCGCCGGGCGATCAGCAACCCACGAACCAGGCAGCGCTTAAGGAATCCTCCTGGGCCTTGATCAAGGACCTGGACTGGGCGGACGCGAACCCCGAAGAAGCCGCCAAGGGCGCTTATCATCACGCCTATGCGAAAGTGGGTTTGAACCTAGCTTTGCCTGCTGAAGGCCAGCGCAGCACCTGGTCCTATCAGATCTACGCCGGACCCAAGGAACGTTCGGAATTCGAAGCGGCCCTGCCCGCCCACGCGCAGTTGCTGCGCAAGGACCTGGGTTTCTTCGATGGCATCGGAACGTTCTTGCTTTGGATTTTGAACATGTTCCACGGCTTGGTTGGGAACTGGGGTGTGTCGATCATCCTCTTGACCTTGACCGTGCGATTCGCCCTGTTCCCTTTCAACCGTCGCTCGCAAACGGCCATGGCCAAACACGCGACCAAGATGAAGCGTGTGCAGCCGCGCATCAACGAGATCAAGGAAAAGTACAAGAAGGATCCGCGCAAGCTCCGCGAGGAGCAGACCAAGATCATGCAGTCGGAGGGAGCCTTTCCCCCGCTCGGTGGTTGTTTGCCGCCCCTGGTGCAGATCCCGATCTTCTTCGGCCTGTTCAGTGCCCTGCGCGTGGCTTTTGACCTGCGACAGGGATCCTTCCTCTGGGTCCACGACCTGTCCATGCCCGATCGATTGGCCCACATCAACTTCGACACGCACTTGCCCGTGATCGGAGTGATTGAGTGGTTCAACATCCTGCCGATTTTGATGGTCGTGCTTTGGGTGCTGCAGCAGAAAGTGATGCCCAAACCCACCGACCCGCAGGCTGCGCAGATGCAAAAGATGATGATGTGGATGCCGGTGGTCTTCGGCGTCTTCCTCTACCACTATGCGGCGGGACTTTCTCTATACATGGTGACCTCGAGCCTCTTCGGTATCTTTGAGTACACGGTGGTGCGCAAGATTTGGCCCCTGGATGAAACCGAAGCTCCCAAGAAAACCAAGGGCAAATTGGCTAAGCGTTGGGGCACCATGATGGAGGAAGCCCAGCGCATGCAGGAGCAGAAAGCCAAGTCCCAAAAGGCTGGCGGTTCCGGAGCAAAGCAGAGTCAGAAGAAGGGCGGAACCAAAGGCTCGGGCCGCAAGGGCCGTAAGTAGGCGCATCATGGTGGGCTCCAGCGCCGACACCATTTGTGCCATCGCCTCCGCACCCGGCTCCGCCGGGCGCGGAGTGCTGCGCCTCTCAGGCGCTGCCGCGGGGGAAATCGGTTCCCGTTGCCTCCCCTGGAAACCCACCGGCGGGCGGGTGGCCATCGAAGCTCGCTTCGATGGGCAGGGATTGAATCTTCCCGCCTTTGTCCTGTGGATGCCAGGTCCGCGGTCCTTCACGCGCGAGGACGTGTTGGAGTTGCACCTGCCCGGCAACGCGTACCTCATGCAGCGCGCCTTGGCCATCGTCTTGCAGGCGGGTGCGCGCTTGGCGGGTGCGGGGGAATTCACGCGGCGTGCTTTCCTCAATGGGCGCCTGGACCTGACCCGGGCAGAAGGCATTTTGGCGCTGGTTCAGGCGCAAAGCCGGCAGGAGCGCAAGGCCGCCACGGCCCTGTTGTTCGGTGGTTTGCAGGAACGATTGTCGTCCCTGCGTTCCCGCGTCGACGGGTTGCGTGCCCTCTGCGAAGCGAGTTTGGACTTCGACGAAGCGGACACCGGGCATGTGCCTGGCGCGGAGTTGCTGGAGCGCTTGCAACAGATCGAGACTTTACTGGCCGAGGCCCTGGCCTGGGAGATTCGCCGCGATGCTCCGCGAAGCGAACCCTTGGTGGTTTTGGCGGGGGCGCCGAATGCGGGCAAGAGCACGCTCTTCAACGCCTTGACGCAGACCGAGGTGCCCGCGCTTGTGGAAAACGAGGCGGGATCCACGCGCGACACGTTGCATGGTCTGTGGAATGTGCAGGGCAGGTATGTACGCTTGGCGGATACTGCTGGGGTGCAAGAAACGGTTGCTTCAGACCTGGAAAGTCAGGTGCAGAACCTGGCAGCTGCGGAGCGCGATCGCGCCGATTGCATGCTCTGCGTGGTGAATGCAAATGAACCCATTTGGCCCGACCCAGGGAGCGATGAACACCGGGTCCTGGTTTGGAGTCAGATCGACTCGCCTGGGGTGAACCCGGAGCCCCCGTTGGACCGGCGTGCCGATTTCTCTGCCGGGTGGGTGGCGTGCTCCGCAATAATGGGTACCGGGTTGCCGGCGATCCTATTGGCAGTACACGCGGTCTTGGGGGGCGATGCTTGGTCTGCCCATGCGGCGCGGGGTTTGTCCGAGCGTCACCTGCAAGCCCTGCGGTCGGCCCAGGAAAGCCTGGACTGTGTACGCCGCGGGTTCGAGCAGCAGGCCCCCCTGGACTTGATCGCCGAGGACCTGCGTGGGGCCACGGATGCCCTGGATGGCATCGCGGGACGCACCACTGCTGAGGACCTTCTGTCCAAGATCTTCGGGCAGTTTTGCATCGGGAAGTGAGACTTTGTAGGGGCGGGAAGGGTGCCCGAGCTCAGCTTCCAGGAGCCCTTCTGTGCCTCAGAATGGGACATCCGGGGCGGGAAACGGCCCTTGTGGGTTTCTCGGGCTCGACCACATGGAGAAAGGGCCTGCCAGCGACCCCAAATATCGTGGTTGTGGGTGCTTGGGTGATGTTGACACACCATATGTAGTGTGTTCTGCTACGTGCCCGCCCGGGCTGGCCAGCCCGGGCCCTGACCCCATGAAATGCCCCCGCTGTGCCAAAGACGACGATCGGGTCGTGGATTCGCGAACCTCCGCCGATGGCGAGGTCATTCGCCGGCGCAGGGAATGCCTGCAGTGTCTGATGCGCTTCACCACCTATGAGCGCGTGGAGGAAAGCCCCCTACGGGTGGTCAAGAAGAACGGGGAGCGCGCGCGCTTCGATCGGGAACGAATCCTGCAAGGATTCTTGCGCGCCTGCGAAAAGTTGCCCGTGTCCATGGAGGATATCGAAACTTGCGTGGCCAGGATCGAATCCAAGTGCAAGGCCGAATACGACCGGGAGGTTTCTAGCTCGGTGATCGGATCCTTGGTGATGGAGGAGTTGCGCGGTTTGCACAAGGTCGCTTTTGTTCGATTCGCCAGCGTCTATCGAGAGTTTAAAGAAGTGGGGCAATTCATGGATGAATTGCGCCCAATGTTGGATAGGCCTGTCGAAACGGAGAAGTCCAAGACTGTGGCCCCCGAAGGTGAGGGTTGATGGTTCCCTACGATTCCGAGGAGCCGTTGTCGATCTTGATTCAAGTGCGCGGAGGAAACTTCGCCCCGTTGGACTCCGTTCGGCTTCAGGAAAGTTTGCATCTGGCGCTCTCTTCGGTGCCAATGGAGGATCCGTTGTTGCCCGGTGAAGTCGTCAGCGTGGTGCGCTTGGCCGCCAGCAACCGTCTGCAACGGCGGATGGCCCAGGGCGAGCCGGCCCCTTTTCTCACCGTATCCACACTCGGCGAATTGGTCGAGGAAGCGTTGATGCAGATGGGTCACGTGGCGGTGGCCCGGGCCTACATCTTGCAGCGTGATCGCAGGGCCCGAGCACGTGCCGCCCTCGAGGTGGTCGTCTCCGATTCGGACCCGCGCAGCGGCGGCCGCATGCCCATGGTGCGCGACGGGTCCGGTACCACGCCTTGGAATTTGACCCGTATCGTTTCCGCATTGATGCGCGAGGCGGAGCTGCCCCAGGAGATCGCGGGTGAAGTGGCCCGTCGCGTGGAGAAACGTGTGTTTGACGCTGGTTTGCGGCGTTTGTCCTCTTCTCTCATCCGCGCTTTTGTGGACAACGAGTTGGGTGCCATGGGCTTGGAGGAAGCGCTCAAGCGTCAGGAGCCGGTGGGCATACCTCGCCACGACCTGCGCGAAGTGTTCCGCAATCCCCGGGCATTTGAGTCGGGCGCTGACTCAATCTGTACTAAGGGGGTGGTCTCGCGCATCGGTGGCGAATTGCTGCGCCGCTATGCACTGGAAGATATCTTGGATCCCGAGATCACCGACCTTCAGAAGACAGGTGCCCTGGAAGTGGAAAGCCTGGGGGCGCCCCATCGGCCCTTGGTGTTGACCATTCCGGCGGAACTCCTATTGCGCGGCGCGCCCAGTGTGAGCACGCCCATGGAACTCCTGGGGGCGGTGGCCTCCCTGCTAGCGAACACCTCTCGAGGCGTCGTGATCGAGGACTTGCACAGTGCGCTGGGTGGCATTGGCCGTGGAGCACGGGCTGCTGCGATCACCCGCGAATTCCTATTGGCCGCCTCGGCCATGATCGGCGCCACAGGGCGCTCATTGGATATCAGTTCCCCGGGCGGTCGAGGGGAGCGTTGGGCGGCCGTGCTGCTGCGCGAAGGGAGCGGCCTTCTGCGGCAGGGCGCACGCCTCCCGCGGCTCTTTCTTGAAGTCTCTGAGGTCGAGGGCGCGCTCGTGCGCGACCCGGAATTGCTCGATGGCATCGACGCCCTTTTGGGGGCCGGCTGCCTAGTACCCGTGTGGCACGGAGGTGGTGACCGCTACGTGGGACCGGGTTGTCGGCGTAAGGGGCGCGAGCGCGGGGCCCTGGCCTGCGGAGGCTCCGTGGCTCTCAACCTTCCGCGGCTCGCAAGGGCTGCGGGCTCTTGGCGCGAGGAACGTTTCTTGGAGCAGATCGTCGAATTGCTACGTAAGGCGGTTCGGGCCCTCAGCAACCTGGCGGCCTTCCAGGCCAAGAATGGGGAAACGGGTCCCGTACAGTTGAAATCACGCACCCAGTACTCGGTCACCCCCGTCGGTTTGCTGCAAGCCCTGCGCATCCTGGGGGACGGTGAGTTGCGTGCGGACCAGGGCGCGCGCATCCTGGGCTTGATGGCCGAAGCCGCTGCGCGTTTCGGTCGCGAGGAGAACCTGGATGTGCGTTTGGACTCCGCTTTTGGAGCTGGAGCCAGTATTCGTTTTGCCCGCGCGGATGGCAATTTGGACAACAGCCGCCAGCAGCGTCTGTTCTCCGACCTTCCCACACCGGAGGGTGAGCGCGTGGCCAACTATTCCTTGGGTTTCTGCGGGGGCGCCGCGGGCCTGGGCGAACACACCCGTTCCTTGCCCCAGCGCGCCACCCCGGAACGCTCCCAGCCCGCTGCTGATTTCCTCGCCAGGCTGCTGGTCGGAGTGCGCAGCGGAGCCCTCAATACCCTGGAAAGCCCCGTTCACGGTCCCGTAGATGGGGATGGGCCCTCCGTTCGCCCGCATCTGGCCCTTTGGCGTCGATTCGATGCCATGCGTTCGGAACACTTAGAACACTCACCTCTTTCGTCCTCCACGCCCGCCCCGGATTCCTCGGATGGATCCTTGTTCGGCACCATCGGTTGACTTCTTCATGCACCTCAAACGTCTAGAACTTTTTGGTTTCAAATCCTTCGCGGATCGCACCGTCTTGGATTTCGACGGCAATCGCCTGACCGGCATCGTCGGTCCCAACGGTTGCGGCAAGAGTAACGTGGTCGACGCCGTGCGCTGGGTGCTCGGCGAGACCCGACCCACCTCCATGCGTGGATCGGGCATGACCGATGTGATATTTAAGGGGTCCGTCAGCCGCCCTGGTTTGTCCGTGGCGGAGGTCACTCTGGTGCTCGATAACACGGACGAGGAGCTGGAAGGCCGCGGTTCGGAAGTCGCCATCACCCGCCGCCTGTACAAGGGCGGCGAGGGGGAGTATCTGATCGACGGCGGCAAGGTTCGTCTGAAGGACGTGAAGGACATGCTGTTCGACACGGGGCTGGGAAGTCGCGGGTACTCGGTTCTCGAGCAGGGGCGCATAGACGCCGTGCTCTCCGCCAACCCCCAGCAGCGCCGCGCGATTTTCGAAGAGGCCGCAGGAACCAGCCGTTACCGCCAGCGCAAGCACGAAACCGAGCTACGCCTGAAGCGCGTGGCCCAGGATATGGAGCGCTTGGAAGACGTGATGGGGGAGCTGCGCACACGCGTGCGTTCGCTCAAGATCCAAGCGGGCAAGGCGGAGCGTTATGTGGTCGCCAAGCAGGAGTGGACCACCGAACGTGCGCGGCACCTCAAGCACAAACTGTTCCAGCTCAATGGTGAGCTCGGGGATCTGCGCCCTGAGCTGGCCCAGTTGGAAACCCTGTGCGAGGAACTGCGCGAGAAGCGCGCGGCCCACGACGGGGAAATTCACGAGACCGAAGAGGCCCGCACGCGCGTGGTCGGAGATCTGGACCGCGCCTCGTCCGATGCCGGCCGATTGGAAGGCGAGGTTCGCGCCCTGGAGGAGCGTCGCGAGCAGTTGGTCTTGCGCGTGGCCTCGTGGATGACCTCATCCCGCGAAGAGGAGGAGCGCGCTGAAGGCCTGCGCGATCAGCTCGCGCAGCATCGCAGGGAATTGGGCAGCATGGTAGAAAGTACCGCTGGCCTGGAAAACGAGGCCCAGGAAGCGGAAGCCGGTGCCAAGCGCCTCGGTCAAGAACACCACCTATTGGCAGCCCGTTACAAGGAAGCGCGCGCGGGCGTCGAAACCCAAAACGGCAAGGTGCTGGAAGCCTTGAACCGGCGTTCCGCGTCCGTCAACCGCGTGCAGCACTTGGACGAATCCCAGGAGCCTGCCCAGGAGCGGTTGAACCTGGTGGCCGAGCGCCTGCAGCAATGCGCGCAGGAAAGCAGCCAAGTAGAACAACTGGTTTCCGAGTTGCAGGTTCGTGTGGAGTCCCATTCCGCCAAGTCTCGTGCGGTGGAGGGGGAGTGCAGCGCACTGGCCGATCGCGCGGCAGATGAGCAACAACAGTGCGAAGCCCTGCAGACCCAGGGCCGCGAACTCGACGTGGAGATCGCCGGCTTGGCGGCTCGCCGGGATTCCTTGTTGGATCACGAACGTCAGCAGGAGGAACTCTCCGGTGGAACGCGCCAGCTCATGGAGGTTATCGAAGAGGGGCAAGGCCCCTGCAATTCCGAAGGCCTGGTTGGCGTGGTCGCGGACCACTTGGGTATCGATACGCGCCTGGCCCGGGCCCTCGACGTGGTACTCGGAGAGCGAGCGGCCACAGTGGTGGCCCGCGATGCCCATGTGGCCCGCGCCATCGTCGATTGGGCCGCGCAGGACGAAGTGGGACAGATTCCGGTCGTGGTGCCCCCTGGTTTGGGTGCGCCGGTTTGTCCTTCCCCCTCGGATTATGCCCTGTTCGCCCGTTACGGCAATGGGGTCGAAGGCCGCCTTTCCGATCTTGTGCGCTGCCAACCGGAGATGAAGGCCCTGGCCCGCGCCCTTTGTTGCGATGTGGTCGTGGTCAGTTCTTTAGACTTGGCCCTCAAATTGGTGTCGGAAAATCCCGCTTGGCGTTTTGTGACCCCGCGTGGGGAATTGGTGGATGCGGCCGGTTTGGTGGGGGGCTACCGCGAGGTGACCCAAGGTGCCGTGGGGCGTCGATCCCAGGCTGATGAGTGGTCGCGCCACATCGATAGCCTGCGCGGCAAACTAGAGGCCATTTCCGGGGAGCACCAGCGCCGCAGCGAGCAACTGGCCGAGCTGCATGCACGACTCGAGGACCGCCGCGAGGAGCGCAACCGACTGCGCAAGTCTGTGGCGACTGCGGAGAGCGAGTGTGCTGCCCAGCGTTTACGGCTGACCGGGTTGAGCGATCAATTGCAACGCACGACCGAGGATCAATCCCGTTTGCGCCAGGAACTCGAAACGCTCAGGGCGGAACTCGCCTCTGCTCGCGGCTTGGCTGCAACCGCCGAGGTCGACTTTGAAAACGAAAACCAAGTCCTGTCCCGTTTGGACCAGGAGAGGTTGGAGTTGGAACACAGTCGGGAGGCTTTGGGTCGGGAACTCAATCAGGTGCAGGTCGAGAAGAC
>JAAETM010000069.1 GCA_024228395.1 bacterium | reverse complement strand
ATCGACAAGTTCTCCAACTCCGACGTGGCCTTCGGCACTCCCAAGGAGTGGTTTGAGTCCTATGGCTGGCGCGTCTCCGGCGCCGAAGACGGCCACGACTATGCGAGCCTAACCCGCGCGCTCCTGGAAGTGGTCCACCCCGAAAGCACCGAAGGCCGCCCCGGCTGCGTTTGGTTCAAGACCCAAAAAGGCCGCGGCTACCACGTCTACGACGCCCCCTCCCACGGCAAGGTCCACGGCCGCAACTCCGAGCTCTTCTGGCGCTGCCGTCAGGACTTCACGGACAAGTACGGCGTGCAATTCGAAGGCCAAGGCGACACCACCGACACCGGTGAGGACGCCTGCCGCAAGCAGAGCGAAAGCTGGTTCCAGACCGTCTTCAGCGTGCTCGAAAACACCGAAGGCCTGGCCGAGTACCTGGCCGACCGCCTGCTCGATCTGGCCGACGCCATTCCGACCAAACTGGACACCAACAAGTACGACACCAGCCGCAACCTGACCGACAACCTGGACTGGCTGAACCAGGACACCCTGCCCAAGGAACTCTTCCTCAAAGCCGGCGCCAAAGCCGCCAACAAGGACGGCTTCAAGACCTTCGGCGCCTGGATGAACTCCTACGCACTCAAAGAAACCGGCCGCCCCCTGGTCCTAGCAGCCTCCGCTGACCTGGCCGACTCCACCGCCCTCTCCGGCTTCGGCGCCGACTTCGGCGACGCCAAAGGCCCCGGCTGGTACGACCGCAACAACTCACCCGACGGCGCCATCCTGCCCCAGCAAATCACCGAGTTCGCAAACTCCGGCCTGATCTGCGGCGCAGCCACCGTGAACCTGAGCTCCACCCCCGAGGACAACTTCTCCGGTTTCTGGGGCGCCACGTCTACCTACGGATCCTTCAGCTACCTGAAGTACGGCATGTTCCGCCTCTTCAGCCAGCTCACCCAAGACTGCGACCTCAAGACCGGCAAGGTCATCTGGGTCGTCGGCCACTCCGGCCCCGAAACCGCCGAAGACAGCCGCACCCACTTCGGCATCTTCTCCCCCGCAGTGACGCAACTGTTCCCCATGGGCCAGATCATCAACCTGCACCCGTGGGAGCCGAACGAGGTCGCACCCTGCATGGCCGCCGCCCTGCAAACCGACGCGCCGATCGTGGCCTTGCACCTGACGCGCCCCGCCGTCCAGGTCCCTGACCGCGCCGCCCTCGGCATGGCTTCGCACATGGACGCCGCCAAAGGTGCCTACGTGATCCGACCCTTCGATGAGTCACGCCCCCGCGAAGGCACCCTCATCGTGGAAGGCACCTCCACCATGGAGTCGATCATGGAACTGCTGCCCAAGTTCCAGTCCGACAAGACCATGCCCAACGTGAAACTCGTCTGCGCCACGTCCTTCGAACTGTTCGAGCTGCAGCCCAAGGAATACCGCGACGGCATCCTGCACAAGTCCGAGTGGCTCGACTCCACCGTGATCTCGAACGGCTGCAAAATGGGCATGCACCCCTGGCTCGCCTCCAAGATCGCCGAAGGCTACGCCATGACCGCCGACCACGACAACCGTTGGCGTGTGGGTGGATCGGTAGCCGAGGTCAAGAAGGACGCCAAGATCGACTCGGTCTCGCTGGAAGAAGGCATCCGCCGCTTCGCGGGGGATCGCAGCAAGCGTCTCGCCGCCCTGCAGGTCTGATCCTTCGGATCGAAACCAAAGAGCCCACCGCAAGCACAACTTGCGGTGGGCTCTTTTCGTTTCCACTCTCACCAATCTTGAGAGTGCGTGGTTCTACAGCCTCGGATTAGCCCTTGGCGGCTTGCCGAGACTCCTGCAGTTTGATCTCGCAGATCTCGATTGAAGCTTCCACCCACTGGTCGACGAGTGTCTGCATCTGGGCATAGTTTCGCAATT
>JAAETM010000068.1 GCA_024228395.1 bacterium | reverse complement strand
GGGTCGCTTTGCCATGCCTGGCGGCGGGGGCTCCGGTGGAGCCCTACGTGTTCAAGGATCGGTGGTCCAGATATCTCCTGTTTCAGGCCGTGTTGATGTGACCGGCGGCACCGGTGGTGTCGGTAGCTGGTCTCTGAATATTACGGGCGGAGACGGCTCCATGGGATTGGTACGCATCGAAACCGGTGTGACGGCCCTGTTGCACCAGGACGTGGCTCCTTCCTTCTTGCCCTACACGGGCGACGGCGTGGCTCCCTTCAGCAACGAGGACAAGTCCCTGGACTTCCTGAGTGTTGATTCCGGTGGTTTTGTGGCTCAAACGCAGCGTCCCGATTCCGTCTGCGCTTCGGTTTCTTGCTGGGTTGAATTGCCCAGTGGTTTCTCCACGGTGGACTTTGCCGAGGATGACGGGATCGGCCCCGGTTGGGACATGGACGTGCTTTGGCAGCCCGGCGGTACGGAAAGCGCGGAATCCTTCCGCGCTGCAGGTAGCGCATTTGGTGTCGGTGGCTTCGAAAGCACCTATGACAACTTGCTTGGCGACTCAGGCCAGGCTGGATCGCCCATTGTAGTGCGTTTCCAGGGGGCTCGTTCCGAGGCCCCTCTTGCCAACCCCTGCAACGTGGTTCTCGAAGGTATTGCCAGCGATATCGTTCCCGGCTCCTTGACCACTTGGGTCGACCATCCCGCCAAACTCAATGGCTTGGGTGTGAACATATTCCGTTACACGATCATGTTCGACAACACCAACGATCCGGGCAATGGCGATATCCCTGGTGTGACCCTGGCTTCGGTCAATGGCATCACCAACTTGACCATCCGCGCAGACGCGGAATGATCCAAGGGCTGTGAAAATATGGGGGTCGCCCGGTCTGTGACCGGGCGACCCCTTTTCTTTCGGCCCCCTAAATCGCCGCTCCCCGTCGCCCGGGCCCATGCAGAACTTCCCGCATTCCCCGCAATCGAACCCCGTACAGGTCCTTCTGGCGGAGTGGGTGATTGGCGCGGGCCCGGTGGTGATCCAAGGTGGAGGCGTCGCTTTGTCAAAGGGCAGGATCGCAAGGGTCTTTGACAATCACGCGGCGGCACGAAGATGGGCGCGGGAGAGCTCCGCCCAAGTGCACTCCCTCCCCTCCGGGATTCTGGCACCGGGCTGGGTGAACGCACATTGTCATTTGGAACTGACCGAGCTGGCCGGGAAGATTCCCGTGGATCAGGGTTTCTCGGGGTGGATCGGGCACCTCACTCGAGCCAAGCGAGAGCTGGACTTGGTCGATTATCGCCAAGGGGTCGAGCTTGGAGCCAAGCGGATGCTGGAAGGGGGGACCACCAGCGTAGGTGACATAGACTCCCAGAATGTGGGGGGAGCGCTGGATTCTCCGATTCGTATGCGGTTGTATCGGGAGGCCTTGGATGCTTTCCATCAGCATCGCAGCCACAAGGCCTTGGCATCGGTGGCGGAGCCCCTAGAATTGCGTCCGGGTTTGCAAGAAGGTTTGGCGCCCCACGCTTCTTTTACGGTCTCTCCAGGTTTGATGGAGGGGATGGCGAAACTTGCCCGCAAACGCTCTCTCCCGGTGACGGTGCACTGGTCCGAAACCCAAGAAGAGGTGGATTGGTTGCTCCATGGCACCGGGCCCTTCGGGGATCTTCTGGGAGACTCCCCGCGCCGCAGTGGCTTGGATGTGTTGGAGGGGGCCGGATTGTTGGCGCCCCATCTGAGTTTGGCACACGGGAATTGGCCGGCGCCCGGCGAGGAGGAGCGGTTGGCCCGAGCCGGGGTTTCGGTCGTGCATTGCCCGGGCAGCCATCTTTTCTTTGGGCGTGGGCCTTTTCCCCTGCAGCGCTATCTTGAGGCCGGCGTCTGTTTGGCTCTTGGAACGGACTCCCAGGCGAGCAATGAGTGCTTGGATATGGGACGGGAGGTCGCCCTGTTGCGTGATTCATTCCCGCAGGTTGATGCGGGGCAGGCCTTTCGAATGGCGACAGAACATGGCGCGCGAGCCTTGGGCTGGTCGGATGATGTGGGGCGCATCGAGGTGGGGCTGCTCGCTGATTTGGTCCATTTTGAGGCTGAAATTCAGCGCTCCGTCGACGTATTGCAGGTATTGACCCGGGAAAATCTCCCCGCTGGACGTACTTGGGTCGGTGGAAGCCACGTGTTTTAGGGGCTCGGATTCCACCCGGTTGCGCGATCCCAGCGGATTCCAGCCATCTATTCTGGGGGCTCCGATGGTGTGCCCAAGCCGTTTTGATTCAGTCTTCTCCAGCATTGACCATTTCTGGCTTCACGCTCCCGTGCACCGCTTGGTTAGAATTTTCGGATACCCAGAGGCTCTCCCCGCACCATGACCCAAAACACTCCCCCCATAGACCAGGCAGCCGTGGATCTGATTCAGGCATCGAATCGAATCCTACTCACAGGTCACGTCCGACCGGATGGGGATTGCATCGGTGCTGAGGCAGCCTTGTATCCTCTGCTCAAGTCCATGGGGAAGCGGGTTCACATCTACAACTCCCATAAGCCCGAGCAGCAGTTTGATTTCCTGAGAGATGGTGTGCCGTTCGAGATTTTTCAGGGGGAGCTTCCCGAGCATGATCTGGTCATTCTTTTGGATTGCAGCGAACTTTCGCGTACGGCAGACATGGCTCCAGTGTTGGAAGCCCTGCCCTGCAAGAAGATGGTGATCGACCATCACGTGCTACCGGAGACGGCCTGGTGGGATGCTGCCATTGTGGATGATTCCGCGTCGGCCACAGGGGTTTTGATCTATCGCCTGGCCGAGCACTTGGGCTACGAGTTGCCCGCGGTGGGGCGCATGGGGGTGTTCACTTCTATCGTTAGTGATACGGGCTGGTTCAAGTATTCCAATACGGATGGTGAGACCCTGAGGATCGCAGGTGAACTGGTGGCGAAGGGGTTGGCCCCGGAGAAGATCTACGCATCGATCTACCAGCGCAAGGCCAGGGAACATCCCCAAGATGTTGGCAAGGCCTTGCACATGCTGACCTACCACGCCGGTGGCGCACTCGCGACGGTGACCATCCCGCTGGATGCGGCCGGCGACAGTGGGAACCTCGATAGCGACGATGTCCTCGATCTGCTGCGCTCCGTGGAATGTGTGGAGGTGGTTCTCTTCATCCGCGAAGTGGAGGCCGGTGTATGCAAACTCTCCGCGCGCAGTAAGACGGATTACGACGTGAATCGGTTGGCGCGTACCTTCGGTGGAGGGGGCCATGTCAAGGCGTCCGGTGCTTCCTTGAAGATGTCTCCGGCCGAGGCCGAAAAGGTCCTGGTGTTGGCGGCAATCGAACAGGCCAGGAATGACAGTCTTCCAGGGTGGAAAATGTGAAAATTGCCCTGATTTCCGACATCCATTCCAATCGTGAAGCCCTCGATGCTGTCTTTGCGCACATCGACACCCAATCGGTGGATAAGGTCTATTGCTTGGGGGATGTGGTCGGGTATGGGGCGGAGCCGGAGTACTGCGTGGATCTGATTCGTGAACGCTGTGAGGAAAGTTTGATGGGCAATCACGACGATGGATTGTTCCATGGGGCCAGTGATTTCAATTCCCATGCGCGGGGCGCACTCGAGTTCACGCGCAAGCGCATGCGGCCCCATTGGTACAGTTCCAGGGCCGTGAAAATGCGTTGGGCGTGGCTCAAGGAGCGTCCTCTGAGCCACAAGGACGGGGCATTCCTGTTGGTGCATGGATCGCCCCGTGATCCCGTGCGCGAATATGTGCTGTCCACGGATGGTTTTCTAAACCCAGGGAAGCTGCGCTCCGTTTTTGAGAGCTTTGAGGGCATCGCCTTTGCGGGCCATACCCATCATGGTGGCGTGCTGGACAGCGGCTTCAAATTTCATGGACTCAGTGGAGAGCCGGAAACCGTTTTTGAGCTCGAAGAAGGGACCAAGTACTTTATCAATGTGGGGTCGGTGGGGCAGCCGCGGGACGGGGATTCCCGGGCGTGTTATGCGATCTTTGAGTCGGGGTGGGTCACCTGGCATCGCGTTGTCTACGATTACCGAGGGACCCAAGCCAAAATTCGGCAGCAATCGGGACTCAGTGAGATCCTTGCCAGTCGCTTGGCAATGGGGCGCTAGCAGGCCAAAAAGCCGCTCTTTTTCGGGCAGCTTGCTGCCAGACGCCGCTGCTCGAGCGGTGCAGGGGCGTATCGAGGGCTGCGGAGGGTACTTGAGGAGGCCATGATTCCAATCGCACAGGTCTGGCGCTAAGGTGTGATTTCGCTATCACCGGCCGGCTTCCCATGGGGAGCTCGGATGGGGTGGAGTGTTGCAACATCGACCCGGTATCCAGCATGTCACGAATCTCCCTTGTCCTTTGTTCCGTGTGTTTTTTGGTGCTTGCAACATACTCGCAGGGCTCGCCAGTATTGCAAGATCAGACCCTGGGAGTGCGCGTTCAGGAAAACCTGGACAGGCATTTGGATGGGGAGCGTATCGGGGTATGGTTGAAATCCTTGCCCGATGGAAGCCTGCAGCAGGAAGCCGCCACCTGGATATTGGCCTGGTTGCCGCTTTCCGATTGTGCCGCATTGGACTTGCCCATGCTCCGTGAACATGTGGAGGGTGCCGTGCGGACGTATGAGGAAGCCCCCTGGAAAGACGAGCTGCCCCGCAAGCTTTGGTTGCACTTCGTCGTTCCGCACCGGGTCAGTCAAGAACCTGCCCAAGCCTGGAGGGAGGAATTCCGCGCCCTAATTTGGCCACGCGTGAAGGACGCGGAAACCATGGAATTGGCGGCTTTGGCGGTGACCCGTTGGTGTCGTGAGCAGGCTACCTTCAAGTCTACCAGCGGCCGGGACATGGGACCCTTGACCACCGTGGCCCGGGGCATTGGTCGTTGCGAAGAAGAGATGATTCTCAACATTTGCGCCCTACGTTCGGTGGGAATTCCGGCACGCGCGTGCTCCACCCCTTATTGGTCCTTCACGGACAACAACCATGCCTGGGTGGAGGTTTGGGCCGATGGACGTTGGTGGTTCCTAGGTGGTTGCGAACCGGGCGAGTGCCTCAACAACGCGTGGTTCGCTGCATCGGCCCGGCGCACGGGTTTTGTGCGTTCGACCGGCTATGGGGAATTCGATCCGAGCCCGGAGCCCCTGTATCGGGCGCAGGATGGCAGTACGGTGATCAACAGCACGGCCGTCTACACAGATCCAATTCATGTGACGGTAAATCTGGATGCGGGTTGGGCGGGCCCTGACACTTGGGTCTATGTGAATGTCTTGAATTTTGGCAGCTTACGTTCCATTGCAAAAGTGAAGTCAGGAACCATGATTGACCTGGGGCCTGGCGAATATGCATTCACCGCGGGAGATGGAGAAGAGTTGTTGCTGGAGGTCGCGGGAGGGCCGAGCGGCGAAATCATCGAGTTGAGCTTGGATGGAGAGGATCGTTACGACCTGGACGCCTCTCCGGGATTTTGGCTGCGCTATCCCGAGTCCGCGGCACGGCCGGCCCGCAACCTGAAGTTGGTCACAGATGTTCAAAACGCCGCCATGAATCGGCGCATCGCAAGTCGCGCTGGTGATCGAAACAAGTTGCGTGAACCTAGCGCCAAGGAACAGGAACTTATAGATGCCTTACCCGAATTGGAGGGCACCCGCTTTCGATCCGTTCTCACCAAGCCGTTCACCCACGTGTCGACCTTGGTGGATTTGCTGGGTTACTATTCCGATGCCGGTGGCCGGGAGGCTGTATTGACCTTCCTTGCTGCCGCTGATGACAAGGACCTCTTGGAGCTGGATGCGGACGCTATGCGCTCCCACATCGATGGAGCCCTGCAAACCCGTTCGCTGCGAGGCATGCAGATTCCTGACGATGTGTTCGCGGAAGGCCTGCTCGCGTGCAGGATTGAGCGTGAGCCTGGGGGCGCTTGGCGCGAAGACATCGAGGTGGTGGTTGTAGGGGAGGAAACACCGCGCCAAGCCCTAGGTATGGCGCTAATGACTTGGGTAGACCACACCGACAAAACAACTGGCGGGCTTCTTGGAACTCGCTTGAATCCTGCGCAGACTTGGCAGCTTGGCGTGGGAACTACCATCGATCTTAAGGTCGGCTTGGTTGGTTTTCTTCGCTGCCAGGGATTCCCTGCACGTTACTCCCACGGAAAAGTGGAAGCTTGGGTCGATGGGTGGTTGGTTGTGGATGCGGTTACAGGCCTCGTGATCGACCCCGATGGGGGGGGCGGCGGGTCCAAGGGGCAGCTCGACTTGGCCTTCACCCGAGGTGGGCAACGGTACGATGGTGCTGAGTCCTACAAGAACTTCAATGTGGCTCGGCTGAAAGCTGGTTACTTGCAAGCACCCTGGTGGGATCCCTCCCTTGGTCAACAGGAATGGGATGCGGGGCCACACATTTTGTGCAGCGTGAACCGCGTCCCAGGGGGAAGCGTTTATGGCCGGTTGCGACGTTTCGAAGTCCAAAGCGGTGAAACAACCTACGTCGAGTTGCCCTTGGACATCGGGCCTGGCTGGGATCCGGGAAATCGTTTTTTCTCAGGCCCCAAGCCCGCGGACTTCTTCGAGAAGCTGATGGAGGCGAAGCTCCATCAAGCAGGCGATCAGTTGATTTTCGTGGCGGAGGCTGGGGAACCCTGTGACCGCATGCTCACCTCCTTGGCTGCGGTGGCACCGCGCTTGCGATCTGGAGGCATCACACTGCGGTTCCTTTTTGTTCCCAAGGCGGAGGGGGATTTGCTCCCTGACACCTTGGGCGCAACGTTGATCGAATTGGGGTTTGAGAAGCCCACATTCATGTCGCGTGCCACCGCCGTGTCGTTGGTGGGCGCCGACACTACGGACCCTCTGGTTGCCCTCAGGTTACGGGGCCAAATGATCTACCTGCGGACCGGTTTCGATACGGCGGTTGGCAGCAATTTGAACTGGGCTGTAGACCTGCAATCGGATTGATTGAGGATCAATGCGCACTCCTGCATCTTGTGGAACATCGCGTCCTGTACTGCTCGGCACAGGGTTCTTGAAGGAACAGATTTGGGGAGTTGCGCCGAGGGACACAGCGACCCTCGACCTACTTTCTGAACATGGCCAAGGCCACGTTCCTCAGCATCTCGGGATTCTTGCGCAGCCTGCGTTGTGAGTAGGCGCGCCACTCCGGGCCGTACGGCACGTAGACCCGAACGGTTAGGTCCTTCTTGGACCAGCCCCGCCAAAGTGATTCACGTACGCCCAGCAGCACCTCGAACTCGTAGAGCTCGCGGGGGATGTTCTCCCTAGCAATGTGTGCCAAGAGGGTCTGGGCCATTCCGTCATCGTGGGTGGCGATGGCGACGAAGTGGCCGCTGCTCCAAAGGCTGATGCACTGTTCAATGAAGGCCTTGCGGATGGGGTCGGGCCGTGTGTGGGCAATCTCAGCCGGTTCCAGGTAGATACCCTTGACCATGCGGATGTCTATGTGCCCGCCCGGCTCGGGGGTGGGAAGGGCCTCGATGTCGGCCGGATTCCGAAAGAGGCGCGACTGCATGACCAGGCCCACGTTGTTGTGCTTGGCGCGCAATCTTGTGAAGAGCGCCAAGGTGTCATCGGTGGTCGGGTGATCCTCCATTTCCACGCGCATGCGTTGCCCAAGTTTCGCGCAGTGGCTGATCAGATCGTCGTACAGCTCAAAGGCCAAGTCGCCATCTTTCTGCATGCAGAAGTGGGTGGGCTTTACCGATACATAGGCGTCGAGCCCGAGTTCAGCGATCTTGGTTGCGCCCAGTTTGTACTCGGCCAGGACAGTACGAGCCTCGCTTTCGCCCTGCACGTCTTCGCCCAGGAGGTCGAGCACTCCGGAGAATCCCTCGGCATGCAGTTGCTGCAAGCGCCCGAGGGCTTCCTCAAGGGTTTCTCCAGCGATGTAGCGGCCCGCTAGCTTGCGCATGACCGGGCGCGGGATGAGGGGCAGGGTGGCGACGGCCAGTTGGTGAAAGATTCCCATGGTTGTTTGATCTTTGGGTGACGGGAGGATTGTAATGGGGTTTGCGCCATGGAAAAGCCCCAGTTGAAGCCAGATTTCGATCCGCCCGTTTTAGTGCTCACCACCTGTGGGGATGGGGACCTGGCCACGCGGCTGGCCGGGGTTCTCGTGAAGGAAAGACTGGTGGCCTGTGCCCAGGTTCTGGCACCGGTACGCAGTCACTATCACTGGCAGGGCGAATTGTGCGAGCAGTCGGAGGTGCCACTCCACCTGAAGACCCGTCAGAGCCTCGTCGAGCCGCTTCGTGAGCGTTTGGAGGCCCTCCATGACTACGATGTGCCCGAGTTCCTGGTCCTGATCTGCTCGGGCGCATCACCGTCCTATGGCGCTTGGCTGCGCCAAGAAACCCGCAAATAGGTCCGGCATGCCAGCCCCATGGGCTGGAATGGAACCTGGTCAGGACCTGGGAGACCGTTCAGTTGGATCCAGATTGGGCCGAAACAGGAATGTGAGCATACTCCATTGGATACTGATGACTTGCGGCACCCTGGCGGGGGCCGACGAGCAGGCCTGCACCGACCCCACCCTGGTGGGACCCTTCACCGTGGAAGTTGTGGAGGTCGCCGAGGCGACCCATCCGGTTGCGACCGGGCACGTGGATCCACCCGAGGAACAGCACCCCGCTTGCTCCACCGCATCTGGAGCGGAGTATTTTGAGTTCACCGAGGGGGAGGATTCCCTTCCGTATGCAATCATGGCCCTCCGGCGCTATGGCCGTGGGGAGCTGGATATTCTGGAATGGGATACGGTTTTTGAAGGCGGCCAGTTGGTGCTTTCGGAGCATCAGGTTGCGTTTGACCACGGGGGGAGCAATGGTCCGCACCTGAAAATGATTTGGCGCGAGCGAGCCCTGGGTCAGGGAAGTGCCCATACGGTCATTGCTGAGACCGGTGGAGTGGGGAGCTGGTGGGTGCTGCGCCATGGGTTGAAGTCGCGCCTAGCCCACGCCACGGTCACGCTGCAGAATGCCGCTGGTTCGCCAGTTGTGACCCGCTTGGGTTTGCTGCAAAAAGCTCGCATGGGGGATTGCGAACCGGGACCCTTGGTGCTTTGGAATGGAGAATTGGGAACTTGGGAGCAGGGTTATGTTCACGTGCTGGACCTGGCCCGCTCGGCCTCATTGCAGTGGATGCACCCTGGCCTTCAAACGCCCCGCGCGGTGATTTGGAGGGCGAAAAACTCCTCGGCCAGTTTGGCATTCGAATTGAATGGAGCCCACTGCCTGGGAATCCAAACACGCGATCGCGGACCTTGGGCACGCCCGATGCATGAGACACTTTGGCGGCGCCTGGATCAGAAGTGGCGTCGCGAGGCTCCGGTGCGGGATCGGGGGGCACGGGCCAGGGCCATGGAAGCAGCGGCGCCGCTCCTGGACAAGAAGATCCACAAGGTGCCGAGCCGGCACAAAATGTGATCGGCCGGCGGGCCGCTTGCACATGGATGATTCCCGGCGCGTCGCCGCAGATCACTCGGCCAGCCAACGGATTCGAAATGGTATGCCCCACCCCGGAGGTGGCAGTGGTGCCGCCGGGTGACGTGTGAGAGTTCAGCCAGACTAAGGGTTAGGGAAGCACCGGCTTGTCCTGTTCCGTCCAATCCAAGCGCAGAGAAAGGGCTTGCGCAAGGTGGTTGGGGCCGGGGAGTTCTGCGCCGTCCATATCCGCGAGCGTGCGCGCCACCCTGCGCAGGGATTGAATACTGCGCCCGGATAGGGGGGTGCGCCCGCTGGCGTTCTCTAGCAGCTTGACCCCTGATGCATCGACTGGAACCCAACGATCCAGTTCCCCGGTGGAGAGGTCCACATTGTTCAGCTTCTGGCTGCGGCAGAAGCGTTGATTTTCCGCCCGCAGAATCGTTTGCATGAGTGTGCTTTCGGAGGGGCCAGCCTGGGCGTCATTCGGCTGTTTCGGGTTGCTGCCTAAGAGATCGGGGAGCGTGGGGGAATTCACTTGCACCCGCAGATCGAAACGATCGAGCAGGGGGCCGGAGATGCGGTCCTGGTAGCGGCGGATGGAGTGGGGGGAGCAGCGGCAACGATTGGGCGTGGACCCGAAATGGCCGCAGGGGCAGGGGTTCATGGCAGCCACCAAATGTACCTTCGCCGGCAATTGGGCTTGGCGCCCCGCACGGCTGATGGTGATGGATCCGGTTTCGAGGGGTTGGCGCAGGCATTCCAGAACCTCGCGGCGGAACTCCGGCAGTTCGTCCAGGAACAACACGCCCTGGTGCGCCAGCGTCATCTCGCCGGGGGCGAGCCCCTGCCCCCCTCCGACCATGCCCGCGTAGCTGGCCGTGTGATGGGGCGCGCGGAAAGGACGCTGGGACACGATGTGTCCCGGCCAGCGTTTGACGGAAGCCAACACGTTGGTCATTTGGATGCACTGTGCCAGGCTAGGTGCCGGTAGCAGGCGCGTGAGCCGCGCGGCCAACATGGACTTGCCAGAGCCAGGAGGTCCAACCAGCAGCAGTCGGTGGCCACCCGCCGCGGCCACCGCCAGGGCGAACTTGCCCAGGGCCTGGCCGCGCACCTCGTCCACGCTGGGTCCATGCGGTTGGTGCTGTGCGATGGTTGGTGGACACAGGGGCGTCAGCGGACTGGTTTCACTGGTCAGGTGCAGGAGAACCTGGGCGATGGACTCCGCTGCGTACACACGCAGTCCTGGCAGGCAGGACGCTTCCTCAGCGGTTGCCGGTGGCGCGACCAGGTCGGTCAGGCCATGGGCCCTGGCGGTCAGCGCGGCAGCCAATCCACCGCGCACGCCATGTAGACCACCATCGATACCCACCTCACCCAGGAACAGGGTCGTGCCCAGGCGACGGGAGCGCAGGTGCCCGCGCGCTGCAGCGGCGGCCAGGATCAGGGACAAATCCAGTCCCTCTCCGGCCTTGGGCTGCGCGGCAGGGAGCAAGTTCAAGAACAGATTCCCCGACCCCATGGCCAGGCGGTTCTCTCGCAAGGCACACAGTAGACGGCCTTTGCTTTCACGCAGTATCGAGTCTGGCAGACCGGTCAGGGTCACATCGGTGCGGTTCTTTTCATTGCCTTCAAAACGGGCTTCCACCCGAACGAGGTCCGCACGACAACCCCACAACGAAGCGGCAAATACATGGGCAGTTTCCATGTGGGTATAGACTGGCCCGCGCCTTCAGGGTTGCATGCTATTTGGTTTGAG
>JAAETM010000067.1 GCA_024228395.1 bacterium | reverse complement strand
CTGGCTGCGCGTGAGAGTTATCAGGCCCACGGCGCCGGGTGGAAGCAGGGCATAAAGAGCGGGATGGATTGCCTTGCGGCCTCCCGCCCCACGGCGGTAAATCTGTTCTGGGCCCTGGAGCGGATGCAGGGGCTTATCTCCGAACTTGATGCTGGAGATCCAGAGCCCGCCCTGTTGCAGGAGGCGCACCGGATTCACCAGGAGGATGTGGCCTCCTGTCGCCGCCTGGGTGACCTGGGGGCGGAGCTGATTGAGTCCACAACCTCTGTCATTACCCACTGTAACGCCGGGGCCCTGGCCACCGGCGGATACGGAACCGCACTGGGTGTGATCCGCAGCGCCTGGGCCGCAGGCAAGATAGAGCGGGTCTACGCCGATGAGACCCGGCCCTGGCTGCAGGGCTCCCGCCTTACCGCGTGGGAGTTGCACAAGGACCAGATCCCGGTCACCCTGCTCACCGATGGTGCCGCCGCCAGTCGGTTGCGGAGCGGTGGCATTGATTGGGTTATC
Organism: bacterium; assembly: GCA_024228395.1. Taxonomy (GTDB): domain Bacteria; phylum Planctomycetota; class UBA1135; order UBA1135; genus NORP259. The sequence goes on along the minus strand of JAAETM010000067.1, from coordinate 872 downwards.
GTGGGGTCTGATCGCATTGCGGCCAATGGTGATGTGGCAAACAAGATTGGAACCTACAGTCTGGCGGTGGCGGCCAGGCACCACGGGGTGAAGGTGATGGTGGCTGCCCCCACCTCTACCATAGATATGTCTGCTCCCTCGGGGGAGGCCATTCCCATTGAATCCAGGAACCCGGATGAGGTGCTGAGCTGCGGTGGAAAACGCATTGGCGCCACCGGGGTGGACGCCTGGAATCCGGTATTTGATGTGACCCCCGCGGCCCTGGTGGATGCGATCGTGACGGAAAAGGGTGTTGTGCACTGGCCAAACACGAAAAAGATCACAGAATTGATGGCATCATGATTCAGACGGGCTGAAATGCGATTTCAGGCGTTATTAATTAAAGCAGCGGTCACCCTAAGTGTGGTATGATTCGGCGTTGTTATTTGTGCGGAATCCGGGTCGCCCCGGTTTTTCGGTTGCGGGTCAAAACAGATAGAGGATTTATGCGTCGTAGCCCGACGATTTATAGCTTTCCATGACTGAATTTGCCAAAGAAGTACTACCAGTAAACCTCGAAGATGAGATGCAGCACTCCTACCTCGAATACGCCATGAGCGTAATCGTGGGACGGGCGCTGCCGGATGTCAGAGATGGTCTGAAACCGGTGCATCGCCGGGTCCTGTTCGCCATGAGCGTACTGGGTAACGACTGGAATAAGCCATATAAGAAATCTGCCAGGGTGGTGGGTGACGTCATCGGTAAGTACCACCCCCACGGCGATACCGCCGTGTATGACACCATAGTGCGCATGGCCCAGCCATTCTCCCTGCGCTACATGTTGGTGGACGGCCAGGGTAACTTCGGTTCGGTGGATGGTGATGCGCCGGCTG
>JAAETM010000066.1 GCA_024228395.1 bacterium | reverse complement strand
CATGGTGGTGTGGTCCGCATGGCCGTCGCGGCGCGCGACCAGGCCGCGTCCACCGGTGACCATGGCCACGCCAAAGTCCAGCATGCCCGTGAACATGCCCTTGGCGAACGCTTGGCGATAGTTGCGGGTCTTCCACAGTTCTTCCTTGGCCCAGGAGGCTTCAAAGAGATCGTCGTAGCGCTTGAGCGAAGCCTCTGAGGTGTCCTCTTTCTGGATCGCTTCGCAGATGGCTTGCGCTGCAAGCATGCCCGACTTGATCGCCAGGTGAATGCCCTTGAGCTTGGCGATGTCCACGAAACCAGCCGTGTCCCCCACCTGCACAAACCCGTCGCCGTACAGCTTGGGCATGGAGAAGTAGCCGCCCTCGGGGATGGTCTTGGCGCCATAGCGCAAAACCTTGCCGCCCTTGAGCAGGGGTCGAATCCGGGGGTGCTGTTTCCACTGCACAAACAGGGCATGGGGATCGAGCTTGGCGTCCTTGTGATCCAAACCAACCACGTATCCCAGGGCCAGCTTGTCCTCGGCGATGCCGTAGATGAAGGAGCCCCCGTAGGAGTCGCTCTTCAAGGGGTAGGCGCCGGTGTGCATGACCTTGCCGAACCACTCTTTTCCGATGGCGGGGTCCACCTGCCAGATCTCCTTGATGCCGGTGCCCCAGGTCTGCGGGTTCTTGCCCGGGCTGAGGTTCAGTTTGCGATCCAGGTTTTTGGCGAGGCTACCGCGGGTGCCTTCGGCGAACACGGTCACGTCGGCGGTGATGCGCATGCCCGGTTCGAAGGTTCCTTTCTGGCTGCCATCCTTGGCGATGCCGCTGTCCCGGGTGGTCACACCCAAGACCCGCTTGCCGTCGTCGTCAAAGATGGTTTCCGCAGCGGGGAAACCACCGTAGATCTCAATGCCCAGCCCCTCGGCCTTTTCGCTCATCCAGCGACAAATCTGGTTCAGGCTGACCATGTAGTTGCCATGGTTGCGCAGTTGGGGCGGGCACATGGCGCCCTTGAGCGCCCGGGATCCGCCGCCGGGTTTGAGCATCTCGGCCCAGTCCTCTTTCACTTCGGACAGGATCGGAAAGCCGTCCTCCTTCCAGTTGGGAAAGAGTTCGGCGATGCCCTTGGGATCCATCACAGCGCCCGAAAGCGTGTGATTGCCGATTTCCTCGGCCTTGTCGATCACCAGGATGGTCTTGTCCTCGATGCCCTTCTCTTCGAATAGGCGGTGCAAGTGAATGGCACAGGACAAACTGGCGGGTCCGGCACCAACCAGGAGAACGTCAACGGGGAGCTCTTCTCGCTCCACTTCGGTTGCATTCAGGGAGGTCAAACGCGGCTGCATGGTATTGGGGGGTTGGGGGGATTGGGGGACGCAAATTGTGCGTCCCCCATCGATCGGTTTTATGGGGGCGAACCCCCCGCTTGATGACGCGGTTCAGTGGGCGTGCTTGCAGCCTTCCACCCAGGCTTCACCGTCGGCGTAGACTTCCTTCTTCCACACGGGCAGGCGTTCTTTGAGCTCATCGATCAAGAAACGGCAGGCCTCAAAGGCCGTGTCCCGGTGGGGTGTGGCCACGGCCACAACCACGGAGGTCTCACCCACTTTCACGACGCCGTTGGAGTGCACGCAAAGCATGCGCAGGGGGCCGCGCGCGTGTTCACCGAAGCGCTCTCGGCACTCGTCAAAAATGCGCGCCATCTCGGGTCCCGACATCGGCTCGAAAACCTCGTACTGAAGGCTCAATACGTCGGTGCGGCCACGGCTGCTGGAGCGGGTCAAACCACGGAACATGACCAATCCGCCGCAGTCGCCTTGCACCAGGGGTTCCTCCAGGCCGTGGGAATCGATGGCCCCATCCTGCAGGTAGAACTCGCCCTTTTCATAGTCGGGCTGTCCACCGGAGACCGGCGGCAGAAAAGCGATCGACTCGCCCTGTGCGAGCACGCGACCGTCCATCACATACTCGGTACCCACCACCCCGGTCACATCGTCCAAGCAGCCCAAAGTGGGGTAAGCCTGCAAAACAATGCGTTTGAGCTCCCCCATGGTCAAACCATCGGGCAGATCCTTGAGGGTGACTTCCGAATGTCCCGCACGCTCGCGCAGGACCGCAAAAAACTGGATGCTCAACTGCATGTCGATAAAAAGCATGGGCCCCTTTTGGGCCCATGCTGAGAAGAGTTTCGGTTTTAGAAGGGGGTGTCGTCCACACCGAGGAAGTCGCCCGCATCGCCGCCGCCCTGGGGCGCTGCCGGTTGCTGTTGGTCACCGCCACCGCCACCGCCGCCGTAGTTGCCGTAGCCGCCGGGTGCGCCGCCACCGGAAGGTGCACTGTCGTACCCGCCGCCCTGGCTCTGGCCTTGTCCGCCACCGGCTCCCTTGCTGCCAACGAATTCCCAGTTGTCCGCGACCACGTCCAGCTTGCTGCGCTTCTGGCCGGTGGTCTTGTCATCCCACGAGTCAAACTCGAGGCGTCCTTCAAGGAAGGTCGAAGCCCCGCGCTTGTGGAACTTTTGGAAGGCCTCGCCGCGCTTGCCGAAGATGGTGACGTCGACAAAGGTGGGCTTCTCGATCCACTCCTGGGTCTGCTGGTTCTGGTAGCGGCGGTTGACCGCCACACCGACCTTGCAGATCGCCATGTTGCTCTGGGTGTAGGTCAGTTCGGGATCCCGGGTCAGGTTGCCCATCAGGATCACTTTGTTG
>JAAETM010000065.1 GCA_024228395.1 bacterium | reverse complement strand
TCGACCTTCAGCCACTCCCTGCCCGACGCGGGTATGTCCATCGGCGATGGGTATGCGGTGTTTCTTCAAACGCTCCCATATCGCTTCTACTGCCTGTTCACCCTCTTCTTTGTGGGTTTGGTGGTCGTTAGCGGACGCGACTTCGGGCCCATGTTGCGTGCAGAGGATCGTGCCAGGTCCGGCCTATTACTCAACCCTGGATCCAGCCCGATGGTTTCCAAGGAGGCCACCGACTTGGAGATGGAAGATGGCGTGCAGCCGAAAGCCGTCAATGCCCTCTTACCTCTAGCGATTTTTGTCTTTGGCACCCTCTTCTTCATTTTGAAAGACGGCGGCTTTGGCAGTCGGAACATGACAACACTCGAGGGCTGGACCGAAGTGCTCTATGCCGGCAGCGGAGCCACCCCACTCATGTATGGAGCTCTTGCCGGGTTTGGGGCCGCAATCGTGTTGGCTATTGCTGCTGGTCTTCGCGGGGGAATCATCACCGCTTCGATCTCATCGGTGCGCTCCATGGGCATTGCCATCGCGATCCTCTTCCTAGCCTGGATGCTCGGAGCTGTTTGCACCGACCTGGGCACGTCCACGTATCTCACTGTGCAACTGGGCGATACACTTCCACCCCTGACCCTACCCTTGGCCTTGTTCCTGCTCTCCGCACTAGTCGCCTTCTCAACAGGCTCTTCCTGGTCGACAATGACCATCCTTCTGCCCCTGGTAGTTGGATTGTCCTTCCGCCTCGGAGAGGAGAGTGTGTTAGGCGGCGAGCTACTCATGGTCATGTCGATCGGTGCCGTGCTAGAGGGCGCCATCTTCGGAGACCATTGCTCCCCGATTTCCGACACGACGGTCATGTCCTCGATCGCTTCCGCGTCGGACCACATCGACCACGTGCGAACCCAGATGCCCTACGCCATGGTGACCATGGGAACGGCCCTGATCATCGGCTACTTGCCCGCCGCCTACCTGGCCGGCAATGCTGGAAGTTGGCTCCCATTCGCCTGCTTGATCGTCGGGGCCGGATTCTTGACAGCGCTGATGTTCATGATCGGACGCAAACCCAAGGAACCCACACCTCCCGGCGGCACCTGAAGCCCAACCCAAGGTTGCTGAGTTTCAGCGGCTGATGCGGCCCCGGGTCCACCCCACGCCCAAGCTGGCCAAGAGGCAAAGCGTTGCGGCGATCGCGCACCACGATGACCAGGTGGAGCGCGCGTTTTCGGCGGCGGGGTTGTGCTCGGACCACAACCCGCGCCGCCGGGTGCTCGATTCAGCTGCGGCGCGCTCCGAACTGCAAACGATATCCGTTGGCAGGACAACGGCGGAGTCCAGGAAGCGTGCCAGATCCATGGCGAATGCACCCATGTCGCCATCGACGCTTTCCCATTGCACCAGATTCAAATGCACGGCCCCCGGCGCCCTGGACGCCAAGCATCGCTCTCCCGCACCCTGCCCGACCCTCCATGGGCCCTGAATCCAGGCTGCCGCTGGATCGCCATGGCCGGCGACCTCACCGCGCAGGCGATAGCCGCTGCGCAGCAAATCGAAGGGCTGCCGCGTGCCACCGCCCGGGCTGGGCGCGGTCAATCGCAGGGCATCCCCGGGGGAGGTTTCACCATTGGGAGCCCAGCGCAGCCCCCTGTCCTCACACCAAAGCTGTGCGAATTTCTGCCAGGCCTGTGGCCAGCTCTGCCCGCCCACAACCCTGGGCGCCAAGCGCTGCTCGAACACCGGGGCCGCAGCGCCGCGATCCGACAGGACACCGCCGGCGGTGAGGGCCACCGGACCTGGCCGGAAGGAACCGCCCACGGCGAGAATGGAGGCGTGCACCGGCTGCCAACCGGGCAAATGATCGGTGAGCCACAGGACTCCAGGTCGGTCCCACTCGGCCCAAACCAACTCGCCCCGCACAACCCGGGGCGCCGCATCCCACTCCACGGGCCAGTCCGGTTCCGATTCCTGCGTACTGCCACCCGCGTCCACAAACTCGATGGCATCGATGCCTCGCCACCCATCTAAGGTGTCGAGCGCGGTGGACATTCGCGTGACACCTGGAGCATCGCCATGGGCCAAGTACATGGAGGGCGTGCGGTCCACGATGACCTGCAAAAGGCGTGCGGCCGCTTGCTCCTGGGGAATGGGACCCGCCAATGCGAGCAAGCCGCATGCCAGTGCCGCGAGTTCCCAAAAGCGCGCTGGCCAGAAACCACGACGTCGATTGGGGCTGACCTGCTTTTCCGACCCGGGCCAAAGTTCGATCGAACCGGTAAAAGCGGGACGCGGTCGACGCGCCACGACCAGCAGCCACCAGGCGATTGCAAACAAGGGTGTGCACCAAAGGGCCCAGGGCCTTTCCCACTCGACGCCGATGAAACCCAGGTGGAAAATCATCGTTGCAAGCCCCCATCCGTCCCGAGAAATGCTTCTTCAAAGGCATGCGAACTCAGGTGATTGATAAGCGTAACCCGGTGCTGCGTTGCCCAACCCAACCACTGCTCCTGGTTGGCTGCCAAATTCCGCATGTAAGCCCAGTGCCCGGCCGCCCCCCCGCCATGGCGCGGTTGACTCTTCCCTTCCGGATCCAACCATTGCACCACACCGTCGGAATCGGGGGCGGCTTCCAAGGGGGCGAGCACACGAACCAAGGTCCAGGGCACGGCCCCCCGCAGGTGGGGTTCTATGTCGCTGGGCTGCACATCGAAGAGATCCCCAACACAAACGACTTGGGAGAAGCGCTCCCTGAGGCCACGCCAACCGAGCAGGTCGGCAAGCCCCTTGCCATCGCCCGCGGTCAAGAGGAATAGCTGACTAGAAAAGTCCTTCCACTGCGCGGACTTGTGCAACTCCAAAACCTGGGGTGCCCCATGGCGTGCTGCGTGTACGACCGAAACCCGGGCGCCAGCCAAGCACGCCACGTGGGCCCAGGCGGCCACGATTTCTGCGGCTGCTTGCCACTTGCCTGGAGGGCCCACCGCCATGGCCCCGCGGCGGTCCACCAGAATGCAAAGGTGACTTTGCGCTTCGGAGCGCTGCACGCGCACATAGGGTTTGCCCAAGCGCGCCAACATCAAAAAGTCCAGCGCACGGGCATCTTCACCGACCCGGTAGGGCCTGTATCCCACAAACTCCTGGCCGCGGCCGGCCCCCGGATCCCCACCATAACCTTCACTGCGGGCACGCCGCCGCGCAAAGGCGGACGCGAGCCCCTGCAAGCGCGCCAGGAAATCCTTGGGTTCCTTGGCATCCGGGCAAGGCGGCAAAAAGCCGCTGCCGGCGTCCTTCTTCACGCGGGCAACCCTATGGCGACAAGGGTCATGTCATCCTCACGGGACCCTTCGCAGAACTCCAGAACATTGCGGCTGAGTTCCGAGACCAACTCCTCCGCGCTGCCGCCGCGGTAGCCCACATCGGACAGGACCGCACGCAGCCCTTCCTCGCCAAACAAACGGTCGGGACGAACAGGATGACGCGCCTCCACAAGTCCGTCGCTGTAGACCAGGAGCAAGTCTCTAGGCTCCAACACCAAAGACGATGTCACCGAATAGGTGTGCCCTGCGGACAATCCGATTGCAAGCTCATGGGCTTCTAGGCAATCGATGCTCTTTGTTTCGTGTCTCCAAACAAGTGGAGCAGGGTGCCCGGCATTGACGACCTGCACATTTCCGTCGCGCTCCACGATCGCCAGGGCCAAGGTCAAAAACATGCCAACCTCCATGCGTTCGGAAAGGTCCTGGTTGAGCAGACTCAACACCTCGGCTGGGTCATTGTTGAGGCGCAGGTATGCACGCAAACCCGCCTGGGCCGTGGCGGTGATCAAAGCAGGCCCAATGCCATGGCCACTCACGTCACCAACGACCGCCGCCAGAGAGCCAGACTGGGTTGGGACGAAATCAAAGAAGTCTCCCGCGGCATGCTCCGCAGCACGGAACCAACCGTGGGCGACAAAACCTTCAACATCGGGCGAAGAATCGGGCATGAGTCCTTGCTGAATCTCTTCGGCAATCTCCAGGGACCGCTGCATCCGGGCGCGGTCTACGGCTTGCATGGCCAGCTTCCTGTTCTGAAGCGCGATGGCAATGTGCTGGGCCAGGGCATGGAACAAACCCAGGTCTGCGTCGGTGAATTCACGGGTCGCTGCTCGAGAGTCCAAGTACAAGACCCCGCGCTCGCCAGATTGTTCTGCCAGTCCACCCATTTCAACGGGCACGCACATGACCGCTCGGAGTTTCAGGTCCACCAGGCTGGCCCCTAAATCGGCGGGAGCTTCCCCGGCACGCACAGTGCTGCGCATGGGCTGTCCCGACTCCATGACCTTGCCCACCACGCTTGTGGAGTAGCGCACATGTTCCAGGGCAATTCCGCCCCCCCTGGCGACGCGAACCTTGGGTTCGGCCCCGTCCCCTTCCCTGAGAACCAAGATTCCACGCTCCGCCCGGGTGGTTTCGATGGCCGAATCCACCACATGATCGAGCAGATTGTCCAGGTTGGGAGACGAAGAAACCCTGGCGATGGAGTCGAGCAGGGCCTCCACCCTGCGCCGATCCGCGCTGGATCCGGCGGCCAAAAAGGCCACGGAGCCAGAAGGCTCATCCACGTCAGGTGCCCCGGAATTCGCGATTTCGGGGCTCATATTCACGGCAGGCACCTCCGCCTGCTTTTTTCTTTTCCACAATGCCATTGTCCGCCCATTCTAGTACCCCGAGCCGCTCAAACCCACGGAACAAAAGTCCGTTTCCAGAAGGGGGGGCGTGCCGTACACTGCAGCGGCCATTTCGGCCCTCCCAAACCCTCCTCCCCCGAGACGCCCACCATGCATATTTCCGTTGAACCCGGCGACCAGTACACCATCCTCCACCTGCGTGGTGAATTTGATACGTACTACTGCCCCTTGCTGGAGAAGGAGGTCCAAGCCGCCCTGGACACGGGGTCTCCCAACCTGATCCTCAACCTGCGCCTTGTGAAGTACATCAACTCCACCGCCTTGGGCTCGATTCTCAAGGCTGGCAAGGTTGTTTCCAAGAGTGGCGGCAAGCTCGGCATTTCACGGCCCAGCCCATTCTGCCGGGAAATCCTAAGCAAGGTTGGGTTGGACCGCGTTCTTTCGGTCTACGACACCGACCAAACAGCCATCCATGGTGTGCTCGGCACTGAAGAAGCCATGAACTCAGAGACCTCGGACGGTGAACTGAAACTCGACCCCTCCGCTTTGATCTTCAAACCCAACGATGTTTCACGTGTCGATCACTTCCTCGAAAGGGCCAAGTCCGACAACCCCGTGCACGGACATGCTTTCGGCAAGAGCTGGGCTGGTGTGGGACGCATGGCTTCCTTGACCCCTGAAAGTTTGTGTTTCACGTGGCAAGGGGGGAGCACAGGTCTCTCCGCCTTTGAAATGGGGCAACTGCTGGCGGTAGGTACCGATTGGTCCGTCAAGTTCCGGCTGCCCCTGCTCCAACGTGGTTACTGCGAGGCCAAGGTAGAGATCACGGAGATGGAAGAGCGCAGCGACGGCATCAAGGCGCAGTGCAACTTCAAAGAGATCGATGACACGACTTCAGAGGCCATAGCCCAATATGCCACCGACCTCTCTTTCCTGCGCGACGAGCTCAAGAAAGCGATGGATGCCTAGCATTGGCCAACCACGGCAAAAGCAGGCTCGCAGGACACGTGTCCTGCGAGCTTGTTTCGTGTCCACCCACGCGCGCCCCGTTCAGGATGAGATATTGGTGGCTCTGGTCCTGGTTTCCAAATCAGGATCACCCGACGGCTCCCGGCCCTGTTCCTCCACGGGGGGAGGATCGTCACGTTTCTCAATGGCTTGCCAGATCACAGTTTCAAAACGGCGCGCGATGTGCGCCCAGTGGAAGTGCTGCTCGGCATGGTCACGGGCGTTCAAACCCCAAGCATCCCGTCGCTTAGGGGAGCCCGCCGCCAAACGTATGGCCTCTTCCCATGCCCCGGTGTCCCCAGGTTCGACCAGGAGACCGGTATGACGGTCCTGGACAGAACTCGTGTAGCGCGGCAGTTCTGCTGCCAGCACGGGCAGTCCGCAGGCCATGGATCGAACCGCGATCAGCCCATCCCTAACCGATTCCCCACCGGGCGCAACCAGGAGAGTTGCAGATCCCAGCAAGCCGGGCAGCTCTTCCGATCGGGGCCGCCCCAGGCTGTGTACACGCCCCCCCACACCCAAGCGACTCGCATGGGCCAAAACCGTAGCTTCCTGGGGGCCATCTCCTGCCAACAACAAGGACCAATCTTCCCGCTGCCCAACGGTCGATGCGAAAGCCTGGATTACAGTCTCCAGGTGATAACCCTCATCCAATTTGCCCAGGTAGAGCAAGCTCAATCCGTGGACCCCATGGCTCGAGGGGAGCTCACTGGTCAAACCAGGCCGGTACTGTTCCAGATCCACGCCTCGACCCAACATGTGAACTTTCGTTTCGGCAAACCCCTGTCGGATGGCCTCCCCACTGGCAAAGTCATCCAGGGCCACCACGGAGTCCACACGCTTGCGTACATACCGGCCCCAGAGCTTTTCGCCCGTAATGCGCTTCGCCTGCTCCCACATCCCGTCACGGCCCGCAAAGCCTTCTTCCACCGCGATCAAGGGCACTCCTAACTTGGACGCGCAATGGGCCCCGTGCAGCCCTGCCGGTGAAAGCACGTCATAGACGAGAATCACTTGGGGCGCGAACCCCACAACCCCCAAGCCATCGCCTTGGTCCGCGCGCTCAAATCGCGAGCGGGGTATCACACCGGGCGGAGCACCAAAACCACGAACGCGGTGTCCCAGGCCTAGCAGTTCGCCCGCAAGGATGGGCGCGTGGTCCCCACCTTTCATGCGCAAAGTGAACGGATCTACGATCAACGCAATTCGCAAATTTCGATTGGGGGCTGAATCTTGCAATGGTTCGTTCGGGGTTGGCACTGTTCTGTAGCCACAGCCGGGGCCCTTGCTTTATCGAACTGAGATATGCCCGAAACCCAGTGGATCACCGACATCTATCTGATTTCGTCGCCGTTTTCTCGCAACGAAACTCAAGCACGGAAAGGACTTCCACTTTGCCAAGAATTCTTCTCTTTCGACCCAAAACCCGCTCCTGACAACTCAGGAACCGGGGTTTGTGACCGAGAACGAAAGTGAGCTCGAAACTCCACGAGTCACCCCTTCCAAGCACTCCCCATGCATCTCAACTTCGCTCCCCTCCCGGGAACTCAACAGGCCCGGCGCGGGCTGTTCGTCGACCACACAGGAACGCTCCTCGAAACCCCGGAAAACGGCTTTCTTGCATGCCCCGAGGATATTGTCTTCACGCCCGGAGCACTCGATAGTCTTTTCCACGCAGGTCAGAATGGCTGGAACATATACCTCATTGGTAACGAGCACGCGGTGCAGGCCGAATTGATTACCAAAGAAACCTGGATCGAAATCCATGAGAACATGATCGAGATCATGCGCACCCATGGCGTGTCGGTCACCCGCAGCTACATCTGCATCGAGCATCCCGATGAATCGGAACTCAACAAGCGTGATTCTGTTTACAGACTTCCAAATACTGGAGCCATGTACCATGCCGCGCAAACCGAGGGGATCTCCCTTCCCCGATCTTGGGTGATTGGGGATCACACGGAAGATCTGGTGGCTGGTTGGCGGGCTGGTTGCCACATGGCAGGGGTTCGTACCGGGCTTGCTTTGGGCGATGGAACTCTGCACGTGGAACCCGAGATCCTTGCCGATGACCTTTCGGCTGCTGTTCGGGAGCTCACTTCAGGCATGCCGATGAACCGCTGAGAACTGGCACCTCTATCCCCCCCTTCTTGGAGGCGCCGATGAGCTCCCTGTCGCAGTCCCCACTGTGGCAGGGAGCCCCTTTTTGGGGTGGGTTTCGCAAGAAGGCTTCAGGGGCCCGATTGGGATGCGAGGTCCGAATTTGCCCTTGGGCCACAAGAAGGCACGAAATGCTCGCATTCACTCGCTCTTGATGCGCGGGCTCAAGCAGTTTGTAGGAGGAAAGCAGGAGGGGATTCATGAAGGGAAGAGGATGAAGTGGGGGATCCTAGCTACGCCTGGTTTCTCGCCCTCCTTTTCATCGCTTCCCAACCCCCTCCTCCTTCCCCCTTGAGATCCTCTTCCCCTTCGCTTCTCAGTTCGGGGGCCCCTCCCCGCAACGCATCCGTTGTGTCCTGGCTGTGTGCTCCATGCCTTCATCTGACCCAAGGCTCTCTCAGTGCCCTCTTCCCTCCTCTGCACGTCATCCTTCATCCGCGCCCCGTCTGTCATCAACAATACGGTACGGCATGGGATCCCCCAAACGAAGAGCGGCCCGTCCCCTTGAAACAGGGAAACGGGCCACTTCGTCCTTCTATTCGAAGCGCAACAGCCTGGGTTCTAGAACTAGCGCTGGATCGACTTCAGATCCGCGCGCAGCCCCTTGGAAGGATAGCTCTTGATGTCACCATAGCTCAGCACCAGCTTGCCGTTTTCATCGAATACAGCCACGGCACCCGGAAGCAGCTGGAAGTCCTCAGAAGGACCGAAGACCCAAGTGGAGCTGCCATCGAACCGGTCCACGAGAATCTTGCGACGGCCACCGGCAAACACCCGCATCTCAACACCAGCCCGGTTTTCCACCACAACGGCTCCACAAGCCTTCAGCTTGTTCAAGGAAACGTTGCGCCAGTGATCGCCCACATAGGTGGTGTCTCTCACCAGCCGCTGGGGCTGAACTTGATCCTGATCCTGGGGCTGTACAGGCGACACATGGGAAGGCTGGAGCACCGGTGCGATCTGAGCGATCGGCGGCAAATTCGGGCTGCTCCTATCCACTTCGGCAACGGGTTGTGTCTGCCGCGTCTGAACCTGCACCTGAACCCGATCCACTTTGGGGACTATACCCACCTGGGTTTTCGTCCCGGTGTTCGAAGACCCCGCACCAGGGCTGGGCCAGGGATTGGTCTTCCTAGTATGCAGAGCGCGCCCCTGGCGCTGTTGGTTCTGAGTCAAGGTTTCGGTCGACTTGCGGTAGGGCCAAACAGGATTCTGCCATGCCTGAGCATTACCACTCTGATCGACCTTGGCTAGCATCGGACGCTCCAAACGCAGGTTGGAACCGGGATAGACCGTGAGGGGCGGCCGCGCATGGCTCTGGTCACCGCTCCAGTACAAACGCAGGGGATCCCCGGCATTTACGCGCACTTCAAGGGGACCGGTAGCCAGGCCGCGCAGCCGCACCGAGCCGCCTTCCATTACCGCACTCCAATCGCCGGGCATCTGCAACAGGTGACGACCCCTGCGGACCTCCAAGTCACACCAAGTGGCGTTGAAGATATTCCAGGCAATACCTGCGGAAGACAACTGCTCCAAGCCCTTCAAGTTTGAAACCTGTTGGGTCGGCACGGATTGCCAATCCAGGGATGCAGGACCCCAGACATGCATGCTGGCCACGCCGGGATATGAGATTCGCACCTCGGAACCTGAGGATATTTCCAGGTGGGTGGCGCCGCGTACAGAGAGATTTTCGCCTTTGCGCAAGGTGCTTTCCGAGCCTTCGCTCTGGATGACTTGGACACGGCCGGATCGCACGTCAAGCCGAGCAAAAAGGCCATCGGCATCGGTGGCGGAAGCCAAGCCTGACAGGGAGATCGCCAGGATTGGCGCTAAGTATAGGGATTTGATCATTTAGGTTGCCCCCAAAAGGGATTTTGGATGTACCCGGGCTATCGGGACGGGGAGAGCGAGACCTGAACCCCAACCTTCTTTCCACTTCGGAATGATCGCGCAGCGACCTTAGCCACCATATCCAAGGCTCCCAACCAAACGCCATTTAGGCGTTCCTAGGAGGGGGTGGCGCGGAACAACCATCCTGCAAAACCCGCCGCAGGAAGCCTTAACCCATTCCACAATATGGGCTTAGGGCGCCAAAATGGACGTTTCGCTAACCCAGCCGCAAACGCAGCAAACTCGCTCGCAGCTTGTCCCGTTCTGAGGCTTCCACCAGAGCTGTCTCCCCATGTGCGGACAATGCCTGCAGGTGCCCCTTCTGCAATTGGGTCCACAAACTGTCCAGCATGTTCAGCGAAAGATCGGGCAAGAGCCCAAGGTGCAATCCCAACCGAACGGTAGAAATGTGGGCCAATGCCTCCCCGGTCGCAAGGGAGCGGGTTGTCCTCAAAATGCCGTAAGACTTGGCTACCCGATCGTGCAGGGGGCCCTGGTGCTCCTCCAGCAAGGCCTCACGCACCCGACGCTCGAACCCCACAATGAAAGGCACGAGGGCCTCCAGGTCATCAATAAGCTCCTCCTCACTGCGCCCCAAGGTGACCTGATTGGATATCTGATAGAAATCCCCTGTCGCGCGACTCCCTTCACCATGCATGCCTCGCACGGCCAGACCCGTGTGCTGGGCTGCGGTGAATACTTTTTGCAATTCGCTACGAACCAGCCCCAGGGCCGGAAGGTGCAGCATGATTGAGGCTCGCAGGCCGGTTCCCACGTTGGTTGGGCAACCCGTCAAATACCCAAGCTCCGCACTGGCCGCATAGGACAAGGAGTCCTCTAGGGTTTCATCCAACTCTCGAACCCTCTGCAATGCACCCCTAATATCAAATCCAGAGGTAAGTGCGCTTAGCCGCAAATGATCCTCCTCTCCTACCATTGCGGACAGGGTTTCCGATTCTCCAAAGGCCAAACCTCGGCCCGGCAGGCACTCGCCCAGGGTCTCTTCATCGACGAGATCCCGACTGATCAAATTGCGTTCCAAGAGCAACAGCCGCAGGATTGGACTGGCCTGTCCCATGTCCACCCACTGGGTGGCGCCATCCATACGAGCCCCTTGAAGAACTGGCCGCACCATTTCACACAACTCCAGTGCCTTGTCCGGCGCCAAGTGAGTGGGGAAAGCAAAACCATGGACGTTGCGTGCCAGCCGTGCCCGTGCGGAGATCACAACATCCACATCCCTGGCTTGGGGATCCATCCAGCGGTTGACGCGCTCCGCAAAGGAACGCACATCGATAGGATTGGGCTGCAAAGGGTGAGCGTGGAAGTGACTAGTGGCAGAGGTCAGCGTGCTGACCTCGGCCCACGGAGCATGAAGCACCCTTTATAGCCGACTGAGAGAGCCGGATGAAGCCCCAAAGGGAAAGCACCGCCCATGGGGCCAGCCGGCTCCACACGCTACTACCCCTGGTGCTTTCTACCGAGAACCCGCCCCAGGGCCCTCGTCCAGCTCAGCAAATCTTCCCTTGCCGTTTGAAGTTTGCCATGGGCCTGCTCAAGATTGGAAGTGAGCGCCGAGACATTGTCTTCCAAGGTCCCGACTTTTACCAGCAAAACCCGGTTCTCGTCCTCCAGCTTCTGGTTCTGTTCTTTCAAGCCCTGCACGTCGTTGTCCAGGCCCTGGCACTTGCCCGCCAGGGAGAGGATCTCATCCACCAACCGCTGAACCTGCACCCCCATTCCCTGGATAGGGTGGTTAGGATTGTGCCCCTCCCCCTCCAAGGCATTGATACACGCTTGCGCCCTTTCCCGCTCCGCTTCAAGTCCAGCCGCATGCTCTTGAAGCCGATTCAACTCAGCCCCCAATTCCTGTTGGACGGCCTCCCCTTCAAGCCGGGTAGATTCCATGACACCCTCGTAGTGCGAGCGCAAGTCGGTCAAGGCCTTTTGGCTGCCTTCGATATGCTCGTTCAGCGCCCTCTGCAAGTGCTGCGATTGCTCCCCATGCTCTTGGATCTGTATGTTCATCCCGTGTAACTGAAAAGCGCTGGCATCCTTCGATTCCTGAAGCTCTCCTCTGACCGCTTCCAGGGTTGCCTTGTGCAATGACAAGTCCGCTTCGCTCGTTTCCAAGGACTGTTTGTGTTGCGCAAGATCGACTTCGCATGTTTCCAAGGATTGTTTGTGGGCAGCGAGGTCCGATTCGCTCAATTGCAGGGTCTGCTTGTGCTCATCCAGGTCCTTCTCCAAGTCCCCAATGATGCCTGCGAGGCGTTCGAATTCTGGTTTCCAAACCTGGTGTTCCCGGTCCACCGTCATGCAATCCGTGGCCATGCTTTGCAGCATTCTCTTGGTTTCGACCGGCAACACAGGTGCCTGCAACACATCGTCTGCGCTGGGCAAGGTCGCGCCCGCAAAGCTGGCCATCACCACATGTCGATAAACCGCTCCCGCATGGTCATGCGGAAAAACCATTCGGTTGTAAAAGCGGTAGAATGGCTTTGCGAGGGGTTGTAGCAGGGGGTCACTCTCCATGTACATCTCAAGGCACATGGCCAGGAGCCAGCGCTCCAAATTTGCATGACCCACTGCTTCGACTTTGCCTCCCGCATCTTCGAGCAAACGAGTCACGCGACATCGGTCCGGCAAGCCTAGCTCAAGGTGCTCCGCAAGGTAGCGGTGGGGCTGTCCGATTTTGTGTTCCAAGAACTGCTGCAGCAGCTCCTCGGAACGAGCGACTTCGTCTGAGTGGTAGGGTCCTGCGAGAAACACCAGGTTCCGGGAGACGCGAGCGCATTCGGATACGAAGGCATCGCGCAACTCCACAGGAACATGCTCCAACGTGTCGAACGCGCAAACCGCGTCGAAACTGTCGTCTGCAAAAGGCAACGCGGCTCCAGAGCCTAAGATGAGTCCTTCCACCTCGGAAGGCTCCACATCCACAATCACTATCGCATGCTTCCCCAGGAACTGGTGCAGCAAATTCGTGCGCCCACCCACGTCGAGAATCCGCGACCCATGACTTCCCAACACCTTCTCCAAGAGGTCTGCGACCAGGCGATAGCGCTGGTACTGATCGAAGGGAAGTGCGTGGATATCGCTCATGCTTGGGATGTACGCTTGTCCTTATTACTCCCGGCCCCATGGCTGACCTCCCACAAGGTGGGTAAGAAAAGCATGCCATGCTGCCGATGATCCGAGTCGATCACCTGGAAGGTGACCGCATGTTCACGATGGTCGATGGGTGTAGGAGATGCCTTGCTGTGGTCGTACAGGAAGGTGGTTAGATAGTACTCGCCTTTCAACAATGGCAGGGCGTCGAAGCTCATTTCCGCGCAGCCTTCTTCGCCAGCCTCCATGAATTCGATGTCGATCGGGTCCTGGCGCCAGGAATGATTGGATCCGTTAATGTAGGTGCCATCAGAGCGGTACATGCCTATCCCAAAAACGGGTCGCTGGCATTTTTCGAGCACGCGAAAATTGATGCGCACGCGGAATGGCTCCCCGGGTTGGAACACATGGGTCGCTACCCCGCCCTTACCGACCAATTCGATTTCGGTGGTTTCGACCTCACCGCTGCCCCATCGCGGATACTCGGAGGACCCGCGATTCACGGCCGTGAGGCGTTCGTTGCCCCGTTCGTGGGCACGCTTCAGATACTCGTCAGCAACCTTTCCGGAGCTGCCTTGCTCCACGATTCGCCCCTGGTCCAGCAGCACGACCCACTGGCACATGGACTTGACCGAGCCCATGTCGTGACTCACGAACACCGTGGTCTTGCCCATTTCGCGGAACTCATTCAACCGGTTGATGCACTTGCCCTTGAAGTGCTCGTCACCGACCGAGAGAGCCTCATCGATCAGGAGAATGTCGGGGTTCACGCTGGCGGCAACGGAGAAACCCAAACGAACATACATGCCAGAGCTGTAGGTCTTGACCGGGCGCTCAATGAAGTCCCCTAGTTCGGAGAAGTCCACAATCGACTGATAACGCTCGCGAATCTCCTCGTCGCTCATGCCCAGGATCGAGCAGTTGAGAAAGATGTTCTCACGACCGGAAAATTCCGGGTGGAAGCCCGCGCCCAATTCCAAGAGCGATGCTACGCGACCGTTGGTCACCACCGAGCCGCAGGTGGGCCTGGCGATCTCGGTAAGGAGCTTGAGCAAGGTACTCTTGCCCGCACCATTCTCGCCGATAATGCCCACGGTTGCCCCGTGGGGAATATCCAAGTAAACGTCCTTCAGCGCCCAAAACTCACGACCGCGTTTGGTGCTGCCCATCGCCATGTCGAGCAGCCGATGGGACGGCTTGTCGTACATCAGGTAACGCTTGCCCAAACCCTCCGCACGAATCGCGGAAGAAGCCACGTCCTTTTCCATTTCTGACTTGTCCATGGTGGCACCTAAAGAAGATCGGGGAAGCGGTGGGTTTGGGATTTGAAGAAGCGTGACCCGATGGTCAAGACAACCACGCCAACTCCAAAGAAAGCGAACAGGGCCATCCAATTGGGCCACAAGCCGTGGATTAGAACATCACGATAAGCTTCGATCAGCCAATACATGGGGTTCAGATTGAGCATCCAGCCAAACCCCGCCCTTTGAACCATGTGGGCAGGATAAAAGATGGGCGTACCAAACATCCAAACCGTCACGCCCACGCCTACCAAGTGGAACGTATCCCGAAGGAAGACGTTGAGGGTACTCAAGAAGAATGCCAATCCAACGGTGAAGATCCCTTGCAGGAGGAAGAGCAGGGGGAGCACTACCATCGAGAGTCCCAACCCGAGGGGCTTGTACCCTGATTCACTCTTGTAGGGCCCAACGGTTTGTACCGAATCCAACTCACCGGTGGGTGACAGAGGTTTGGTCGCCAAGTCCCCCAGCTTGATCGTCAGCATATTCTGGCGAGGATCCTTCACTCCCCGGCAAGCATAGAGCGCGACGCCATCACCCTCGACCAACTTGATGGTGACGGTCCTATTGGCGTTGTCCGAGTGGGGCGTTTTCAGGGGCTGAATCAATAGGAATGTGCGAACCTGGGCGCGAGGGACGGTCACCCACTCGGGCAGCGCCAGATAATCCTCCCCAGCGACAGCCGTTCCTCCAACCTCCAAACGAACGCGAGATGCGGTGGAAAGGCCCCGGGAGAGCTGCAGCGTCGCCACCGTATGGAAGACCGGCGGTTTATCGACGTCCGGCGGTTTTTCGACGTCCGCAACATTCATTTGAGCCAGATCCCGGTTCAAGTGCACATCGGGCTCGGAAGCGTAGGTCAGCAGTGCGATCATGCCCACCACAACCGGTAAACCAATGGCCATGTTGACCAGCGACGAAATCGTCAAGTAAGCGGGAAGCAGCTGGCTTGGGAACACAACCTTCTTGATCAGATTAGCGTGCTCCACCAAACAGTTCGTGCTGCGCGAAATGGTTTCCGCAAAGCCCGTCCAAACCACGATTCCCGCCAGCATGACCAGCGCTACCTCGGTAGCTCCCTGGGAATCACTCCAGCGCGTATTCAGTACCAGGCGGAATACGAACATGTAGACGAAGAGGTTGATGATCGGGAAGATCACCGACCAAAAGAACCCCATGCTCGACCCAACATAACGGGCCTTCAGATCTCGAATCACGAAATCCTTCAGCAGGCGCCCATGGGCATGGATAGATCGGTAAAGAAACAGCACGGTCTATTGGGGTTGTTTAGAGGGTACGACGGCCCAAAGCCGACTCAATGAATTGAACCGTTACCTGGGCGGTGCGGTTGCGGTCGTCCAGGATCGGATTGATCTCCGTCATTTCGAGCCCCACTAGCTTTGTACTTTCGGCACAAAGCTCCAAAACCGTGTGGGCTTCCCGGTAGGAAATCCCACCAGGGACCGGTGTTCCTACGCCAGGGGCCACACTGGGGTCTGTTCCATCCAGATCGAAGGACAGGTGAAAACCCGCGGTGCCACGGCTCGCGATCTCAATGGCCTCTTTCATGGCCAGATGGATGCCATGCTGGTCCACCTCCTTCATAGTGATGCAGCGAATCCCAGATTCCTTGACCATCTCACGTTCGCGCTCGTCCAGCGACCGGATTCCAACCAAAACCGCATTCTCCCGGTCCACAGCGGGGAAGCGGCGGCTGAGGCGGGTCAGGGACCCGGGCCCATAACCGAGCAAGGCCGCCAAGGGCATGCCGTGGATATTGCCGGACTCGGATGTCTCAGGCGTGTTCATGTCGCCATGGGCATCGAACCAGATCAGCCCGATTTTTTTGCCCTGCTTGTGGAAGTGGGACGCAATACCCGAAACCGTTCCGATCGCGATCGAATGGTCCCCACCCACCACGAGCGGGAAATCTCCGCTGGCCATGCGCTCTTCCACATCGTTCGCCAAGCGCGTGCAGGCGTCGGAAATTTCATCCAAGAAGCGTGCATTGGGATCGTCAGGAACCCGGGATTCCGGGGCCACCACCTCGATGTTGCCGTGATCGACAAGCTCCAGCCCCAAGCTCTCGACGGCTGCTTTGACGCCAGCGATGCGGACAGCGCTGGGTCCCATATCCACTCCGCGGCGTCCACCGCCCAGGTCCATGGGTACGCCGATGAGGGCCACTCGTTTTGCATTGCTCATGGTTTGATTCGTAACTGCAGAACATCCCCAACCCCCAAAGCAAAGTACTCCGCGGCGGAACCATTGCGCTGGGCGATCTCCAGATGTCCATGGGAGTCTATCAGGGCCAAGACCCCCGTGCAGGGCACTTCTGCATAGGTATTTACGATAGGGACCGCATGGGAACCGATTCGGACCTCGGCCCCCCCAGGAAGCGGCCCAGAATGCGAAACATCCCAATTGGTGACAGCATTGCCGAAGCGGTCCACCATCAAAATGGTCAGTTCAAAGTGCCCTTCAGGTTGCAGAATCGGCCGCAGGACTTGCCCCCGATCCCAGTGCGGGAAGCGATCCTCGACCCCAGGGATCAGCCGCCCCCCTGCCAGGGCAGCAGCCATTGGAGCAAACACATCCCGGCCGTGGAAAGTGAACCCCCTATTCGGCAACTCCCAGGGTGCGGATTCTGGAGCCCAAACCCGGATCTCCCCATCGAGCACTCCCCCGAGAAGGCCATTGTCAGGCAACAAGAAAAGGTGTCCATCCTGCTCAGCGACCAGGATTCTTCGATCCGTACCCACCCCGGGATCGACGATAGCCACGTGCAAAGTACCACTTGGAAAATAGCCATGGGCATGCCTGAGTTCGAAAGCTCCTGCCACCTTGTCCTGGGCAGGAATTCCATGGGTCAGGTCTACCCAACGCCCCTCGGGGAATTGGCTGTGAAAGACCCCACGCATGGTCCCAACAAAGGCATTTTGCAATCCAAAGTCTGTGGTCCAAGTGACCAACCCATTAGGTCTCCACTCGCAATCATGGGTCATGGGATCAGTGGCGCAAAAGTCGGAAGCAGTCCTGGCGGAGCAGGTTCTTGCTTAGTATGTGCGGGCACTGAGGGCCCCCAAGAGCGCACCCTGAAGCTCGGGTCGATCCGCACCAGCGGTGGCCCCCAAGTTCTTGGTCAAAAGGTCGATGGCTTCTTTGCCTCCCAAACTGCCGACCATGAAGCCCAAGCGTCGCAGGTCCTCAACATGCGCGCCAATGGGCGGGTGCTCCAGCCATTGCATGAGACGCGATGGACCGTAACGATCCGCGACCAGGATAGCTGCCAAGCAACTTTGATTGAAGTCCCCATTCCATACCGCATGTTTCAGGAGGGGCACAACCTCCTCGCTGAGGTGGGCTAGCAGGGCATTGGAGAGGATGAGATTGAGCGCATAGGAGGTGGGATCCGGGAAGGCGTTTTCGAGGAGTCTACGATCCTCCGGCAAACCGCTATGGCCCAATGCCTCCACCATTTTTAGGGACCAAAAGTCATGGCCAACGGTCGTGCTGAAAATCTCACGAATTCCGCTGGAATCAAGCTTTCTTCCACCCAATAGAAGGATGGCTGTGAACTTCGCGCGCTCGGGCCCGCTCCCTAAAGCAACTCGAATGTTATGGACCAAGTCCAAAACGCGGTCGTTGTGGGCTGCCAACATGGACCTCAAAGCAAGATCCCTGTCCGCGTCAGAAAACTGGCCGCGCTGCTCGATGAAGATGTCACGCAAGGGCTCCCAAGCCAGCGCCCGGTCCCCCTCCCTGACGCGCGCAACCAAGGCCTCGATGCGCACAGAGATCTCCGGGTCGCGCGAAAGATCGCGCAAACGCGAGACCAATTCTGCTCGGCGCGCCTGCCCAGCGGACCGCGCTGCCTGGGCTCGGACAGAGGGGACTGGTGAAAGCAAGTGTTCCTCGATCGCGTCCCTATAGGCAGGATCCACGCCAACGAGCCAACCAGCAATGCGCTGCCTGTATTGTGGCTGCAAGGCCAACTGGCCCAGGGTCTCGGGAATCAACCGCGAGCACCCCCTGCTCTCCGCAACGTCCAGGATCGCCTGGTTCTGGGCATCGTTCAATGGGACCCACATGCCCTGCTTCACCAGCTCATCCATGGCGCTGGGCATCTTCAACATCATGGTCAGGGCAGGAGCCTCCTCCCCCGGGTTCAGGAGCAACCACTCCAACAGATGATCGGGCAC
The DNA here is from genome assembly GCA_024228395.1 of bacterium. GTDB lineage: Bacteria > Planctomycetota > UBA1135 > UBA1135 > NORP259. The sequence goes on along the minus strand of JAAETM010000065.1, from coordinate 9,266 downwards.
GCGAGGATCATCCAGGGTCCCCGCTTCTATGAGCAGGCTACGGTCGATGAAAAAGAGGTCCTTCGAGAGTTCCTCAATCAACGAAGCTGTCCAGGTTTGCCCCTTCACGGTTCCAAACATACGCGCCGCCTGCCAACGCAACTCCAAACGTCGTGTCACGGGACCGGGTGCACTACAAAGGCCACGCTCAAACAATTGCAAAATGTGTCCTGCCGCAGGTGCCAAGGGCTGCTCGGGGTTGGCCACCAGGAACGCCACGCGTTCCATTGCGAGCTTCGGAGTGCTCATGTACATGGCCAAGAGGGCGCTTTCAGCCACCGGCAGGTCCGCATCCGTCAAGGCTTGGACCAACACGGGATCCTCTCCCTCGGGCTGAACGGCCAGTTCCCCCCAGGCCGCAATGGCGGCGCAACGCTCTTCCACGGTGCCGCTATGCAGCCAGGGTTCCACGAGTGAGCGCGCAGAGCTGGTTCTTGTTTCCCCCAAGGTGTACAGGGCGGCCGCTCGGCGTGCGTGACTTAGGCTTCCCGAGCGCAAGGCCGCGCTGGCGAGTTGGCCCGACCTGGCCGTAAAGTCATAGTCCTTGTCTTTCTCAAGCAACTGCGCGAAGGACCACTCCTCGGGCAGCCCCGATACGGGTTTGCTGCGCTGGGAAGGGCGGGCATCAGCCGTGGCCAAAAAACCAGCCCCAGCCATGCCGAAGCCCAAGATTCCGACGAGGATCGCTGAGAAAAACCGGTGTAGCATGAAAAGATTGTGCGGCTTAAACCGGCAGCGAACCAGTACCAAGGAGTCTTGTTCCCAGGGGCGGGGCAATCGGAGCACGTCTTACTCGGGCTGCCCAAGCAAAGCGCAGAGTTCGGCTCGCTTCAACCCGCACAACTCGGCGCTAGAAGCTTCCAAATTCAGGCGCAAGAGCGGCTCCGTATTGGATTGACGCACATTGAACCACCACCAAGAATCATCGCCCAGGGCGCCAAATTCCACGGTGATGCCGTCCAATTCGTCCTGTCGTCCCTGGGAGTAGCGCTCGCGCAGGTCCGCGATGGCAGCCTCTTTGTCCGCCACCCGGAAATTGATCTCACCGGTGGAATGATAGCGGCGCAGATCCTGAACCAGGTCGGAGAAAGTTCGGTCCTTGTTCTCCGGACGGGAAAGCAAATTCAATGCGCTGACCATGGCGATCACGCCAGAATCGCAGACAAAATTGTCCTTGAAGTAAAAGTGACCTGAGAGTTCACCTGCAAAGATTGCCCCTTCCTGGCGCATGGTGCCCTTGATGAAAGAGTGCCCCACGCGATCACGGATGGGTCGCCCGCCGGCTTCCGAAATGACTTGCTTGACCACCCACGATGAGCGCAGATCGTAGACCACGGGGGCGCCCCCGTTGCGGGAAAGAAAATCACGGGCCAGGAGCGCTGTCATCAAATCCGCTGGGACCGTGGCCCCGGTCTCGTCGACGAAACAACAGCGATCCGCATCCCCATCGAAACAAACGCCAAGCTGGGCCCCCCTCTCGCGCACAAGCTCGCGAACGGGATCCAGATTCTCCTCCTTGAGGGGATTGGCTTCGTGGTTCGGAAAGGTCCCATCGGGCTCCATAAACAGCGAATCTGTGGTCACATTTTGCAGGCCAGGTAGAATGACTGGCAAGGTGTGTCCGGCCATTCCATTGGAGGCGTCCAGGGCGAGTTTCATGGATCCTTGCAAGTCCGCAAAAGCGAGAACATGTGCTCCATAGGCCTCGAGCAAGTCCAACTCGGTCAGGGAACCTCGCTGGCCCGAATCCCCGGGGTACGGTTCCTGGCAGATGCGCTCGATGTCACCGATACCGTTGGCATAGGAGATCGGCTTGGCCCCGCGCGAGCAGAGTTTCATGCCGTTGTATTCCCCCGTATTGTGGCTGGCCGTGACACAAAGCCCACCATCCACGTCCTGGGATCCGATGGCAAAGTAGGTCATGGGCGTGGAGGCCAAACCGATCGACACCACGTCGGCTCCGGCATCGCGCATGCCATCGATCACTGCATTGGTGATCTCAGGCCCATGGGTACGCATGTCGCGGCCAACCAACAGGCGCTTGGCCTTCAAGAGCCGTGCGAAAGCATGGCCAATCTTGCGTGCCATGTCCGTGTCCAATTCCGTGGGAACCACACCGCGGATGTCGTATGCCTTAAAAATACCCATTGAAAGGTGCGCTGTGTAGAGGGGGAGGATGGAGAGCGGGAATCCATGCGGCAAGCACGGGGCAAATAGAATAGCGGTAGGCCGGGCCCATGAGCGCCAAAACATGGCAATTTGGCCACGTTCGAGGCTACCGTGCCCCTAATTGGAAGGATTCCGCGTGGGTCCTGCCCCCTATCGCTCGCAGAGTTCCCCCATCGTCTTCAAGAGCCTGTCGCCATGCTCGCGCCCCACATCCATATGGGTCACGAGGCGCAATCTGCGGGCCCCCATGGAGCTCACGCGCACGCCATGCTTTTCCAGGAACTCGATGGCCCCAGCGGCATCGGGCAATTCCTCGGCCAGATTCACCATGACGATGTTGCTCTCGACCGAAGCCACATCCACTTGCAAACCGGGCATGCACGCCAAGGCCTCCGCCAGAAAACGCGCCAAATCATGGTCCTCCTGTAGGCGTTCCACATTTTGCTCGAGGGCGATGCGGGCGGCCTCCGCCAAGTGGCCCGCCTGGCGCATCCAACCGCCGAGCCGTTTGCGCACGACCCTGGCGCGCTCCAAGAACCCCTCGGAACCCGCGATGATCGACCCCACCGGCGCACCCAACCCTTTAGAAAGGCACAGGGAAACAGAGCCGAAATGCTGGCACCATTCGGGCGCGGAAATACCCGTGGCGACAACGGCATTGGCCAAGCGCGCTCCATCCAAATGCATGGGGATGCCCTCCCGGCGGGCAATGGCAGAAATGCCTTGCACGCTCTCCATCGGCGAAATGCGCCCTCCAGCCATGTTGTGCGTCTGCTCCATGCAGATCAGTGCGGACTTGGGGCAATGGATAAAGACCGGACGCAGGGACTGCTCCACATCTACGGGTTCCATCGAGCCACTCAAATCCCCAACCGTCATGGTTTGAAGGCCGTGCAAGGCGCTAGTCGCCCCCCCTTCAAAGGTTGTCACATGCGCAAAGCGCTGAACCACGATCTCATCCCCAGGACGGGTCCAGGACCCCATGGCGATCTGGTTGGCCATGGTTCCGGAAGGCACGAACAACGCCCCATCCTTGCCCAACCACTGCGCCGCGATTTTCTGCAGCCGCTCAACGCTGGGGTCCCCATCCAAGACATCGTCTCCCACAACCGCATTGGCCATGGCCTCACGCATGGCAGGGCTAGGCTGGGTCACGGTGTCGCTGCGAAAGTCGGCTGGTGTGGTAGGTTCGGTCACGGTTCAGTAGCGCTCGCACGGAATCGTACCAAACGGGCGGGCCTGCCCCCAGGATTGGGGTGCTTCCGATCGATCCCAGATGTCGGCCGCGCCGGCCCCCACCGCGGAAGGCCATGGGGATCGGATCCTCCCGTGGCGGGCCGCCGCCGATTGGACTCCGGCATCTTCGCCGGGTCACCCCAAACGAAGGGTCAGGCCGTGCCCACGGGAGAAGGCGCTGGAGAAAGCGCTGAATTCCAACGGTCTGCTAGACCCGAAATAGGCCTGCTAGCTAGTATGCCTGCTTGGCGCGACCCCACTTAGCCCCGCTCCAGCCCCAAACGAAATGACTAGACTGCGAATCCTGGTGACCGGCGGAGCCGGCTTTGTCGGCGCCCACCTGTGCCGTGAGGTCCTGGCCGATGGCCACGACGTGATCTGTGTGGATAACTTCTTCACGAGCCAGAAAAGTTCCGTCGCCGAATTCCAGAGCAACCCGAGCTTCGAACTGATCCGACACGACGTGACCCACCCCCTTTGGCTCGAGGTCGATCAGTGCTACAACCTGGCCTGTCCGGCATCTCCGGTGCACTACTGGCACAACCCGATCAAGACGATCAAGACGTCGGTCATGGGCGCCATCAATATGTTGGGTATGGCCAAGCGCACGGGGGCTCGTATTTTGCAAGCTTCCACCAGCGAGGTTTATGGGGACCCCGCGGTCAGCCCGCAACCCGAGAGTTACCACGGTGACGTGAACCCGATCGGCGTGCGCTCCTGTTATGACGAGGGCAAGCGCTGCGCGGAAGCTTTGTTCTTTGATTATCACCGGGCCCATGACGTGGACATTCGCGTGGTTCGCATCTTCAATACATATGGGCCGGGCATGCACCCGTTCGACGGCCGGGTGGTTTCGAACTTCATCATCGCGGCTTTGGCTGGCAAGGATATTGAAATCCATGGAGACGGCAGCCAGACGCGTTCCTTCTGTTACGTGGACGACTTGGTGCGCGGATTGATGAACATGATGAATGGGCCGGACGGTTTCCATGGGCCGGTAAACTTGGGCAACCCGGGCGAGCTTTCCATGTTAGATCTGGCCAAGGCTATCGTTGCGAAGATCGACTCAAAGTCGAAGATCACCTTTACACCTGGGCGTTCCGACGACCCGACACGCCGCTGTCCCGACATCTCGCTGGCACAAGGCAACCTCAACTGGGAACCTCGCATCGGTTTGGACGAAGGCCTCGACAAAACGATCGCGTACTTCACTTCCCTGGACCTCACCGAATTCAAGGACCCGACGCGAAAGTAGGGTGACGCAGGCATCTGATCCGCGTTCGCGTGGGTCGAAAGGAAGGTCTGCGGCAACCTACTTGCGCGCATTCATGCGGGCCAATCGATGGGGTGCCCACAGATGCCACAGATAGAATCCGATCGCGAAGATCATGGCTGGCCAATACCAATTGGCCTCGCTCCAGCGGACCAATTTGTAGGAATTGTGACCCCGATAGGACTTGAAGGTCATGGGAGCGGTCAGCAACACCAGCAAGATCGGCGGAAACAGCGTCAAGATAATGCGACGCGCCAAATTCACCTGCGTATCAAACTCATGCACGCTGGGCTCCGAGTTATACCCAGCAGAATCCTGCGCCGGTGAAGGTACCGATTCGGGTGATGAGCTGCCTTCAACATTTGCGTTCGAATCCATAATCAACTACCTCAAACAGGCGGGACTACCGCGATCAGACAAAAAACGACTTCACAAGCCCCTGAAATCCGGTGAGTTGCTCGCCAGCGGATGCTTTCAGACGCTCAGACCGGCGACCCCCCGACTCCGAAGTCGAAGCTAGGACAATCGGCTCTGGATCGAGCGGCTTACGCCATAGATACAGCAGCAAAAAGGTGGAGAGCAGAGCCCCGATTGGATTCACCCAAAGCAGCCAATTGAGCCCCGAGGAAGGTTCCACGGGGTATTCCGCCAGACCACGACTCATCGCACTGACCTGGTTGAACATGACCTGTCCAGCGATCGCACCCAAGAAAGCAAAGATCACACAGGGGCCACAAATGGAGAGAATCAAACGACTTGCCAAATTCAACCGCCGCCTTTGCCATTGCTCCACGTAGCCCTCGCGGGCTTCATCGAGTTGCTCTTGTGTCGGAATAGGATCAGGCAAGGTATTCCCTCACTCGGCGCAGGCCTTCTTGGATTTGCTCGATGCTGTTGGCGTAGGAAAAGCGCAGGTAACCTTCGCCCAGGGCGCCGAAGGCGGTGCCGGACAAGCAGGCCACGCCCGCCTCGTTGAGCAAGCCATTCTCAAGGTCCTGGGACTTGCGTCCCGTGCCGGTGATATTCGGGAAGGCGTAGAACGCGCCCTTGGGCATGGTGCACGAGATCCCCGGGATCGCGTTGAGTTCGCGGTGCATCACATGGCGGCGCTCGTCAAAGGCCTTCAGCATCTGATCCACACTATCCTGGGGGCCGCGCAGGGCTTCGATGGCCGCCACTTGCGTGACCGCGTTGGCACAGGAGGTCGAGTTGATCTGCAGGCGCTCCGCGTGCTTGACCAAACTGGAGGGCCAAACGCCGTAACCCAAACGCCAACCTGTCATGGCGTAGGTCTTGCTCCAACCGTCGAGCATGATCGCGCGATCGGCCAGGGACGGGTACTGCAGGATCGAAACGTGCTCGGCCCCATCATAAAGTTGTCGCGAGTAGATCTCGTCACACAGGATCGTCACGTGGGGATGCTTCTCAAGGCCAGCCACCAGCTTGTCCATCTCGCTGCGCTGCACGATACCGCCGGTCGGGTTGGCGGGTGTGTTCACGATCATCAAGCGCGTGTTCGGAGTGATCTTGGCGATGACCGCATCGGCGTCGAAGGAGAAGTCGTTCTCTTCCTTGAGCTCGATCGGAACCGCCTTGGCCCCGGACCAATGAATCATCGACTCGTAGATCGGGAAACCCGGGTTGGGGTACATGATCTCCGCACCGGGCTCGCCAAACAGCATGATGGCGTAAAACATGGTGGGTTTTCCACCGGGCACAACCAGCACGTTGTCGGGGTCCACCTCGGCGCCACGATAGCGCAGGATATCCTCGCAGACCGCCTCGCGCAGATCGGGAAGGCCATTCGCGGGGGTGTATTTGTGCCAGCCATCCCTCAAGGCCTTCTCACCGGCCTCGACGATATTGGGCGGGGTGTTGAAGTCGGGAGCACCGATGTGCAGGTGCACTATGTTCTTGCCTTGAGCTTCCAGGGCCTTGGCCTTGGCGAAGACCTCGAAAGCGGTTTCCGTGCCCAGCACATTCATGCGGCTGGCGAGTTGGGGGGAGGCGGTGGAAGTGGGCATGGAGTCGATGGAGGACATGGCTCGGGGGGCAAGGGAAGGACCCGGGCGAAGTCGGCCGGGGCAGCTCGCCCCATGATACCGGGGCTTGGCCTCGCATTCCGCCCCCGCCCCCCCAAAATCGCCCAATCCCGACAACCACGTCACCGGGTAGAAACGCCGATCCCCCCATTGGGCAACCCTTGCCCAGTGGGGCGCCGAGGTCACCCGAAAATCGAATCGAATCGGGCCAGGATGGGCCTGCGGACGCAAAAATGCGGTGCCTCATCCAATGGCAACGACTACCCTGCATGCTATCCGCGTCCCCCCCAAGATCTCAATGCAAGTCTCCCCCCCCGCTTTCTCCCCCCTGCTAGCCATATGCCTTCTGCTCAGCCCCTGGCTGACCTCCTGCAGTTCCGACCCGGACCTGGTCGTGTATGTCTCCTTAGACCAGGAATTTTCAGCCCCGCTGATCAAGGAATTTGAGAAGGAGACCGGTCTCAAGGTGCGCGCAGAATTCGATACGGAGGCCAACAAGACCGTGGGCCTGTCCCGGCGCTTGATCGAAGAAAAGGGCAACGTGCGCTGCGATGTCTACTGGAACAACGAAATCGCGCAGACCATACGCTTGGCGCACCTGGGCTTGCTGCAAGCTTATGACTCCCCTTCCGCGGAGGGTATTCCCGCCGAATTCCGCGACCCGGACAAGCGTTGGACCGGTTTTGCTGCACGCGCGCGTATTTTCATCGTCAACACCGAGCTTGTTCCCGATCACTCCGAAATCGATTCGATGTGGGATTTGATCGACCCCAAATGGGCTGGCAAGGTTGGCATGGCACGCCCCCTGACCGGCACCACTTTGACCCACGCAGCGGCTCTCTATCAGGATCAGGTACTGGGTGAAGAAGAAGCCTCCCGCTATCTGCGCGCTATCGCGGATCACCAAAGCGAAGATACGCCTCCCATCCAAGTGGTTTCCTCCAATGGCCAATTGATGCGCTTGGTTCGCGAGGGTGTTTTGGCCTGGGGCTGGACCGATACGGACGACTTTAACGTGGCGCGCTTGGCCGGCTCCCCGGTGATCGCCATCTACCCTGACCAGAAGCCCGGTCCCAACGGCGAGGAGCCGCTCGGAGCCCTCATGATTCCCAACACCATCGCCATCCCGAAAGGTGCTCCGCATCTGGACAACGCCAAACGTTTCGTGGATTGGGCCATTTCCCGTGAGATGGAAGAACGCTTGGCACACTCCCCCTCCGCACAAATCCCCGTTCGCTTGGATGTGGAAGCGCCTGAATACGTCCGCCGTGAATTCAAGACCATGCGGGTCAGCTATGTGGCACTCGGCCAGCAGATGCAGAACCATGTCGAGACGCTAAAGAACATGTTCCTGATCCGCTAATGCCCACGAGCCGCCCCACCCTTGCGCTTGCCATCGCGGCCCTGGTGCTCTTCGGACTCTTGCCCCTGGCCGTCATGGCTTGGCGTGTAACGGAAGATGTGGGTGCACTCGGGGGTTTGCTCGATGCACGCACGCTTTCCCTGATCCAACGCACAGTACTGCTGGGGTCGGGGGTGGCTGCTTTTTCATTGCTGGTGGGCATCCCCTTCGGCTACCTGATCGCCCGCACCGATTTGCCCGGACGCTCGCTGCTCGGCCCCTTGTCCTGGGTTCCACTCCTGCTGCCCCCGCTCGTCATGGGGATGAGCTGGACGGTGCTGGCTCCGATGCGCGGCGCGCCGATGACGATCTGGATTTTGGGCCTGGGGCACTTTCCCCTGGTGGCCACCTTTGTGGCGAAAGCTGCGCGGCGCATCGATAGGCGACAGGTTGAAGCCGCTCGCCTGGTGGGAGGATGGTCCGCCCAATGGCGGATGGAGCTTCCGCTCATCGCACCCGCAGCGCTGCTCGGAGCCACCCTGGCGTTCGTATTTGCCATCAATGATTTTGCGGTGCCCGACTACGTGTCCTCCGTTGGGTCCAAGTTCAACGTCTACGCAGACGAGGTTTTCGCCACCTGGCAGGTGGACCAAAAAGATGCCCAAGCGGTTTCGACCGCCTTGCCCCTGGTCGCTTTGACCATGGGTGCTTTGGCCTTGGCACTTTGCATGCGACGCAGGGGAAGCTTGGCTTCCTTGGCTGGAGGTTTCGAACGCCCACCCATTCAACCCCTGGGCCGTACCAAAATGCCCGCCATGCTTTTCGCCCTTGGACTGATCAGTGTTGCGGTCTTCTTGCCGGTCGGGCAATTGCTCAACGAAGCGGGAACCGGTGAACAGGGTTGGTCGGTGGGTCACACGGCGGGGGCCTTCAGCATGGCGTTGGAGCGTTGCCGGGACAACCTGCGCGCTTCGATTTTGCTGGCCTGTGCGGCCGCCAGCGTAGCCCTGCCCGTGGCGCTAGCCCTTGGCCATGGCGCGGCACGATTGCGCCGGGGCAAATGGTTGCTCGCCGCTTCCCTGTTGCCCTTCGCCGCCCCGGCGATCCTCTTCGGCATCGGACAAATCACGGTTTGGAACCATCCTGCCACCCAGGACTTCTACAC
>JAAETM010000064.1 GCA_024228395.1 bacterium | reverse complement strand
TACGGCGACGGCTTCGGGCATGCCCCCTACAAGCAAGAAAGTTCGAAAACGTCCCATGGCTAATTCGTGCAGACCTGGCGGAATTCCATCTGGATTTGCAAAGTGCTCACGGAGGTCCGACGCAATCTTGTTGTCCCCCGTTGCCTCGAGGAAATCAAGAAACGTCAATGGCTCGAGACGCATGAATTCGACACGGCCAACGGGGAACGCCTGAGGCTCGTCGCGCAAGCGTACTTCCAGCAGCGAGCCGGCTGTGATGACCGCAATCTCCGGATAGTCCTCGTAGAAGAATCGCAGCCATGGAAGTGCCTGTGAGTGTTCTTGGATTTCATCCAGGAATAGCAGGCTGCCCGGCGGTAGAGCGGTCAGGTTGTGCTGTTGCTTCAGTCGCTCCAGCAGCTCTTGCGCAGAGTGGCAAGTGCGGATCAGGCTCAGGTCTCCATGCCGTTCCAGGTTCAGCTCCAAGAACAACGGAGTGTGCTGCCCAAGCTGCCGAACAGCCGTGGACTTGCCCGTCTGCCTGGCCCTCGCAGGAGCAGAGGCTTACGATTGACCCGGCCGAGCCACTCCTGGAGAGTGTGCTCTGCGTATCGTTTGAGGGTCATTATGGGCCATGATACCCTGGTATTTGGCGCCCATTGTCAATAATCACGGGTTGTTTGTAGCCATTTTTGTCAAAAACAATGGGTTCCTGCCGCCAGGAACCACCTGGGTGGGTAGTGGCGGATTAGCCAGAGGAGTACAGAGCCAGGATCACTTCGGTCAACCGGGGGCTCCTCGGCACCATCAATCTCTCTGCCCCCCTCAGGCTTGACCCCGCCCCATAGCCACATTTCAACGACACGTCATGCCGACCTCCATATTAATCCATCCCAATCCGCGCCCATGGCCCCAACTCAAGTAAGCTCAACAACATGCCGCTTTCAGCGCGACCCCAAAATTGGGGCTGCTACACAGCATACCCTCCCCGTCAGTCTGCTATGCAGGTCTGTGTTAACTGTGGTTAGACCGACAGAGAAATGACCACCGATTTTATCTCAGTCATCGACGCTGCCGCGAGGCTCGGACGTAACAAGGAGCACCTGTTCAAGGTGTTGAAGCGACTGGGAATCGAACCGACTAAGCAGAAGAGTTCCGGCGCCCGAGGGCAACGGATTTCCTATCTTTCACGAGAGCAGCTCGAGCTTCTCAAGAATGAAGTAGGGACATCAAACGATCAGCCCACCGGAGGCGCGGGTGCAGGCGGCGCTTCAGGCGTGTTCTATTTGATTCAACTCGAACCGGACCACGACCCAGGGCGCTTCAAGCTCGGGTTCGCCAGCAGCATCGATGAACGCCTGCGTGCCCATCGCACCGCAGCGCCATTGTGCCAGGTTGTTGAGACGTGGCCGAGCAAGCATTTGTGGGAGAAGACCGCGATCGACAGCATCGCGCGTGGTTGTGAACGACTGCACACTGAGGTATTTCGGACAGATTCCATCGCCGAGATCGAAGAGCGCGGAAAGGCGTTCTTCACGTTGATGCCAGAAGTGGAGTAACCTCGGGAAAGACGGCCTAACAAACCAATATGACCGGACAGGCCTTCGGCCTGCCGTTGATCGGCCACACCGTTAGGCCGGCCAAGATGATCGCTGAACACGAACTGATCGAGCAGATCGAAGTACTTGTGGCTTGCGCGGTCCGTGAAACCCAGAAAAATAAGTAGGCCCGCCGCACTGCGTGACGCAGTGCGGCGGGCCCGTGTGGTTTGGCGAGTTGGGACCTACGCTTCAACCAAGGTTGAAACCTTCAACGCCTGGTCAATATCCGCGATCAGGTCTTCGACGTGCTCGATACCAACCGAGAGGCGCACGAGACCGTCTTGCAGACCAGCCGCGTGACGCACTTCGGCGGGGATCGATGCGTGGGTCATCGACGGAGGGGTTTCGACCAACGACTCCACGCCGCCGAGGGATTCGGCCAGGGTGAAGACCTTGGTGGAGCTGGCGAACTTGTCACCTGCGGCCACGCCGCCTTTGAGTTCGAAGCTGACCATGCCGCCGCCGTTTTTCATTTGGCGTTTGCAGAGTTCGTGCTCGGGGTGGGAGGGCAGGCCGGGGTAGAAGACGCGGTCCACGCTGGGGTGGGCTTCCAGGTGCTTGGCGATGGCCATGGCGTTTTCGGCGTGGCGGTCCATGCGTAGGGGCAGGGTTTTGATGCCGCGCATGACCAGGAAGCAATCCATCGGGCCGGGGGTGCCTCCGACGGAGTTTTGGTAGTGGGCTAGTTCGTCGGCGAGCTTTTGGTCGTTGACGATTAGGGCGCCGGCTACGGCGTCGGAGTGGCCTCCGAGATACTTGGTCAGCGAGTGCAGCACCACGTCGGCGCCCATCTCGAGGGGGCGTTGCAGGTAGGGCGTGGCGAAGGTGTTGTCGATGACGAGCTTGGCGCCGCCGTCGTGGGCGATCTTGGCGCAGGCTGCGATGTCGGTCAGGTGCAAGAGGGGGTTGGTGGGGGATTCGATGTAGAGGTAGCGCACCTTGTCGTCCATGGCGGCCTTGACCTCGTCCAGGTTGGTGGTGTCCACGAATACGAACTCGATGCCGTAGCGCTCGAAGACGGCGGTGAAGATGCGGTAGGTGCCGCCGTACAGATCGTTGGCGGCCACGACCTTGTCACCGGGCACCAGCGTGTCGAGCAGGGCATTGGTTGCGGCGAGACCCGACGAGAAGCAGAGGCCGTGCTTTCCGCTTTCCAGGGAGGCCAGGTTGTCCTGCAGGGCGGTGCGGGTGGGGTTGTGGGTGCGTGAATACTCGTAGCCGCCGATCGTTTGGCCCGGGCTGGTCTGGGCGTAGGTGCTGGTCATGTAGACCGGGGTCATGACGGCGCCGGTCTGGGGATCGGGGGCTTGGCCCGCGTGGATGGCGCGGGTTTCGAAGTGGCCTTGGTTGTGGGAGTCGCTCATGGTTTGCATGGGGTTAGCGGCTGGGCCGCTGAGTTTGCAGGCTCTGGGTTTTGTGCTGGGCTACGGGGATCAGGGGGGAGCGCCCCTTGGGGCTGGGCTCGGGCCGCTGATTTTGTGTGGGTTGTTAGGCGGCCCAGAGTGTACGCCCTTATACTTCCCTCGTCATGCCCGCGCCTTCCCCTTTGAACTACTTCGAAAACGCCCTTCCCAGGGGGGACTTTGCTTGGGATGTGCTGGAGATGCGCGATGTGCTGGGGCTGATGGAGCCTTTTTGCGCCTCCTCCCTGGGTTACCGCGCCCTGCGCGACTTGGGGCCGCGGCCTTTGGATGAAGCGCGTTTGGCCCTGCAGAACATCCGGGAGATGGGGGAGCTGGTCGCCCAGGAGACCGTCCCCAGCCTGGCTGGACTGGTGGATCCCTTGCCGGAGGACCCCACGGATCTGTTGGCCTATGACGAGGATCGTTTTGCAAAGCTGCGCGGATTCCTGGATGCAGCGGGTCGCCTGACCGGCTGGTTTGAGGATCACCAGGAGACGGCGCCCGGTTTGTTCGAAGGGTTGTCCGCCATGCCCGACGTGACTCCGCTCTTGGCGCGCATCGATCAGATCGTGGATGAGCGTGGGCGCGTGCGGCGTGAGGCCTCGTCCCTGCTGCAGCGCCTGGACAGTCGCACGGAGGAGCTCAACGGGCAAGTGACCGTGGCCATGCGCGGGGTTTTGGCGCGGGCGGAGGTGCGCGCGGTGTTGTCGGACAACGTGGTCCATCGTCGCTCCGGTCGCCCGGTGCTGGCCGTGCGCGCTAAGAGTTCGGGCCGGGTGAAGGGCATCGTGCACGACCGTTCCCAGAGCGGCGAGTCGGTGTTCATCGAACCGCGCGAGGTGATCGAGATTGGCAACCACCTGGCTGCGGCCAAGGCGGATCGGCGCCGGGAAGTCGAACGCATCCTGATCGAGCTCACGCGTTACATCATCGAGCGCATCGAACGCATTGAGGCCGTTGCCCGCTGTTTGATGGAATTGGAAATGGCTTGGATCGGTGCCGGTTTTTGCAAGGCTCATGGCGCGCACCCTGCGGTGCAGCCCGGGGACAAGGGCGCCAGCAGTGCGCTTTTGTTGCGCAGCGCGCGACATCCCTTGCTGATCGACCAAGCCAACAAGGGTGAGATCGACCAGGTGGTGCCGATCGATCTACGCTTGGGGGACAGCTTTGACATGTTGATCGTGACCGGGCCCAACACGGGTGGGAAGACCTTGGCGCTCAAGACGGCTGGACTCTTTTCGGTCATGACGCGCGCTGGTCTAGCGGTGCCTTGTGCTGAGGGGACGACGATCCCCATGTTCGAGGGCATCGCCGCGGACATTGGCGACGAACAGGAGATCCGCCAGAACCTCTCGACCTTTGCGTCGCACCTGGTGCGCATCAAGACCGGCCTCAAGCGCGCCAATCCGGAGACGTTGGTGTTGCTCGATGAGTTGGGCGGCGGCACCGACCCGGATGAGGGCGCGGCCTTGGGAGAAGCGGTTCTGGAAACCCTGCTCCAGCGTGGCGTGCCGACGTTGGTGTCCACGCACATCGGGCGCCTGAAAGAATTTGCCTTCCGTCACCCGCGCGCCGAAAACGCCTGCACCGAGTTTGATTTGAAGACCTTGGCGCCGATGTATCACCTGTTGGTCGGCACTCCGGGAGAGTCCGGCGCGTTGGTCATTGCGCGCCGCCTGGGTTTGCCCGAGGAGGTGGTGCAGCTGGCGCAGAAACGCCTGAAGCGTCGCGATACCGAGATCACCGAGTTGATGGGGGACGTGCGGAAGGCCCGCGTGCAGGCGGAGGAGACCCGCAAGACCGCGGAGCGGGAGCTGGACACCGCCCGCCAAACCGAACGTGAATTGAAAGAGCGTGCCGAGGCGATGGACCGGCGCAGCGAACTCCTGGAGAAGGAAGCGCAGCGCGGCCTCGAAGAGCGCTTGCGCGATGGCATGCGTCACCTGTCCCGCGCCCAAGCGCTATTGCCCCAGATCCCAAAGGACACGGCGGGCCCGCTCTCCGAAATCCTCTCCGCCCTAGAAGCCGACCTTTCGGGCGCCTCCCTCACCGACCGCCGCCAGGCCTTTATCCAGTCCTTGAAGAAGGGCTCCATGGTCTATCTGCCCCGCTATCGCCAGCGCATGCTGGTGCACAAGGTCGAGAAGGACAAGCAGCGGGTGACCTGTAAGCTGGGCTCGATGAAGGTGCAGGTGTCTTTTGATGAAGTGACGCCTTACGAGTCACTGTAGGGGGCTTCTGCGGTGCCCATGGAAGGCCACCGCCCTCTTCTAACATCGCAAAGGAGGTAATCGCGTTCCCTAACCACCGCATGCGGAGAGGGGGTGTCGCCTACTCTCCCCCCTGTTTGCCCCGGTGGAAGGATCGTCTGCGGCACCCTCCGTCCTCCGGTCGCGGGGTGCTCTTGACCGATGGGTTTGTTGTTACACTAAGCGCCTATCGAACTTGAATATCATTTGTCAGCAAACGTATCCATGGCCTCCGAAATGCCCATGCCCACCCAGACTCACCTACCCCTGGCCACTCGTTTCATCGGCGGCACTTTCCTATTGTGGGGGTTGCTTTCCATGCATGGCATCGTACAGGCATTGCTGGTTGGGAGAGGGCCGATCCTAGACTTCAACGTGTTCCTCGCATTGGTGGGGTGGGGGATCTTGCGAGGCCGCGAAGGGGCTCGCGTTTGGGGAGTTCTACTCACGGGAGCCATGGGCGTCCTGGGAGGAATTGGCCTATTGGTCGCGGGGGCCGCTGCCGTTGGCATCATTGAGACCTCGGACTCGTCAACGCTTACGATCTCGCCCAATGTTCCAATGGCCACCGCTGGAGTGCTCTTATTTTTTTTCGTCTGCTGTGGTTCCGTTCGGCATTTGCTAAGCGAAACGACCAAAGCCGCCCACTTTTCCAGGGCCACGCCACGCAAGTGGAGCTGGGGGCCCTGGACTTGGCTTACGGTGCTCCTGTTTGTTGCGTTCTGCAGCCTGTCCTGGGCGACGGAGCCGGCTGTTCAATACCGGGCGCGAAAGCTCGGACTCGTTCGAGTGCCCAGTTACTTGGAGGGATTGCCCACGCTCCCCGCCGGGCGGGGCGCGCCCGTGGAGTGGGAGGGAGCT
>JAAETM010000063.1 GCA_024228395.1 bacterium | reverse complement strand
GACCATCTCCCTCGCCTACGCTACCGTGACACGGGGCACAGTAGATGTCGTACTTGGTCTGCCCCAGATCCAATAGATCCGCGGTCAACTCCATCGGCAGGTCGTTGCGATAGGTATCACCGGTCCTAAAGATCTTGAGGGAGTCGTCCGCCATGGAACCCACAGCGACGGTGCCATCCACAGCCTTGCGCATGGCGCGGCCGTCTTCAAAGACACTGTTCGCGGTCTGCCCCTTGTTCACCCACTGAAAATCCATATCGGGAACCAGGTGGATGCGAGGCTGATCGCTGGTGGTGTAGCGCGCCCGCACGATCATGACGATCGGGATCAGGGCGGCCAGGGTCATCAGGGCTCCTGCGCCATGCAGGATCACCGGGAAGCGGTCCGAGGTCGGATCCGCAGGCACATTGATCACCTGGGCAGCACCGATCTCGGCCAGGAACTCGCCCCTGATCTCGTACAACGGGTCGTCCACATCCACCACGATCGCGAAACGATCGCCGGTGATGTCTTTGAACTCCGGAACGCGGAACAGGGGGTTGGACCAGCGCGGGAACCCGTTCAAGGCCAGCATGCCAAAGAAGGCACCGAACGCTGAGAACAGAATAGTCGTCTCGAAGATCACGGGGACGCTGGCAGGCAGCGAGTTGAACGGCTTGCCACTGATGATGTACTGGTAATCGTAGGCGTTCATCCAGTACTGCATGGTGAAACCAAGCAGAGCGCCAAAGATGCCGCAACACAGCACAATCCAAGGCAAGATGGTCGGCTTGATGCCGGCCTCTTTGTCCAAACCGTGGATCGGGAAGGAGCTGTGCGCCTCCCACTTGGTGTAACCCGCGTCGCGCATCTTGCGGCTGGCGTTCACCAATGAGGTCACATCATCGAAGAGACCCATGACCCCCACCGGGGCCACGTACGGTTTGAATTCGCTAGAGGAATTACTCATGGGAGCCTCCATGATCGTCGCCGTGACCAACGTGGCCTTCGGGAACAATCGTTTTCACTTCAGCGATGGCGACCATCGGAAGGAAGCGGCAGAACAGCAGGAAGAGGGTGAAGAACAGGCCGAAGCTGCCAAGGAACGTCAGCATGTCGACGATGGTCGGCTTGAAGTAACCCCAGCTCGAGGGCAGGAAGTCGCGGCTGAGCGAGGTGACCGTGATCACAAAGCGCTCGAACCACATGCCGATGTTCACGAAGACCACCACGACCATCATGATCGGGATCGAGCGGCGCGCTTTCTTGAACCAGAAGATCTGGGGCGAGATCACGTTGCAGCTCACCATGGTCCAGTAGGCCCAAGCGTAGGGACCAAAGGCCCGGTTCACGAAGGCGAAGGACTCGAAGGGGTTGCCGCTGTACCAGGCGATAAAGAACTCGGTGGCGTAGGCGTAACCCACCATCGAACCCGTGGTCAGGATGATCTTGTTCATCACCTCCAGGTGGTTGATGGTGACGATGTCCTTGAGGCCGAAGAACTGCCGCGCGGGAACCATCAAGGTCACCACCATGGCGAAGCCGGAGAACACGGCGCCTGCCACAAAGTAGGGCGGGAAGATCGTGGTGTGCCAACCGGGCAACTGGGCCACGGCGAAGTCAAAGGACACGACCGAGTGCACGGAGAGCACCAGGGGCGTGGCCAGACCGGCGAGGATCAGATAGGCCTTTTCAAAGCGGGACCACTCGCGACCGGAACCGGTCCAACCCACGGAGAGCACCCCGTAGACCAGTCGGCGAACCTTGTGCTTGGAGCGATCGCGCAGGGTGGCGATGTCGGGGATCATCCCCATGTACCAGAAGAGCACGGAAACGGTGGCGTAGGTACCCACCGCAAACACGTCCCACAGGAGCGGCGACCGGAAGTTCGGCCAGAGGCTCATCTGGTTGGGCAAGGGGAACAGGTAGAAGGCCAACCAGATCCGACCGATGTGCACGCCCGGGAAGATACCCGCGCAACACACCGCAAAGACGGTCATGGCTTCGGCGAACCGGTTCACACCCGTTCGCCAGTTCTGCCTGGTGAGGAAGAGGATCGCCGAGATGAGCGTTCCAGCGTGACCGATGCCGACCCAGAACACGAAGTTCACGATGGGCCAGCCCCAGTAGGCCGGGTTGTTGTTACCCCAAACTCCGACACCAGTGAAGATCAGGTAGGCCAGCATGGCCCCCAGAAGTCCCAACAGGGAGAGGGAGATCGCGAAGGCTATGTACCAAGCGCGGGGCGTTTCACGTCGCTCGGGAATGCCGGCGACCAACTCAGTGATATCGGTAAGACCTACGCCTTCCGCTGTGAGCAGCGGGCGTTGGCGCGGGTCATCCTCTGAGGGGATACCGTTAATGTCCGTCATAGCTACCCTCGGTAGAGGCTACGGGCTGAAGCGCGGGGTTGGGATTGTTGACTCGCGCCAAGTACTGGGTACGCGGCTTGATGTTGAGCTCTTCAAGAAGAGCGTAGGAGCGGGGTCCGGACTGGGCCTGGGCCACCAAAGAATCGGTGTTGTTCAGGTCGCCAAATCGAATGGCTTTCGGGGGACAAGCGTCCTGGCAGGCCGCCGTGATCTCACCGTCGACCAAGCTGCGGTCCGCGTTCTTGGCCACGATCTTGGCCTCTTGAATGCGTTGCACGCAGTAGGAGCATTTCTCCATCACACCCCGACTACGCACGGAGACGGACGGGTTGTTGCCCAAGCCCATCAGTTCCGGATCGCGGCCGAAGAAGCGCTTGGGGAAGTGGAAGTAGTTGAAGCGACGCACCTTGTAGGGGCAGTTGTTACCGCAGTAGCGCGTTCCCACGCAGCGGTTGTAAACCATGTCGTTCAGGCCCTCGTCGGAGTGCAGGGTAGCCGCAACCGGGCAGACCTCCTCACAGGGGGCGTTTTCGCAGTGCGCGCATGCCACCGGCTGGGCGGCCATGCTGGGCGAATCGGGATCGCCGCGATAGTAGGAGTCCAAGCGGATCCACTGCATCTCGCGGCCCTTGCCGACCTCGTCCTTGCCCACGATCGGAATGTTGTTCTCCGCCTGGCAAGCGATGACGCAAGCGCTGCAACCGTCGCAGGTGGCCAGGTCGATCGACATGCCCCACTTGTAGCCGTTGTACTCGTGGGAGGTCCACAGGGACTTGAGCGGCGGGTGGTGCGGGGTTTCCTTGTGCTCGAAGTCCGGCTCGCGATCGTAGCGTTCCTTGCTCGCGGTCCGGATCAACTGGGGCAAGCGGGCCTCGCGGCCTTGCATGCCGGTTTCATCCACCAGGTGGTGTTCCTGGGTGGTCGAAAGCGGGTAGGTCTTACCCAGCTTGGTGACCGATGCTTCCGCGATCAGGAAGGGTGCAGCCACGGTGCGCAGGGGCGCCACGTCGACTCCCACCGGATCCACGCCCTGCAGGCGGTCACCACCGATGCGGCCAGCCGCCGTGCGGCCGTACCCCATGGCGAGTCCCATGCAGCCCTTGGCTTGCCCGGGAGCCACGTAGACCGGCGCCTCGACGCTCGATCCACCGACGGTCACGCTCACCAGGTCGCCCGTGGTCACGTGCATCTCTTTCGAGTCTGCCACGCCGACCAGCAGCACGTTGTCCCAGGTGAGCTTGGTCAGGAACTCGGGGAGCTCCTGCAGCCAGCCACTGTTGGCGTAGCGGCCGTCCCCGACCTTGGGGCAGGTGTACAGCAAGAGTTCCATGCCAGAGGTGGGACCCGCGGGCATCGCGGCCCCGCCCCCCCTGCTGACACCGACCGAAATCGCGCGCCGACCGGAACCGGCGAGCATGCCGTCGTGCAAGGTCCTGCGCCAGGAGCTATCGCCGCCGCCCGTGGGCAGGGCATTGAAAGCGCGGCGCACCAGGTCCTTGCCACGCAGCGGAGTGTCGTCGACCAATGCCGAAAGCACTTCGCTGGCCGTGCGGCCCCCGTGCAAAGGGTTGATGGTGGGCTGGATCACCGAGTAGGTGCCGTCGAAGGAGCGAGCGTCGCCCCAGGACTCCAGGAAGTGAGCCATGGGCATGTGCCATTGACACTTGCGGCTGGTCTCGTTGGCGTACACCGAAAGGTGCGCGCTGAAGGGAACCTTGGCCAGGCTGTCCGCAAAACCCAAGTCGCCGGGAGCGTCGTAGACGGGGTTGCCACCGAGCACCAAGAGCACTTCGACGGCTCCCGAAGACATGGCGCCTGCCAGGTCTTCCAAGCCGGCGCTCCCCGGCTCATCGAGCTCGGCGGGCGCTTCGATCACGGTCAGGGTTTTGCCGAGGGCACCGAGGCGTTCGTTGATCGCCAATGCGCGCGCGTGAACAGCGGCGGGCAGGTGGTCTCCGACCACGATCAGGGCCTTGCCCTGTTGTTTCATCAGGTCGCTGGCCAAGGCGTTGGTGAAATCGGCGGTCGCGCCTTCGGGGGCGTCGGCGCTTTCCATGCCCGGGAGGCCAAGCTTGCCCAGCACACCTTGCAGGCCTGCCAGGAAGCTGCCCATTTGCGAAGAACGCAGGGGCAAGCGGTGATCGGCGGTGGCGCCCACTTGGGTGAAGCGGCTTTCGACCGCGTAGAGCCGGCTCATCTCCCCATCGGGGTTTCGAGTGGCCGCGTAGTCCGCGCGGTGGCGCACGCCGTCGGCGTGGTCGGCCATGAAGTCCGCGTCCAAAGATAGGATGGTGCGAGCTTCAGCGAAGTTGTGCACCAGGCGCAGGCCGTCGCGGCCGCTGGCTCGCTTTAGGCCTTCGGACGGGTTGGCGGACAGGCTGGATGCCCACTGCACCCAACGGGCGTTCGGGAAGGCCTTCAAGAAGCGCGTGCGCATGGAAGCCAAAGTCGGCGAGGAGCTGGCCTCGGCCAAAACTGCGACCCCTGCCCCATTGCCCTTGCGGGCCTTCAAGCTGGCGCTGAGAGCGGCGATGGCGGCTTCCCAGCTGGAGGGTGTGGGTTTGCCGTCGGCGAAAGTCACCACGCCCTGGCTGCGATCGGGATCGTAGAACTCGAGGATGGCCGCTTGGGATTGAACGTCGGAGGCCCCCATCGATGCGGGGTGACCCGGGTTGCCGTCCACCTTGATGGGCCGGCCGTCCACGGTGCCCACGTGCAGGGGAAGCGCCACGCCGTCGCGCTCGATGGCGGTGCTGTATTTCTTGCGGTCGCCGGGCACAAAACCCTCGGGACGCTCCGCAAAGGGTAGCAGCTCCTCTTTTTCGTAGCGGCAACTGGAAGCTCCAGCCAGGGCGGCGGAGGCTCCGATCAACTGCAGGAAACGTCGGCGATCGACGGGACCGAGCAGATCGGGTTCGGCGGCGGGGAACTCCTTGGCCACGAGCTTTTCAAACTCGGGGTTGTTCTCCCATTCGCTCAGGCTACGCCACAGTTTGGACGCATCGTTATTGTTCTGGCTCATGGCTTAGCGGTGGCAAGTGGAACAGCTGGTGGGAGGATTCACTTCGCGCACGGTGGACCGATCCACACCGCCCGCGGGAGCGGTCCAGGCCATGTTTGTGACCTGGTCTACGGGGCGCATGATCTCGTCGGCGTTGCGATGGCAATCGAGGCACCAGCCCATGCTGAGGGGCGCGGTCTGCTCGACGACTTCCATCTTGTCCACCCGACCGTGGCACTCGACGCAGCCGACTCCGCGGGTAACGTGGGCACTGTGGTTGAAGAAGACGTGGTCGGGAAGGTCGTTGACCTTGACCCAAGGAATCGGGTTCCCGGTGGTTGCGCTTTCACGCAACACCGCCAGCAAGGGACTGTCCTTGCGCACCGAAGCATGGCAATTCATGCACGTGCCGGTAGAAGGCAAGGAGGCCGCTGCGCTGTTGTCCACGTTCTGGTGACAATAGCGGCAGTCAATGCCCAACTCACCCGCATGCAAGCGGTGGCTGTAGGAAATGGGCTGCTGGGGAGCATAGCCCACTGCGAGAGTGTCCGGGGAAGCGCCGAAAGCGACCAATCCAACCATGTAGATCGCACCACTGATAGCCATCAGGGGGATCATGGGTCGAATTCTGTTGGTCCAGCGCGGGAAGTGGAATAGGTCCATGAAGATGTTCCGCTTGCACCGAAAAAGGGGGGTACGGGCCAAAAAAATAGCCTTTGGTCAAGGGCCTGTCGATAAGTACCCCCCACTTGTTTGCAATTTCCCCTTGAGAATCCAAACCTCTCGTTTTTGCGAGCCTGCCACCGGGAGGGCCCCCCCTAGATGAGATCCGATCTCACCGAAATCTTCCGCGCGCGGAAGATTTCGGTGGCGGTAACGACAGACAGTACCGCGACAGTACCGAGTCGGGACAACTTCGATCGATTATCGG
>JAAETM010000062.1 GCA_024228395.1 bacterium | reverse complement strand
CCCAAGGCCAGCGGTGATCCACTTGCATAGATCGAACCATCCGGCCCGCGGACTTCCAGGCTTTTCAAGGGGACCCCGAGTCCGTTGGTGACCTGCAAGGTCCCATTCGCCCCGGGTTTGAATTCCAAACGCGCTCGAACCCTGGCAGCAGCGGTCAAGATCAAGTGTTCGGTTTGCGTTCGTACCGGAAGGAAATCGCCAGAGAGTCGCAGTTGGTTGCCTTCTTCCTCCACGATCCGGGTGGCACTCTGCAGCCCCTCATCGGGAACCAAAACGGTGGTGCTAGGGCGTGGCGACAGGGCTTGCCCGCCCGAACCGGCAACCATTCGCCTGCGCAAAGCTGTGGTCGCCTGATGGGTGACCTGGTCGAGAATGACGACCGAATTGGCATACCCTTCCGTGCCGAAGCCCTGGCGAAAAAAACCAAAGAGCACGATGAGCGCCGTTGTCACGAGCGAGATCACGGGCACGGAGACAAAGAGCAGGCCGGGGCGCTGCTTCCTCTTGATCAGGAACACATTGAGGGGCCCCACGATCAAGGAGAACAGCAGCAAGAAGAAGACCACCCCCCGCAGGCCGAGAGCATTGGAAGGGAAAGCAACCCGCCAGGGAACGCGAGCCCCCCGCGCTCGATACATCATCGCCATGTTCGATGGCATGGCGGACCATTCCTTGTTTACCCCATCGCCTTCGTCGAGCAGATGCAAGTGCCCAGCCAGGTCCAATGGATTCGCCAGGAAGGACTTTGAGGAATGAAGAGGAGGCACCACCGCGAGCGTTCCAAAACCTGCCCGATAGAAATCCCCACTTCCTTCCACCTTCACCCGAAAGCGTTCCTGCAGAAGATCAGAAAGTCCTTCAATCCCTTTCAAGTTCTGGCCAAGGTCTTCGCCCACAAACATGACCTGGCCCCCCTGTCGAACCCATTCCAAGAGGCGACTCCAGCCCGGCCCCCCTCGAATAGGTCCGGTGACATCGACCAGCACCGAATCCACCGAAGACCATCCGACCGTGTGCTCGGGCAGATCATCAAAAGCGAGCGAGAAGACCTGCGCGCCTTGCCCATTCCTCCCATGGCGGACCTTATTGCAATCAAAAACACCCTGGGCCACGCTCCCATTGTCCATGGGTAATGCCCCTCGGATCGTAACCACCCTGGCCTCGCTCAACTGGGTGTCTCCAAGCAGGCAAACAATACGTGCGCGCTCGCTGAAGTCATCCTCGCTGATTTGCAAATCCACATGGCTGCGCGCATCACGGCTACTCAAGGTGAGGTGATTGGAGCAGGAACCATGGACGTTGCGCGATGCGGGTACCAACAACTCAATGGAAGCGGACTCCCCTGGAAGCAAGGTGATAGACCGATTGACTTTCCCACGGGCCATCCTCCTTGTCCAGCCCCCAGAATAGTCCAACTCCAAGCGGGCTTCCTCGGATCCAGTGTTCTGCGCTTGAACGCGCACCGGAACAAACCCACGCCCCACATTGCCTTCGGTCAAACGGTCCACCCGGGCGGCTATGTCGCCGACGGAAAGAGTACTTCCCAACTGGCGTGCTTTTGCAGTGCCCGGTAACAAGCACAAGAACAATGCCCAACCCAGTAGAAGTTTCATCGCCGAGCCGGAGCGATCAAGCACGTGTGGTCTCCATTTCCGGAACCGCATCTAGAACCGCGTTGGCAATATCCCTGCCTGTTTTCCCATCCAGGCGCGCACGGTAGTCGAGCGCGATGCGGTGACCCAGGGCATGGGCGGCCACGGCGCGCACGTCGTCAAAACCCACATTGGGTTTGCCACCCAGAAGAGCGTGGGCGCGGGCGCTTTCCGCCATGGCGATGGCGGCGCGCGGCGAAGCTCCGAAGCGCACGTACTGCTGCACCGCTTCGGGGGCTTCGGGGCT
>JAAETM010000061.1 GCA_024228395.1 bacterium | reverse complement strand
TTTGCCTTCGGACTCCCAGAACTGTTCGTTCTCGACGTCCCACTTTTCTAGGTTAGTCATTGGATGGGTTTCCTTGTGACGTTAGTGACTGGCGGCGGCGCCGTCGGAGTCATGGTCAGGCCGAAGCATGCTGTCCATGGAGAATTTGCTTGATCCGCGCCAGATGGTGGCCACCAGGGCCACGATGACGAAGATGATGAGTTGAATGCTGGTATTGCCTGACAAAGCCCCTTCGAAGGTCTCCGCAAAGACCATGGCTCCCAATAGGACCAGAATATTGACGGCTGCAACAAAGCGAGTCGCAAAGCCCATGGCCAGGGCCATACCGCCCACACCGTGAACCAGCACAACCAGCCAAGCTGTTATCGTGCCCATGTTGGAGAATCCTTCGCCTAGGGCGGCCTCCATAACCTCCACATTCATGATGAAGTAGATGCCTTTGATGGCTAGGGCGAAGCCCAGGAAAATCCGAACCAAGTCAAAGGGTTCGATGCCTGCGAAGGCAGGAGCCAGACGGCCTTTGGGCTTGTCGCCGTCGAGGAGGCGTTGATCTTCGAGGGCTTTGGCATGCTCTTTCGCCGCAACTTCTTCCTCTTCAGGGGTGAAGGTCACCAACAGCGCGAAGAAGGAGCAGGCCAGGACGATGACGCCCAGGATCAAGAGGGCCTTGGCGTAACTGATATTTTCAGCACGGATCAGGAATCCTGCAGCAACGGCACCGGCGTTACCACCTGCACCCACGATGCCGGAAACGGACCCGATGGCCTTCTTGTTGATGAAAGGGACCACGGAGAAGGTGGCGCCCTCGGACATCTGAACGAAAAGGCTGAAGACGATCATGGTGCCGATCGCAACAGGTAGCAACGTCATGCGGGAGAAGACCATCAAGGCGAAAGCCTCAACCATCAAGGCAACCCAGAGCCACTTCACGCGCCCCTTCAAGCCACCCTTGTTCGCGAACTTGTCGCCAATGATTCCACCCGTTGTACGGGCAAAGATGTTCATCAAGCCGAAAAGGCCGGCGATCAAACCAGCCTGGGGAATGCTGAGGTTGAAATCCTCTTGAAAATAGAGGGCTGCCATGTTGTTGATCGTCAGCTCGATACCAAAGCAAGCCGCGTAGACCACGAACAAAGCCCAAACGCGCTTGTCCTTGGCGGCCATCGCAAAGGCACCTTTGACCTTCTTGGATTCGGGCATCTCTCCGCGCGCCCGCAAGTCCGAAAAGTTTCCGTCCGGAAGGTCGGTGGTAAGGAAGAAGTAGGCCAGGCCCACAATGAAGCAAACGCCACCGGCAACGGCCATGGCGCCACGCCAACTGCCTTCATGGGAGTAGCCTATGGCCACAAAACCCGCAAACACGAGAGGCATGACCATGTTCGTCACACCACCACCCAAGTTACCCCAGCCAGCCGAGGTCGCGTTGGCGGTACCCACCACGTTCGGCGCAAACATCACCGAGGTGTGGTACTGGGTGATCACGAACGAAGCACCAATCACACCGATTCCCAAGCGGAACAGAAGGAAGGTCTCGTAGCTGTTCGCCAAGCCAATAAACATCACCGGGATAGCACCGGTACACATCAGGACCGTGTATGAGATCCGCGGTCCGACTTTGTCGCAGAGCCATCCGATGAACAGACGCGCGATAATGGTAATACTCACCGACGCAATGATCGTGTTGCCGATCTGGACTTTGTTCAGTCCAAGCTCTTCCTTGACGTAGGGCATCAAGGGGGCGATGCCAAACCATGCAAAGAAGCACAGGAAGAATGAGAACCACGACATGTGGAACGCACGCATTTGCCTAGTTTTCAGACTAAACAGGCTGATCTTTGTAGCCTTGTTCTTAATGTCCATTGGGATCTCTCCGTACCGCAGCCACCCTATTTGCGGGCGATTGCCAGGTGTTTGTGTTGGGGGGTGGGGGGGGATTGGGGTCGCCCATAAGAGAGCCGGGCATGGAGGCTTCACTTGAAGGAAGCCTCCATGCCCGACGATCTGATGGGGAGTCAGTTGTTCTTGGGGGGGTTGTAGTTCCAGGGGCCGTCGGGACGGCGGATCTTCTTGGGGTCCCAGTTCCACATCACGCGTTGGTTTGGACGCCCGATGTAGTGCAGTGGAGCAACCAGCACGTGCACGAGGCGCGTGAAGGGAACCATGAAGATGATCAGGAAAGCACCGATGATGTGCAGGCGCACGATCAGGGGCAGGGTGAGCACGACCGAGGTCTCGGGATTCAGCTTGATGATCGACCACAGGTACGGGGTCATGTCGGAAGCGAACCAGCTGGAGCCCCAGCGGTAGTTGAAGGCGGTGAGCAGGCCCAGGATGATTTGGGCCAGCAGCAGCCATTCCAAGGCGGTGTCCATGGGACTGGAAACCACTCGCAAGCGATCATTGGTCATGCGGCGCAGGAGCAAGACAACCAAACCCACCAGAGCGCCGAGCGCAAAGGCGAAGCCGGTGATCTCCAGCACGATCAAGCGCGTTGGATTCCCATTCCAGGCGATCAACGTGTCAGGGATGAGGAAGGCCATGAAGTGCCCAAGCAGGACCACAATCAAGCCCCAGTGGAAGGGAATGGTTCCCCAGAACAGGTTGTCACCCTCAAGGAACTGGGATGACAAGGATGAGTTCTTGTACTTGAGGGTACGATAACGGTGGATCGTGCCCACGAAGAAAACGACCAGTGCCACATAGGGCAAAGCGATGAAGAGGAAGTTGTTCAACATGACGGTCGGGGGTTCTTGAGAGAGGGGGTGTGGAGGGTTGTGCGAAAGGACTTAGTTGGAGCCGCAGCCAGAGCCAGTGCCAGGCATATTGGTCACGGGGGGCTCAAATTGGCCCTGGGGCTTTTCTTCTTCGCTCTCGATCTCGAGTTCGCGAGAAATGGACGAGAGAAAATCCGCTGAGAAGTCTTGGATGACCTCTTCTTCAGCGAAGTTAAAGTCCTTTTGCAATAGGCAGTAAACCGCGTTCAGAACGTGGCCATACATACCGGAACGAACGCTGTCTTTGTCGATCAGCGTTTTGTGGTGTCGACGGTAAACCGCCTCCTTGGCTTCGATGCGAGCGGGAGTGAACTCCCCCACCATCATGCGCATGGCCGGAGCCAAGATCATGGCTACCAGGTCGCCCAACATATCGCGATCCTCAGAGCGCGACAGCAGGGCCAGGATGTTGGACAGGTGATCCGAAAGCTCACGCCCGCAGTCCACGCCATTTTGTTCGTGCTCACGGTTCAAGTTCACCAACACCTCCGCGCGCTTGTACTCATCCCCGAAGAGGATGTAGCCCAGGTCGAGGGTAGTGATGGCTTGGATTTCGAAGCTACGGGTGTAGATCTCCTCTTGATCTTGAAGAGGGCAAGCATCCCCAGCCACCTTGGCACCCCAGGGCAACATGTCGGCAAAAGCCTTCAGGTGCTCGGCGGCCTCCGCATGATCCTCCTCGAATGCCTTGATGGCCCATGCGGTTTGCTGGGGCAAGGCATCGGTCGGATACTTCAGCAGGGGCACAAGGTGCGCGTAATGGGGAAACACCATGCTCTACATGCCCCTCGCAGGTTCCACGCGGGAGCCGAAGCCCATGCTGCCCTTGGCGTCGCCGGTGTTCTGCAACATTTCAATGGCCTGCTCGCGGTGGGCGGCGGGGATCACGAAACGATCGTTGAACTTCGGCAAGGAGGTCATGTAGTAGACCTCTTCAGCCATCTCGGGGGTCATGTCGGTTTCATTCAGGGCGGCCATGGCGCGCTCTTCGGTGATGTCACCGACCGTCTTCCAACGGCGGTAAATGCGCACTGCCATGAGCTTCTTGAGCGGGGCAGCGATCTTCTTTTCATCGCCCGCAGTGAACAGGTTGGCCAGGTACTTGAGCGGCAAACGCGCTTCGTCCAGGGTGCCCCAAAGTTCATCGGTGGTCGTGTTGTAAAGCCAATCGTCCGCCCAGTGCTTGGAGATCGAGTTGAGCTTGTCAGCCTGCTCCCTGTTGTCCACCTTAGCGACCGATGCCATGACCGGAAGGAGGGGCGGTACGTAGAACAGCATGGGCAAGGTCCGGAATTCGGGGTGCAGCGGCATGGCCAAGCCCCATTCCTTCACGAACTTGTAAGTGGGCGACTTCTGTGCCGCGTCGATGGTCGAGTCGGCAACGCCGTTGACCTTGGCCGCAGCGATCATGTCGGGATCGAAGGGATCGACGATGGCGTCGATTTGACGATCCACCAACTCGTTCTCGGGAGCCGAAGCGGCTTCCTTGATCTTGTCGGCATCGTAGAGCACGACTCCTAAGTAGCGGATGCGCCCCACGCAGGAATGCATACAAGCGGGAGCCTGGTCGGACTCGATGCGCGGGAAGCACAGGATGCACTTCTCGGACTTGCCGGTATTCCAATTGAAGTAGGCCTTCTTGTAGGGACAAGCCGAAACACACATGCGCCAAGCGCGACACACATCCTGGTTGACGAGCACGATGCCGTCCTCACCACGCTTATACAGCGCGCCGGAGGGACAGGATGCGACACAAGCCGGGTTCAGGCAGTGGTTGCACATACGGGGCAGGTAGTAGAACGCCATGCGCTCCAGTTGGAACATGGCCTCCTGCTCCGCCTCGCTCAGGTTCTTGAGGTTCGGGTCCTGACGGGCGTAGTCCGGGCTACCGCTTAGGTCGTCGTCCCAGTTGGGACCACTGCGGATATCCATCGGCTTGCCGGTGATCAGCGAAATGGGGCGCGCCGTGATCTGATCGTTGGCCTCGGGGGCTTGGATCAGGTCCAGGTACTTGTAAGTCCACGGCTCGTAGTAATCGTCGATAACCGGCATGTGCGGGTTATGGAAGATGTTGAAGAGACCCTTCTTGCCGTTGGCGCGCAGCTTGATGCTGCCGTTGGAGTTGCGAACCCAACCGCCCTGG
>JAAETM010000060.1 GCA_024228395.1 bacterium | reverse complement strand
CCTTGCTGACAGGCTCCTCACTCGCATCCTGCTCGACATCCACCCCCGGGATCGAAAAGAGGAATTCCCTTGAACGGGATATCGGGTTCTCAGGTATCGGATCCGGAGCCGGCTCACTGTCAACCACGGCTTCGACTTGCTCCAGGCGGCCCGAGGCGCCCATTCCCCGCTGTAGCCAGTCCTCCATCCAGACCAGCATTTCTTTGGGCTGGATTGGCTTGGAAATGTAGTCGTCCATGCCTGCGTCAAAGCATCGCTCCCGGTAGCCATGCAGCACGTTGGCGGTCATGGCGAGGATGGGGACACGGCCCCCTCGAACCATTTCCATGCCGCGGATTCGCTGGGTGGCCTCGAAGCCATCCATCTCGGGCATTTGACAGTCCATGAGAATGACGTCGAAGTCCTCACGCGCGAACGCTTCCACAGCTTGCAGGCCGTTGTTCGCCATTTTGACCCCGTAGCCGGCTTTGTTCAAAATGAACTGCATGAGCTGCTGGTTTGTGGCGTTGTCCTCGACCAGCAGGATGTTCACTTGATTGCGGAACTGTGGGCTGAAGAAAGAGTTGCTGGAGGAGGCTTCAACGGAAGGCTGAGCCTGTTCGGCCGTTTCGGTGGCCGTGGCCAGTTCCAGGGCGCGCAGCAGGTCTGAGCGCTTAAAGGGCTTATCCAGATGCGCTCTAACCAAGTCCTCATCGTTGATGGGCAGGACAACCCGCCCGAATGCAGGCGAAGCCAACACCAAGCCAAGGGATGCCAGATCTTCCTGGCTGCGCATGGCCCCGAAGAACGCATCCCGCCCAGGTAACCCCGAATCCAAAACGACAATATCCCAACCTTCGCGTGCGATGCTTTCGAAGCCACCATAGATCGTGCTTTCCTGTGCCACATGGCACTGCATTTCCCGCAATTCGCGAGCTAACAACGAACCGACGGTTTGGTTACCTTCCACCACGAGAACGCGCAGACCTGCGATCCATTCAGGAAGTTCCCAGCGCTTCTGCTGTTCGACCGGCAGACTGCCCAAGGACATGTTTGCCCAAAATACCGAGCCCACCCCTTCCGTGCTTTCAACGCCCACTTGACCATTCATCAAACTGACCAGCTTGTGGGTAATCGCCAGGCCCAAGCCTGTTCCCCCATAACGCCGGGTCATGGATGCGTCCACCTGAGCGAAGGACTCGAAGAGTTTGTGCATGCGGTCCTTGGGAATGCCGATGCCCGTGTCGCGCACTCGAAGAATCAAACCACAATGGGAAGGTCCCTCGTACTTGATGTCCAGCTCCACCACGGCCTCCCCTTTTTCGGTGAACTTCACCGCGTTGTTCAGGAAGTTCAAGACCACTTGCCGAATACGCACGGGATCACCAATGAGTTGTTCGGGCACATTGGGATGGATGCGCATGGCCAGGTCTAGCCCTTTGGCGTGGGCGGATTGCACCACCATGGCTAGGGCGTCTTCCACGGTTTCCCGTGGGGAGAACTCCACTTCCTCCAAAACCATCTTGCCGGCTTCGATCTTTGAAAAATCGAGGATGTCGTTGATGATGGCCAACAGTCCCTGGGCAGAGCGCATGACATTGCCCGCCATGGTTTCCTGCTCCATGTCCAACTTTGATTCGAGCAACAGGGCCGACATACCTACAACGGCGTTCATCGGCGTGCGAATCTCGTGGCTCATATTGGCCAGGAACTCCGACTTGGCCACCAGTGCGGTTTCTGCGATCTCGCGCGAGTGATTCAACTCCGCGTTCACTTTCACCAACTCACGGGTTCTATTGTCCACGTCCTGTTCGAGGCTTTCCAGGGTTCGCGCCAGCCGGCCATCTCGCTTTTCAATCTCCCAGAGAATCAGGTTGAAGGCATCCGCAAGGCGTAGGGTATGGCCATCGCCGCTGGATCGAATGCGCTCTCCGTAGCTCCCCTGACTGACCACCTGGTGGGCAAGACGTGCAATATTCTCGACCGGTCGCATCAATTGCCTCTGCAGCGAGCGAGCCACAAGCCATAAAATGGGCAAGCCCACCAGGAACAGCCGCAAGGCAACCATGGCCCAAAAACGGCGCAGCTCCATCCAGCTTTCGGTTGTCGGAACCAAGTGAATGACACCTTCACCGCCGCTGAATTGCAGGGTACGGCTCGCTCCCCGAGGCGCATCCTTGAGCAGAGCCTGAATTTCGTCCTCTCGCTTTGGCCACTCCGCACCACCCGCTGTCCAACCGTAAATCAACCGACCATCGGGAGAGTAAACCATCACCCCCCCCAGCTCAGGGTCAGCCTTCAGAGCGCGCCAATGGTCAATGACCCCAGCTGGCAACTCCGCATCGCTGTCCATGTCTGCGGGAACGATTTCGATCGCCACACCGAGCAGCGCATTCAAATCACGCATCCTACGATGCACTTCGCCCATGTAGCTCAGGCCGGTCAATGCGGCGACCAGAATGAGCATCACTCCTGTGGCGGCCACGATTGAGCGCAGCCCCACTTTCGGAGTGGACTTGAGGCAACGCTTGGCCGTGGAGAATATGGACATCGGGAGGGGCAGTGTAGGAAGACCGGAATCGAACACGGTGTGTTACCTAGATCGGCCATTCTCCGGATCAAGCTGAGATACGCGTCCCCCCTTGTCGATTTGAGGCACTCCCGAAAGTGCAAAACGGAAGATTGTTCCAGCCTGACTCCGATGGGCCAAAGCGAAATGCACATGGGTGTGACAGGCCTCCCTGTGCCCCCCCGCGGAGATTACGACACTGGTTCGAAGCGCGCCTGGGGCCCAGCTTTTTGCTGCAGCATGCCCAAGGACCCCTGACTCAATCGCAGTCGCATGCGCATGGCCGACTCATCCTCCATGCATTCCTCTTCGATGAGCCCGCCCATCGAGCGAACGGTGGCAAAGGTTCTGCCGTCACTCAAGGGCAGGAAAACATCCACAACTGTTGATTGCTCATCCAAAATGCGCACGACCATGTCCGTCAAACGATCCACGCCGTCGCCGGTCTTGGCGGATGTGTAAACAACATCGACCTCACGGTTTCCAATGAGCAGGTGCAACTGCAGTGGGTCTTCCACCCGATCGACCTTGTTCATGACCAGCACACCCGGATTTAAGTGGGCGGACATGCTACCTAAAACTTCATCCACAGCAGCCATTTGAGTGGCCGCATCGGGGTGGGAGGCGTCGATAACGTGCAACAGCAGATCCGCTTGCAGGGTCTCTTCCAAGGTCGCGTGGAAAGATGCCACCAGGTGGTGGGGCAGGCGCTGTAGGAATCCGACGGTATCGGACAGCAGGACAACCCGCTTGTCGGGGAGAACCCATTTACGTGTTCTAGTGTCCAGCGTCGCAAAGGGCATGTCCGCTGCAAATTCCTCGGAACCGGTCAAGAGGTTCAAGAGGGTGGACTTGCCCGCGTTTGTGTAACCAACCAGGCCCACGGTGAATTGCCCTACGCGAGAGGCCACCTGTCTTTGCTTGCGTCGCTCGATCACGGCCAACTCAGCCTTGAGGTCCGTGATGCGTTTGTTCAACAAGCGCTTGTCGGTTTCCAACTGAGTTTCGCCAGGGCCCCGGGTTCCGATGGCTCCTTCCATACGTTCCAGGTGTGTCCAAAGCCTACGCAAGCGCGGTCGCATGTATTCGTTTTGTGCGAGTTCCACCTGCAAGCTGGCTTGGCGGGTTTGGGCGCGGCGCGCGAAGATGTCCAAGATCAACTCGGAGCGATCGATGACACGCACCTCCCAAGCCTTCTCCAGGTTGCGACCCTGCGCAGGCGTCAGGTCGTTGTCAACCACCACCGCATCGGGACCGTACTGATCGATGGCGTCCTTGACCTCCTGGACCTTACCCTTACCCATCAACGTGGCAGGGCTGGGCCGATCCCGACGCTGTAGAATACCCTCCCCCACGACGACGCCTTCGGCTGCAGATACGAGTGCACGTATCTCAGACAACTCCCCTTCAAACTCTTTGGGGTGGCCAGGAAGGATGACACCACACACAAGAATCTTGTCCTTGGGTGTGGCTGTATTTTCGCTGTCCCTAGTCATTGGGGTTGCGCCTCTGTGGACAGATTCTTCTTTTGAATATCGATTCTCCCGATGCCGGGGCCACGGAAGCGCGGGCGCTGTTCCAAATGGAAGGGTTCATTTTCATTCAGTTCAGGATAGTCCGTGCGCGAATGCACTCCGCGGCTTTCTTTGCGCTCCAACGCGCCGTTGGTGGCCACATGGGACACCGCCATCATGTTGTGAAGCTCCCAAACGCGAGCGCCCTCCTTCGGCCAGCCGGTCAGGGCTTGCATCCAGAAGTTCAGTTGATCTTGCAGCTCCTGCAAATTGGAAGCATCGCGCTGCACGCCCATCTGTCGCCACATGGCGGACTTGAGCGAATAGGTCAGGTCATCGATGTTCAGGTTGAAACCCTTGGGAAGGGTTGGGTGCGGGCGCGGCACGATCGGAGTGAGCGTGCGCGGTATGGCCTGCACCGCGCTGGCTGCAACTTGCTTACCTGTGCTTTCGCCGAGAACGAGAGCTTCGAGCAGGGAGTTGGAACCCATTCTGTTCGCACCGTGCAGGCCGGTGGACGAGCATTCGCCCACGGCCCAAAGACCGGGTATGGAGGTCCTTCCAGCGGAGTCGACCTTGATGCCCCCCACCAGGTAGTGGGCTCCAGGGCGCACGGGGATGGGGTCCTTGGCAATGTCGATGCCGAAGAACTGGCAGTGGCGGCTGATGGTCGGGAAGGCCTGGTGCGGATCCTTTTCGATACCGGACAGGTCCAAGTGCACGCTGGTGTCGTCGTTGGAAACCATGCGCTTGAAGATCGCGCGACTGACCACATCGCGGGGAGCCAACTCGGCGGCCTCGTGACAATCCGGCATGAAACGATAGCCGCTCTTGTCGCGCAAAATACCGCCAGCACCGCGCACGATTTCACTGATCAAGATGCGGGCCGCACCTGCGATATACAAGCAGGTGGGGTGGAACTGGTAGAACTCCATGTCCCTAAGAACAGCGCCGGCGCGCAGGGCCATGGCAATGCCGTCCCCGGTGGCGATATCCGGGTTTGTGGTCTCCCGGAAAATTTGTCCCGCTCCGCCGGTGGCTAGCACGACTTGACTGCTGGCGAAGACGACTTTTTCCTGCCTTCCGCTCAGACAAAGCAGGCCCTCCACTTGCCCATCCACCTGGGTTAGAAGATCGATGGCGAAGTGATTTTCGAAAACATGGACGCGGGCATGGGCGCGCAGGGCATCGCTGATGGCGCGCTGCATCTCAAATCCGGTCGCATCGCCATCGGCGTGAACGATGCGCGCAAAGGAGTGCCCTCCCTCCTTGGACAGCTCCAAGTTGCCGTCGGAACCGCGGTCGAAGGCGGCTCCCATGCTTTCGATCTTGGCCAGGGAGTCGGGTCCACCTTCGATGACCTTTTTTACCACACTAGGCTCACTGAGCCCACAACCCACGGTGATGGTGTCCTGGGCGTGCCTGGTGAAGGAATCCGCAGGATCGAGCACCGCTGCAATACCACCCTTTGCCCATTTCGTGTTGCCCACCATCGCATCGCCTTTCATCACTACGGCCACGGAACTACCTGCGTCCGCAGCCGCCAGAGCAGCGAAACCGCCCGCGGCCCCGCCACCCACTACAACCACATCGAAACGGTAATGGGGAACGTGATGGGGCTCAAAGTCCGTTAGGTAGCGATGCATCAACCATTGATCGCTGAGCTTTGTAACTTGTTTCGCCATTGCTGCACCCATCCTACAGCCCCCCAGGGGCGGGTTGCATGCAAACGGGGAATGACCTCGGCTTTTTTGCCCCCCAGAGCACAAAAAGGCCCCTCGAACAAATCGCCAGCCCTAACAGCCACCTAACCCACTGCGATCATTGGAGTTGCGGAATGGGCCCAAACTTTCTCCAGGTTTGGGTCTTGTTTGGGTAGCAGACTGCGATAGATTAGGGGCCTGTTAGGTCTTCTACATTGGTCTGAAGCCGGGAGCCTCCCCAGCCCAGACCCTCCCTCCCGCCCCCCCCGCCTCACCTGGGGGGGGGATGGAGAACGGGGCCGGCCGACGCCACAAGCCAACCCCAGACCCAACCACCCGAACATCAACCCACCGATTCCATGGACACAACACAACAACGCAAAGTCAAAACCCTGAGTGACCAAGCCGAGATGCGAACTGCCCAATGGGTTGACCAGGCCAGCCTGTTACAGGATGGCCGCCCCGAGGAACATCGTGTTCCAGCTGATATTGACAGCAGGAACGGATCTCCTCGCCAGGCTGTGGCAGGGACCCACAGCGCCGGAGCTTTCCTTTTTGATGATTTGCAGCCCGCCGGGAACGGCGCAGGAAGCAAGACCTCCGCATCGACAAGCAAGCGCCGGACCGGAGTGCGCAGCGTATCTGCCGTGAGAGACAGAGTTTCCTCAAGAGATAGGGATTCCTCCACCCTTGTGGGAAGCGCCGCAAAAACCAAGGTGATGACCGCCGAACTCCTCTTTGCAAAAATGGCAAAACAGGATGACGCCGCGCTGCGCAAGCACCATCGTCAGGCCGATGCCAGCCTATACACAGGCACGCAAGCGAGTCGACGGTCATCGCTCCCCACCCCCTCCCCTAAGTCGTCCAAGGCCCCAGAGCAGAACCAGTTGGAGTCATTGACTGTTCAAGCCCCCCAGCGAGTATGCCACCAGAAGAGACGCCAAATCAGGGTTGTCCCCGAATGTGTTGTCCCCGAATGGAGAGAAACTTGGCAGGCCAACTTGGACCGCGCCCTGCCCACTGTTGACGCACCGGAGGACTCTGAATGCCCGCAAAACCCGGAAGGTCCCTTCCAAAACCTATCCCAACTATTGGCCAAACCAGAAGTTGGCGGCTACTTGGTCATGGGAGCCTTGATCGCCTGCACCTTCCTTATCTAGCCTCCAATGACCATGTCAGCACCGCTCACCCCCCGCCAACGGGACATCCTGACCTTCTTCCGTGATTATCTGGAAGAGCAGGAAATTAGCCCGACCCTGGAAGAGATCGCCGCTCATTTTGGCGTGAACAAGGTCACCATCTTCGGCCACGTTGCCGAACTCGAGCGCAAGGGCGTCATCAAGCGCGCCGCTCCCGGCGTAAGCCGCGGGCTGCAGCTCGTGGAGGAGCCCGACGAATCCAAGGAAGCAGCCCCGAGCTTTCAGATACTCGGCAACATCGCTGCAGGCGCCCCAATCGAAGCCCTCGAAAACCCTGAGACACTGGACCTGGGCGAACTGGTCCCGCGTGGCAGCGAAGTCTTCGCCCTCAAAGTCCAGGGTGAATCGATGATCGAGGACGCCATTGCGGATGGCGACCTGGTTTTGGTAGAGAGCCGCAACCAGGCGAACAACGGAGAAACCGTCGTTGCGATCCTGCCCGACGGAACGACAACCCTGAAGCGCTTCTACAAGGAGAAAGGCCGGGGCAATACCAAAGGCCGGGGCAATACCAAAGACCGTGCCATCCGCCTGCAGCCGGCCAACTCGAGCATGGAACCCATCTACTTGCCTGATGTGGAGATTCGCGGAGTCGTTGTGGCGGTGGTTCGCCGCATGTAACTCCTCGAAAGAGCTCACCTGCCAAGCGTCCTCCATCCACCAGAGAGCCTATTCATGGGATCACTGGAAACAGTTTGCGGGCTATAGAAACACGAAACGTATCCCCACCCTGGAGTAGGTCCTCCCCCTACTCCCACTTTGAGGGAGGAAGATCGATCCCCGCTCTTCCTCCCTCCTTTTTTGCCTCCCTTCTTGCGGGCACCGATACTCCGTGGCAATGGCAAACGAAAACTGAGCCACTCGGCAATCGAAAACTGATCCACCCCGAGCGGGGAAGGGGGGTCAGGGCGTGGCCCTGGGAAAAAAGGGGGCACTAGTCGCGGAGCGGCGAGGGCTTCCCCATTGCTGGGGGAGCCGCGCGTAGCCAGCCCCAGGCTGGCGAAGGTGCAGCGTTTCGAGGAGGAGGGGCGCTTCCTTTTGGTTCCGGGCGAGGAGATCACGGCCAGCCACGACAACTACCCGGTGCATATCCACGCAATCAACATTTTCTACGCATCCAGCGGAGTCACCTTGAGCAATGTGGTACGGGGCAAAGGGCAGTATCGCATCGACATCGAAACCCAGCCGGGGGTGACCTACACCACGCAGTTCATGAGCACACGCAAACAAGGCGGGGAGAGCCGGCGAAGCACTACAGAAGACCATCGCCAATCCCGCGATCTACGAATATCAAGGCGATGAGCTCTACGTGCGCGCGGTGGTAACATCCACGGTCGACCACCCGACCCCCTATGCGCAAGGCGATAAAGAAAGTGCCTGGACCCAACCTGTCCTAGTCTTGCGCTGATACCGCGATACCGAGTCGGGATGACTTCAATCGCACGCCAAGCCTCTGTGACCTGTCGCCCGCGCCCCCGTAAGCATCCAATCCCAGCCCCACGTCGAGGTCCTGGGCTACCATTCTATCGCCCTCTTCCCAGACCTTCCCCCTTTCGCTCCCCCGAGCGCCCATCCCCTTTGCGGGCGGGTCCATTTTGTACTTCATCCCCTGCAATCAACGGCATGCTCGCCCCTCAGCTCGCTATTCTTCCCCGCCCTCGTCCCATGGGAGACGCCGATGAGTGGTGTCAACTGTCGCAGATCCATATGATGCTGCTTGGCCCGACTCACGAACCTCTACCGCTCCCATCTGGGAGCTATGCCATCCTCCATGCTGCTTCCCCTCCTTCTCCTTTTCACTTCGCAGTCGTCACCGGCGGTCGCGGCGGCTGAGGACATCGTCCCGCGTGAGTATTTGACGATCGCTCCTGTGGACCGATACGGTCGCCGGCCCTTTCAGCCCAACGCTGTGTTTCGGGACCACCTGTGGAAGTCTAACTCAGCGCCTCCACGGGTGGGCCAAAGCGTCACGGGAGAGCTCGGCAAGCTGGAGACTTGGGAAGCTCGTAAAGCCGGCGACAAGGGCAATCTGGGGGGCTCGCTTGGTTTCGCATACACTGCGATCGATGTACCTGAGAGGCAAATGGTGCTGGCGCAGCTGTCGGGTGCGTGGACCCTGTTCGTAAATGGGCGGCCTAGCTTCGGGGATGCCTACCGGTTCGGATTCGGAGGCACTCCGGTTGTGCTTGAGGCTGGACGGAATCACATCTTCGTGACCGGGATTCGGGGAGGTTTTAGCCTGCGCTTCAAGCCGGTTGAGCCTGGCCTCCTACACGGTGGCTGGGATGATACGACTCCGCACTTGGTGCTTGGCGAGAAGCCGCAAGGCGCAATTGGAATCGAGTTAACCAAT
Organism: bacterium; assembly: GCA_024228395.1. GTDB lineage: Bacteria > Planctomycetota > UBA1135 > UBA1135 > NORP259. Next base: position 2,005 of record JAAETM010000060.1, on the reverse strand, counting down.
GCCAGTGAACAGGCGAGCGGGCCGCTTCTAATCGAGTGGGCTGGTGAGGGGTTTACGCCCGGAAGGCTCGTTGACCCCGGACTGCAAGCCCTTGGCGCGAATCACTTCAGCCTGCCCCTCGATGGCCCGGCGATCGAATCACTGGAACCGCGCAGCCTTGCCATTCAGGTCAGCAGCGCCGACGGCAAGAGCCCCAACATCGCGCTCTCCTTTTCGATTGCACTCGATGTTCGTGAGCCCACCGCCAAGCGTAAGCGCACCTACATTTCATCGGTGGATGGTGGCACGGTTGAGTATGCGGAGGTCCCCCCCTCACCGGCGAAGTCTGGGGAGAGCCCCGAACGAATGGGGCTCGTCCTTAGTCTGCACGGAGCCGCCGTCAGCTCATGGGGACAGGCCGGGGCCTACCAGCCCAAGCCCGACTTCTGGATCGTTGCGCCGATGAATCGCCGGCCCTTCGGATTCGATTGGCAGGACTGGGGCCGGCGGGATGCCTACGACGTGCTGGAGTTGGCCATGGACTCAAGTGGCGTGGATCCACGCTATAAGTACGTCTCCGGCCACTCGATGGGAGGCCACGGAACTTGGCATCTTGCAGCCAATGACCTGGACGGTTTCGCAGCCTGTGCGCCGAGTGCTGGCTGGGTAAGCTTCGACTCCTATGGCGGTCGTCCGCAGGGTGAGCTAGCCGATCTGTGGCAACGCGCGGACGCCAGCTCCAAGACATTGGACTTGATCGAAAACCTGAAGCAGCTTCCGATCTACATCGTGCACGGCACGGCGGACGACAATGTGCCCCCCACCGAGGCCTTTTCCATGATGGATGCATTGACCAAAGCAGCTGGCAGCTTCGATGCCCACTTCGAGGGAGGCGCGGGGCACTGGTGGGGAGGCCGCTGCGTGGATTGGCCCGGCATCTTCGACCTCTTCCGTTCGCACTCCATCCCGGTCGACCCAGCCAAGATTGACTTCACCACGGTGGATCCGTCCATCGATGCGGAGCATCACTGGATTCGCGTGGAACAACCCCAGCACTACGGTGATCGACTGCGCGTTCATGGCGGGTGGAATGCAGAGGAGAATCGCGTAAGCCTAACGACCAAAAACGTCGCATTGTTCTCCGTGACACGTGCCATTGCCAAGGCGGTGATCGATGATCAGGAATTCGCTCTCGACTCCTCGGCACCCGTGCACTGGTTTCGCTGGGAAGCCGGCAACTGGTCCCACGTTGACTCCGGCCCCACCGATGGGGAGAAACACTCTAGGCGCTCCGGCCCCCTCAAGAAGGCCTTCGACCGCAACTTCATCATGGTCGTGGGAACTGGTGGAGATCCTGCCGAACGTGACGCACTGATGGCCGCAGCCCAGCTGCAAGCGGGCTCTTGGTGCTACCGCGCCAACGGCCGCGCATTGGTCATGACGGACCAGCAGTACCTCGCACGCGAGCTTTCACAAGGTGAAGTAGCGGGCGAGCAACCGAACATCATCCTGTACGGAAATCGCGAGAACAACCGGGCCTGGACCAAGGCCCTTGCCCCGGGATGTCCGCTGGACGTCACGGCGGGACGGATCGAACTACCGGGGCCCAGCGGCCCCACCACGTTCAAGGGAGACGACCTCGGATGCGCTTTTGTCTACCCCGGTTCAGCCTCCGGTCAACTGATCGCGGTCTTTGCCTCGACGGGCCTGGATGGTGCGCGGCTATCCAGCAACTTGCAACCATTCAAGAGTGGCGCTGGATACCCGGACTTCACTCTCTTCAGTGGAGAGATCCTCTCCACCGGTGACAAGGGTGTACTGAAAGCTGGTTGGTTCAATGCGCGCTGGCAGTTCGAGGAGTGAGAGCCGCCTTGCGACTCACACCCATCGGCACTAGAACCTGGAACCCAACCTGGCGCTTACGGGGTGAGAGCTGCGCATCAGCTTGCCCGCGGCGGGGTTCCGAGTCGAGCGGCCTCTTCCCAAACCTTTCCCTTCAGCGCCGCCCACTCCGCTTCCTGGCGGG
>JAAETM010000059.1 GCA_024228395.1 bacterium | reverse complement strand
TCGCTCGTTAAGGATTATGAAAGCCGTCCCTTCGCCCTTCTCGGAGTCAACTCCGACGAGGACCTGGACAAGCTTAAAGTCCGCATGGAAAAGGAAATTATCACCTGGCGCTCCTGGCGCAACGGCGGTTCGACCTCCGGTCCGATCTCCACCCAATGGAACGTCTCCGGCTGGCCCACGATCTACCTGATCGACAGCAAAGGCGTCATTCGCTACAAGAACGTGCGTGACGACGCGCTGGACGAAGCGATTGAGAAACTGGTTGCCGAGGCGGAAGCTTCCAAGTAGCCACAGATCCTTCGCGAGGATTCACGCCAGACGCCCCAACCGGTCCGCTTCGCGGGCAGGTTGGGGCGTCTGGCATTTTGAGTTGGCGGCTTTTTGGGTCCCCTACGAAAAGGGGGCCGCGGGCGGCGTGAACGCAATGGATGCTTGCCAGCCGTAAACCGGATATTGGATCTTGACCCGGTAGCCGCGCCGCTCGCCCCGCTTCCAACCCGCCCGACTTTCCATGTGCGCCAGCAATTCCGGCGGCGTCCTCGTGGCCTGCGCCGGCCAGCCCTCACCCGGCAAGGCGTATCGGTTCGGCAAGCCCGCGGGTGATTGGGCTTTCGCCGCGAAAGACAACATGCTCACCCGGCCCGATCCGGGCCCAGGCTACGAATTCGAGGGTGGAAGCGATAGCCCGATCGACCCGAGCCGAGGACGGATGCCCCGGAAAACCCCCGCCAGTCTTGGGCGACCGGGGATGGCAGGCTGTACAATCTCGCCCCTTCGCCATGCTGCAATTGAAACAAATGTTCCGCACTTCAAAGTGGTTGCACAAGTACGTGGGCTTGCTGTTGCTCCTGTACGGCCTGCTGATGGGGCTGTCGGGGATTTTGGTCAATCACCCGGAGTGGATTTCCGGGTCGTCGATGCCGGGCTGGTTGGTGCCGGCGCAGTACCAGCCGGAGGGGTTTGATCGGGGCACGCTGGGCACTTTGATCTACTCGGAGCAGGACCCGGAGCGGGCCTATCTGGCCGGCACCGAAGGGGTTTGGCTGACCGAGGACGGGGGGGTGACCTTCGAGCCCATGCTGGATGGTTTTCCCGGGGCACCGACGGGGCGCGTGACGAACGGGTTGCTGCTGCAGGAGCAAGGCCCGCGCGCCCTGTGGGCCGGCACCGCTGCGGGGCTGTTTGTTTGTGAGCTGGAAACGGGCCGCTGGACCCATGTGGTGCTCGGCAAAGAGAACGAACCGATCCGCTCGATCCTGAACGTGCATGGCGATCTGGTCGTGTTCACGTCCTCGCACATTTGGCGCTCGCCGAACGGCGGGGTGTCCAACCACTTCGAGCGGTTAAATTCCGTGCGCCAGGTCGAACCTGAAGGCCAAGGCGAATCGGTCGCACTCATCCGCTTGTTTTTCGAGTTGCACTCGGGAGCCATCTTGGGCTTCTTTGGCCGGCTGCTCTTCGACCTGGTCGGGTTGGCCATTGTCTTCCTGTGCGCCTCCGCATTTTACCTCTGGTACTACCCGTGGCGCCGCCGCTCGAACTCCGATCGCAAACAGGGCCAGGGCCTCTTTCAGACCCTGTTCCGCTATCACCTGAAGATCGGTATATGGATGGCCCCCATCGCGTTGCTCATGGCGTGCACGGGTTTCTTCATGAGGCCGCCGCTGCTGGTCCTGCCCGCCACCATCGACATCCCGGTCGCCGCCTACCCGGGCCTGCCCGCCGCGCAACACTGGACCCACCGCATCCACCGCGCCGTGCACGATCCGGTGCGATCGCGCGTGCTGGTCGAAGGTCAGGATGGCTTCTGGGCCGTGCCCGACGATGACCTGGAGGCTCCCTTCCAAGCGCTCGACCTGCCCCTGCCCGTCCACGTCATGGGATCCACGGTGTTGAAGTCCCATGGCGCTGGCCTGGTCGCTGGCTCCTTCAGTGGCGGTTACAAGTGGGATGCCGATGGCAGCGTGCGCGACCTCGCCACAGGTCAAGCTGCCGGGGACGTTTCGACCCTGCGCCTGGCCGAGCACACCGTCACGGGTTTCTTCACCACCCCCACTGGCGAGCGTTTCCTCAGCACCTTCCACGCCGGCATCGTGCCGCTCGATGGAGCCCAGCTCAACGGCCGCTTCCAAATGCCCCAGCAGATGGGCGAACGCTACCGCATGTCCCTCTGGAACGGCATGTTCGAGCTGCACAACGGCCGCTTCTTTCGGGATTGGATCGGCAAGCTCTACATGCTGGTCCCCATCCTCGGATCGTTGCTGTTCGGTTTGCTCACGGCGACGGGCATCTACGATTGGTTGATGGTGCGCATGATTGTGCCGCGGCGTCGAGGCAAGTGAGTTGCGCCGGCTCGAGCCCGGCATTTGATTGGTGGTTACCCTGTCTTCTTATCGGGCGATAACTTGTCGGCCACTCGCTTGCGGAGTTGAGTCCAGTCATCGCTCCCCTATTCCTTGGCAGGGCCAGAGAGGAGGCCTTGCAGCAGGAGCCGTTCGAGCTGTTCATGCCTGGCCAATCTTCGTTTGGCGCCGCGGATGACTTCGCGCATGTACTCGCTCGCCGAGCCGTTACCACCATCCGCGACCTGGGCATCCACGAAGTGTTTTGGAGAAGCCGGAAGGGAGATGTTCATGGTGATGGCTCGGTCTTCGTGCCTCATGCCTGACATTGGCATACATGGCAAAGCTTGGGAATCCTAGCCAGGGCATGGGCGCTGGAGTGCCCGAGAGTGGGGTATTGTGCATTTGCTGGGCGAAGATGGGTAATGGTCCCAGGCCGATCCTGACACCACTTGCTGCGCTACCCATCTAGACCGAACTCCCGGTTCAGGGTGGCAGGCGAACCGCAAAAAGATTGGAGAGTGGCTACAGCAGCCTGATTATTGCTGAGTTATCGAGTCCCGATCGGAGCTCAACTTTGTAATCGAAGAAGCACTGGACTGGGACCCGATCCAAGCGCCGCCGCTTGAGGCGTAGGGGGTTGGATCGAGAATAGGCCCACGCAAAAAACATGCCCCCCTTACTGGTCGGAGAAGTCCAACACCAAGTCTTCTGGGCCCGAAGGCTTGATCTCGATGGTTTTGCGGAATTCGCGGCCTCCGGGCATGGTGGCGATGAGCTCGTAGGTTCCAGCGGGGAGCATTTCGCTTTTTTGGGTTTTGCCGAGGGGCCAATGGGACTGAATGTGAATGCCTTCGGCTGGGGTTCCTTCCATGTCCCTGCCCTTGAATTTGACGACTTCCGGAATGAAATTTGGGGCGAAAATTTTGAGGTGAGCCTTATTGGCCGCTTCGAGAAGCCAGGGGCTGTCTTCGGATGCTTGCTTGTACCGCCTGCGGAGTGCGGCTAGGTCGGCGGGGGTGGATTCTCCTTTCAGGGTGATGTTCAGGAAGCCTCCGCGATCCATGTCGAGTTCGATGTTTTTTTCGGTGGCTGATTCAATGCGCACAATGGCTTCGGCATGACCTGCACTTCGGGGTTGCATGAGGGTTCCGTGGTGGCTGTCGCCCAGAGAACGGCCCTCCAGCACGACGCGGTACTTGCCTTCGGGCAATGAGAACTCCGGGGGACCTTGCGCGAACTCGATCCTTGTCACAAGAGGTACACCCGTTTCAAAATCTGCAATCCAGAGACCGAAGTCATTGAACCACTTTCTGGCAACGATCTTGTGGCCACGATGCTTGAGGTTGACCCGGAGCTTCCCAAGTGGTTTCCGATCTCCGGCTTTCACGGCAAGCTTGATTGGCGCACCATCGGCTGGGGCTTGGATGACCTGAACATGGCCTTGAAAAGGACCACCAATGACCTGCACGGCGTAATAGGCGCCTGGACTGATTTCAGAAATGAGCGCGTGATTGTCGCTCCAAAATGCTGGCGAACGCAGCCAGAATCTCAAACTGGTGGGCTCGGGAGTGGCCAAATTTCGAACGAGGAGCTGGGGGGATTCAGGCCAGTCTGAGAAGTTACATTGGCGTTTCCAGTGGCGGGAATACCCATCGGCCTTTTGAATTTCTCGGCCCCCGTCCCAGGCTTCGCCAGCGCTGTTCAGAAGCTGCACTCGCACGATAGGCCTGGTGAAGTTCAAGGCGGATGAATCATCGGAAGTCTGCGCGAGCTCGCCTGGCAAGAGAGACCAATCGGAGCGCCTAAAGGAGGAGCTCATGACCAGCACCTCGTAACTACCGGGAGCCAAACCTTGCAATTCAAAACGTCCGCCCTCATCCGTTCGGCACCACCCGAATTCCAAGCCTTTGGGTCCCACGCCTTTCCCTTGCTGCACACCGAAAAGTCCTTTGGGTCTTTGCGGAACCCACTCGCTGCCCTGTTTGCGAACAAACATGGGCAGATCCATGATCCCCGTACCGCCCAGGCTCTTGATTTGACCTCGCAACCTGGACTCCGCTCTAAAAACCAACTTATGCCCGCCCAGTACATCCACATCCGACTTCACAGCCAGCAGTGCGCCCCCACCCACGCCACTTTTCCAGGCCCAAGCATCCACATCGCAGTCGGCTTCCACATTCAGCACATACCAGCCTGCCCCGAACTGCCCATTCGCGAACAGGCTGCGAGAGCCCCTCTTGGTTGGGTTTAGCGTTTCCCGCCAGCCAAACGTTGCCCGCACCGGATCACCGGAGGTTTCCTGGACTTGAAAATAGAGCGTGCTCCCCTTCTTGGGGAACAACCGGACCACGCGGGAATCGGCCCACGGCCCGTTGAACGGCCTCTCCCATCGCCCCTGCACATCCTGCATGCCCGGCTGATTTAGGCGCACGATGACCCTTGGAAGATGGCCCTTGAAGTAACTCCGGGGGATGGCAATGCGCGCCTCCCCTTTTTCATTGGTCACCCCACTGGTGATCGGTTCGGCGTAAGGGCCCTCTCTCGAGGGCAAAACAACGAACCCCTGATTTGCCACCGGCGTTGTATCGCGGTAGCCCCCCGCTAAGGTTTGCACTGTTACCTCGAAGCTCTCCTCGGAATCCTAGGCTTGCACCGTGCCAAACAAGGAGATCATGAAGATCCAAAAGTACGCGAGTTTCATGGGTAGGATGTGAATGGTGAAGGTGGGATGGTAGGTTCAACTATAACGGCGCCGGGCCTGCAGGGTGACGGCCCCCCCCCCTCAGAAAACAGTGCAAGAAGCAACGGCTTCCCGGGCAGCGCAGCCGGGAGCCCGTCCAAGTAGCCAAGCCGCCAGAAATCGAATATCCTCATTCCATGAATTCCAAGCGATTTGAAGGGCGAAGCTGGTTGGCACAGGGTGTTTTCGCATGGGCCTTGGCCCTTGGATTGGGGCTCAGTGGATGCGGTGGCGAACCTGCGCGGGTGGGTGCCCAGGTGCGGCCGGATGCTGAACGGGTGCCGGGGACATTGGTTCACATTGTGAGGCCGAAGGGGTTCAGCCTGGCCGCTGATTTCGCAGGGTTCTTGGACGTCAACACGAACTGTTCGGTGGCCGTCATGGAATTTCCCGGGCCATTCGATGAGCTCGCCGAGGGGTTTGCGGATCGGGCGGCCTTGAAGGTCAAGGGCATGGTGATGACCGACCGGGTTCCGAGGGACCAGGGAACCTATCCCGGGTTGCTGTGCCAGGTCGATCAGAAGTCCATGGGTACCGAGATTCGCAAGTGGGTTTGGCTGTTTGGTAGCGAGGAAAAAAGCGTCATGGTCCTGGGGGTTTGTCCGAAAGCCCTGGTGGATACGCACTTTGACCGCTTGGGCGATGCGGTGCTTTCAGCGGCATGGGAACCGGACTTGATCTTGGACCCCGCCACCGAGTTTGGCTTCCACTTGGAGGACACCGGCGGACTGGTGGCCATGGGCGGTATAACCAAAATGCTCAGCTACAATAGCGACGGCAAGGTGGACCAGGGCGGGGATGAGGGCAAGCCTCTTTTCATCGCTGCGCCCAGCATGCAGTCTACTCCGAACACTCCTGAAAAGTACAGCAAGCGGCGCCTACGGTCGACAGCAGGCCACAAGAAGGTCAAACCCGGCGAACTTGTTGAGATCACGATCGATGGGTTGACCGGATTTGAATGCCTGGGCGCATCGGTCCATCGCAACACCGGCGAAGCGTCCTTCATTTACCAGGTCATGCTTTTTGAAGGCGGCCACTACTGGGTACTGACCGGCACCGCTCGGGAGAAGGACCGGGAACAATATCTGCCCGTATTCCAGCGCATGGCCAAGAGTTTCCGGCGCGAATTTGAAACCGTGGAATCGGATGATGGCAAGTCCGCGGTCGAGCTTCCAATGAGCTGGACCATGCGCGCCGGCCTCTCCGACGAAGCGGATTTGCAAGCAGGCAATCCCCTGGCTGACATGTACATTATCGTGTTGAGCGAAGCCCAGACCACCCTCGATGAAGATCTCGTCTTCGAAGATTTTGCCTTCAACACGCGCGAAGCCATCGCCCAGGGCGCACGCTATCGGGGGGAGGTGACAACCCCCAAGGTCAACGGCATGGACACTTCACAGATCCTCATGGGATTGGAAGATGGCGGCCTCCAAACCGCTTACCTGCACGCCGCGGTCCGGGGCAAGGAACACTACCACCAGATCGTGCTGTGGTGTTTGGAAGAGGACAAGGCCTACGCCATGCCCGCATTTCAACAGATCCTTGGCACCTTCCGCGAATTGAAGTGACCCGGTGGTTAGGCCCCGTTCGCCCACTGCGTGGCCAACTCCTGACAGTCCCGGGCCTCCAGCCATTGCACCAGCGCATTGCGTTCGCGGGTTTGGAGGTCCAAGCTTTCCGTCCAATCGGGAACCCATTGGAAGACCTGCAACCGATCCGCAAGCCAGCTCTCCCAGCAGAGTTGAATCAAATCCGTCCGGCGATAGGCGAGTTTGTGGGCACCCTGCAAGCAGACGTTCGCCTTGTCCGCAGCAGCTTTCATGAATCCGGATACTTCCCTCGGGCTCACGGTTAGATTCGGCATCGCAAGCGCGACCTGCTCGATCAGGTAAGCGTAAGTGTCGAAGGCCTGCCTTCGATCGCGATGAACCATGCTGTCCACGGCCTCGAGCACTTGTGCCACGGACGTCATGAACAGGGGCACGGCCCCGGTCTCCGCGGAAGCCACGCGCAAGATCCCGTCCAGCTGACGCCTCAAGATCAAAACCTCGCCCATGGTGCGAACCTGTTTGTCGACCTGCGAACGGCCCAACGCCGCGCCGCGGGAATTCGAAAGGGCCCCGTGGGCATCGGCCAGTCGTTGTTTCTGATCCACGGAGAGGCGCAATCCTGCCAGCAAGGGTTCGATCTGAATCACAGGGTCTGGTTCCATGGACGTCTCGATCGCCTCGTCCCCATTCAGAGCCTTGTTCAGGGTGCGGAAGGCCTTGGCCAGACGCCGCTTGCCAGCACCCGAGTGACTGGCACCTTCCTCCATGGCCAGCGCCTCAATGAATGCCATCCAATCGGCTTCCGAAGTGGTCACCGCGACCTGCTGCTGCTCCGCTTGGGCAGCCCAAAGGAACTGCGCGGCATGGAAAGAGTCGTGGAAGCAAACCAGCAACTGACCATAGACATCGCTCCCGAAACGGATGGTGATGCCTTCCCCGCCGCCTGTGCCTTGCAATGCTGAAAAATCATCTTCCCCACCCTGCCAATCGGTGATGCAACCGCTGTCACCACATCCACGACATTCCCACTCCACCTCGTCCGCGCAGTGCTGCACGTGAATGGTGCCCTTGCAAGGCGTACCACCCGGGCGCCGCGTGCAAGCCAGCGGAGTACCATGGACGGAGTCGGCAGGACGAATGGTCGCGCAGCGCACGATCATGGATTGGATGGAATTCAGGGTGTGTTGCATGGGGTTTGTTTTTGAATGAAGTGCCCACCTATTCTAACCAATCTGCAAATTCTAATACGCCATCGGGCCCAGATTCGTATTGTCGTTGCCGCAAGAACGAAAGGCGAGGGCTACCAAAACTTCTCCACATGCAGGTTGCCTGGATTGCGGCGGGAGTGAAGCTTGAAACCTTCCTGCTCTGACATCTGGGCCGCCTCGCTAGTCATGCTTGGGTTGCCGCAGAGAAACACGTGGCAATCCTTGGGATCACGGGAGTGTTTCCAGTGTTCCTCCAGCTGACCTGTGCCCCACAACTCTTGCACGTAACCAGTGAATCCGCCCCAGGGGACCTCTTCTGCCTGGGGGCGACTGATGATTGGTAGATAGGTGAACCGATCGCTGTGTTTTGCGACCGAGGTGAGTTCCTCATGATATCCAAGGTCCCACGAATGTCGCGCACCATTCATGATCAATACCTTGCGCTTAAGGCCTGCGCAGGAGGCGCTTCGCAACATGCTCATGTATGGGGTGAGCCCCGTGCCCGTGCTGATCAGGATTAGGTTCTGATCATCAGGAACATCCTGGAGTGTGAACATCCCCGTAATCTTGGTCGCCAACCATACCGGATCTCCCGGTCGCAATGCGAATAGGCGTGGCGTCAAGGCTCCGCTTGCAACCAGGGAAATGAAAAACTCCAATACTCCAGGCTCCGAAGGCGCGGATCCGATGGAGTAAGCCCTGCGGATCAATTTGTCCGGGTCCGCGGGGGTTTCCTCCATGTCACTATGCGCGACACGTGGTGCCCGGCCCGGCAATCCCAACACGCCATACTGCCCAGCAATGAACTCCGAAAACTGCCAGCCATCGGGGGCGACCCGCAGGATGATAAGTGTTGAATTGAGTTCGATCCGCTGAACAACGTGTGCATTCATGCTTGTTTCATTCATCGGGTATCGTCTTGCGGACCATGCTTGCGGGGCACAACGGCGGTTCCGATATTACAAACCACGATTCCCGTGCTGCAACAGGAATTCGCGGTTCAACTCCTGATAGTGGCCGTCAGGGGCGAGAAAGGGGGTCCGCTCCCTACAGCAGTCTAGCGCGCACGAATGAGTTACCCGTGCAAGCGGTTCGCAAGATCTGGGTCAACCCCTGCCCGGCTCGGTAGTTGAAGATTTACAAGGCAAAGTCGATGCCGGGCAGCCTTTGCCAATAGAAGGGCACATCAACCCTGCAAACCACCCTGCCCTCCTGGGGGGCGACGATGAAGGACATGCTCACTGTCGCTTGCCGCCTGGTTGAGATAACCTGTTCGCAGGTCGCCTTCAGGTTCCCCCCGCGTATTTGGATTCGGTTGCGCCCCCTCATCAGGGATATCCGAATGGCAGGGTGATACCGATTCCAGCACTGCTCGGCGACTTCCGCCAAGCACAACGATCGATCGAGGAGAACCTCCGACCGCGATCTCAGTACCCACTTCGCTCAATGCCCCAGTGATCTGATCAATACGGAAGGTCATGGGCCATGACTCGCCACGTAAGGAATTTGCCTCCTCAGCAGAATCTGTGGGTCTCCGGCGGCTCAGGAAGCTTGCCCATTGCATGATAGAGGGCCGTTTCAGCCGCATCGAACGTCCTGAAGCCGTATGACTTTCTAGACGTGAGTTTCAACTTGTTGTTCAGACCTTCCGCTGAGCCGGCCGAAATCTCGCCGCGAGCCCGAAACCAGTTGAGAATGAGAGGTTCGTGGCGGCGTAGGGTTAGTGCGACTTTTTTCATTGGCTCAATTCTTGAGCGCATGACTTTTCGGAACCAAGAGTCCATGAACTTGCCTGCCCAGGCGGGATGAGAATATTCCCAAAGCTGCTGGAACTCCTCCTTGAGCAAGTAGGACTTGACGCTCTTGAGGTTGTATTCCAGCAAGAACGACAGGGTGACAGATTGCTTCTCCGTCAGATTTTCGGGACGCTTGAGCAGGAGCCAGTGGGACTGTTTCAGTACGGGGTCGTAGCCGTCAGCTTTCAGTTTCCTTACCTCCTCAGCACGCACCTTGTCGATGGCCTTGCTCAGCATGGACATGATATGAAACCGATCGAGAACGTGGGTTGCTGCCCAGCGTCAACTACATTCCCATGAGGATGCTCGGTAACATTTTTACGTGAGGCAACACGGTGGGTAAGTGTAATTGTCGCTGAGCAGGAGGGAAGTGCGAAACACGAACAAGGGCATGGAAGTGTGGGTTGACATTGACCACACAACCGTAGCGCCGGATAGGTCCTCGGGACCCCCAGGCCGATCCACGAATCCTGTCTAGTTCTGATAGATCCGGTTCGCCTGGCCGAAGTTCCCGACAGCGAGGTCGAGATCGCCATCTCCGTCCACATCGCCCAGGGCCGTGGAAAGGCTGTAATCGCTGCCAAGGGTTTGCCCAGAATCGGTGAAGGCGCCCGCCCCATCGTTCAGGTAGATAAGGTTCGCCCCGCCCGAGCCGTTCCCGACAGCCAGGTCGAGATCCCCGTCTCCGTCCACATCCCCCAGGGCTATAGTAAAGCTTGCACCGTTTCCTAGAGTTTGCCCAGAATCGGTAAAAGTACCCGCTCCATCGTTCAGGTAAATTCGGTTCGCTTGGTTCGAATAGTTCCCGACAGCGAGGTCGAGATCGCCATCTCCGTCCACATCGCCC
>JAAETM010000058.1 GCA_024228395.1 bacterium | reverse complement strand
CTGCTTCCGGTCCTGTTGCTATCCAATATTTGCTATAATTCAACCAGTTACTGTTTCTCGGACTATTGCACAATGAAAACTAAACAACCGCCCCAATCAACCCGCCGTGAACGAATCCAGCGGGCGGTTGCCAGTTCCACGGCGATTGAGACCGGCACACCGATCAAAACCCTCGAAGCCCAGTTGAAAACACGAAACAGCAAGCTTCAGCATCTGCAACTGGCCAATTGCCCGTAGGCAGGTGATGCAGGAGCAGATCCTCGTAGAGTTTTTCCAGCAATACCAGTTCGGCCTCATCCCGCTCGGTGGGCAGTGTAATGCCCAGCTTGTTCTCCAGAACCTGGCGGTTTGAACCGGGTTGGAAACGGCCTTGTACACCGCCAATAGCGTATTTGCTCATAGCAGGCGTGTCTTGCCTTTAACGCTCACGATCTTTGACCCGTCTCTGCTCATAGAAAATGACCCACGTTTCCAACGGCGTTGATTCTGCTCATCCTTTCTGACCCACCCTCGGTGGACAGCTCTTCATATTTGCTGACATAGACGGCCGGAACGCCAAGACTCCTGGTTTTGATCCGATCGAACCGAGGCGTTGTATGGAGCAGAGGCGTTGCGCAGGTTGCCACAAACTCTTTCACCCCCGACCTCAATCCCCCGATCAGAAGTTCTGCTCAGCCGCCGAGTGTCAAAGGGAACGCAAGCGCCGGTGGCAAAAGGCCAGGAGAGCGGCTGATGCCGATTACCGGGATAACGATGTTCAAGCCAACCGGCAGTGGCGCAGTCGGCATCCGGGTTATTGGCGGGCCTATCGGCGCAAACACCCCCAGTACGTCATCACCAATCGGCACCGCCAGCACGAGCGAGACCGAGCCGCTCAGCGCATTGTGCCCCCGGCAGCGCCGAGGCCGGATCTTGCAAATGAGGACGTGTCAGAGGCCTTTATGCCATTGGAAGCAGGCACTTATCGCATGATTCCCGTGACGGGGGGCGATCTTGCAAATGAGTACGCGTGGATGGTGAAAATCGCTGTTTTATCGGGAGGTTAAGGTCGCTTTAGTGGCATCTTGCAAATGGGGACTTCATCGCCATGGGGCCGCGGGGCGAGTAGGGTGGGAGCCATGAGTAGCTTTGGCATTGAAACCCTGGAATCGGATCTGCATCGCCTGGACCTGCGTTTTGCATCGTTGCGGATGCGACAGCCCCGCCTGGTCGAGCGTCTGGCCCGTTCGATCGAGCACAACGGTCAATTGATCCCGCTGGTGGCGGTGGCCGAGCAGGACCGCTGGGTGCTGATTGACGGCTATTTACGCGTTGAAGCCCTGCATCGGCTGGCGTGCGATACCGCGCAAGTGCAGCTGTGGGACTGCCCCCTCGCTCAAGCCCTGTTGATCGCCCTGGTCCGCGTTCAGGGACGTAGCTGGGAGGCGATCGAAGAGGGCGCGCTTATCCGGGAACTGATCACGGGATTCAAGCTTTCCCAGCGGGAGGTGGCGCGGCAAACCGGCCGGGATGTCAGTTGGGTCAGCCGCCGTCTGGGCCTGGTGCAGGACCTGCCCGAGGCGTTGTTTGTCGCCATCTGCCAGGGGGAGCTGTCCACCTGGGCGGCCACCCGGGTGCTGGCCCCGTTGGCGCGCGCCAACAGCGAGCATGCTCAGAGGCTGCTCAGCGCCCTGCAGAGCGAATCGTTGTCCACCCGGGAGTTGGCAATCTGGTATCGGCATTACCGCAAGGCCAACCGACCCAAACGCGAACGCATGGCCTCTCAACCCCACCTGTTCTGTCAGGCCCTGCAAGCCCAAGCCCGGGAACAACAGGACAAAGCGCTGGGCGCGGGGCCGGAAGGGGCCTGGCTGGCGGAGCTCAGAGGTATCGCTCAGCGCCTACGGGGGCTGCACCAGCAGGCGCCGTTGGTCTTTGCAGGCGTCCCGGAAACGGGGCTACTACAGCAGACCTGGGTCGAGATGAAAACCCTTTTTCAAGACTTGGACGACACACTGGCGAGGTATACCTGCAATGATAGCCCCGGAGATTCGAGACGCGATTGTGGCCCTGCACACCAAGGGCACCGCGGTACGCAAGATTGCCCAGCTGTTGAAAGTCTCGCGCAACACCGTGCGCAAGGCGATCCGCCGAGCACCCCCCAAGGGACTGGCGG
>JAAETM010000057.1 GCA_024228395.1 bacterium | reverse complement strand
TCCATGCACGCCCCTGTGAAGCGCATGACCCATCAACAGATGCGCATCAACACCCTGCGCAAGTTGACCGAAGTCAACGAACAAGGCGCTTGGCGCGCCCGTTTCGGAGGCTACGGCGGCGGCGGTATCTACATGGACCTGAAGGTCGAGCCGGTGAAGTAGGCGGCAATCGCTATGAAGCGAACACGGCCTCCCAACAGCGTCAGCTGTTGGGGGGCCGTTTTATGACATCGAGCCCTTGCATGGGCTCGTACTGAGTCGGGACCCGGCCGTTCCTGGCTCCACTTCCTGCTTCGAGCTGCTCACCTAATCGCTGGATGAAGAAGAGAATCTACGCGAGCTAAGTTACGGGATCGTGCGCAAATGACAGCCAGGCGAACGCTGCCATCCATTTGCCATCACCTCGAAGGTTCGGTGCTCGCGAAGTGCTCGGGATCTCGGCCAAATGCCAGGGCTGGCAGGGCTTCGGGGCCGGTCATCAGTAGGAAGCACTCGTTTTTGTTGGGTCGATAGACGAAGTACCAGTCCGGGCCCACGTACTCTTTGCCCTTCCAGACCATTTTGCCGTTCGTGACGTGGGGAGGGGCGGCGTGATTGGCTTCCTCGTCTTCTTTGGATCCAAAGTAGCTTTTGAGAGCCATCCTCAGGCTGGCGCAATTGCGTTCATTGCCCAGGTAGAGTCTGGAGAGTGACTTGTTGCGCGTAGATGACGAATCGGGCCATCCGTCTTCCACCAGGCTCGCCCAACCGTTGCTTGTGTACAGGGTGTTCTGCAGAAGCCAGCGGAAGAAGCCGTGGGTTGCAAGCTTGAGCTCGATGCGCTTGGGGTCGGCCTTTTGATCGTCAGGAACACGATTGTTCGGCAGATTGGCTACCACGTCGCGCGGATTTTCTTTCGTAGGCGCCTGCTGCCCCCGCGCTGTCGGCGTCAAATGAATCAGTGAGGCGCCAAGGATCAATAGCAAAATGTTTTCATGACATGGATGTTAGGCCTCATCCGACTTTTTGGTCAAGGCCTTTTCACTTTCGGGGGTTGTCCAAGACACCTACCGCTTCACATCCCACTCTTCGATGCGCCATAGGACTTTGCCCGTTGCGCCGGAGAGTGCTTGGAGTCGGCCTTCCCAAAGGGGGCCGTGGGCTTTGGGGTCATACATGCCTAGCATGACTTCATCGATGCCGTCGCCATTCAGGTCGGGCATGGGCGCCAAAGATGCGAAGGTTGGGCCGCCAAGGTCGTACAAATCGGTTTGCCAGAGAAGTTCGCCCTTCTCGCCGGAGCGTGCCTGCAGTCGGATATTCAAAACTTGATCGTAATCGCAAAGCACTAAGTCTGGCGCTTGACCGCCATCCAATTGCATGCCCGCGGCAACCACGTAGTCGAGTTGGCTGCCCTCCGTATCTTTGTAGGTGGGAGGCAATCGGTACATGGAGAGTTCCGGGGTCGCCCAAGAAAACGCCAGAAGGCCCAAGTGTTTCTTTCGTGGATGGTGAACCAACAAGTCTTCACGTCCGTCCCCATTCAAGTCGCCGGCATCGAAAATGAATTGGAGGCCAACCAAGGATGAAGGCCAATTCTGCCCAGCCAGGCGCTTGAGGGGGATTCGCCGTTCCTTTGGATAGAGGGCAACCGGGGATTGCCTGGGCATGCTTGGGAAGCCGATAGTGATCATTCCCCTCAAGTAGCCGTCGGAGAGCAGCAGGGCAAGTTCTTCCCCAACCAATACACCATCCGCCAGGCCGTCGCCGTTTCGGTCCGCGCCCAACCAAAGTTGAGTATGACTTCCGGCGTGGGGTTGGAGGGCAAGGCTCTCATCGGTACGACCGGAAACAACCTCAAGACATTCATCTCTTGAAAGAGCGAGGTCCGAAGCACCATCCAGGTCAAGGTCTCCAAAGGCAAACACGTATTTGGAGCAGATGCGGAGGATTCTAAGCAGGGAGCCGTCGAGCCCAGACCGCACTTCGCAATAGTCTTCTTCTTCGTTGTAGAAGTATGGGTTGAAGCCCACTAGGACATCCAATGTTCCGTCTCCGTTGACATCTCCGGTCAAAGACAATTCAGTTCCCATGGAAATGGTGTTTCTATCCCCCTTCCAAGTCTGCAGCGTGCTGCGGTCCTTTCCACTGATCACAACAACCGCGTTGTCTAAGGGGAACCCCACAGCGATCTCCGACACACCGTCAGCGTTCAGGTCCGAAAGCACAAGAACACTCTTCCCGAACCCACGGCTGTGGCCGAATCTCTTGGGTCCCTCGGCAGCTTTCTCTTGGAATCCAGAAGTGGCCAATAGGGCAATGAACAATGGCAATGTGAATAGCATTCACAAAGCCTAACACAGCATGCGGTCATGTGCTTAGCCGCATGCTGTGCCCGATTAGGGTTTGTCCAACTCAACCACCCGCAGACCACGCAGTTTCGTGGGGCCGCCATACAACAGCAAGCTGGGGCGCACTTCGTTGCTGCTGGGCATGTCCTGACGGGCGACCTCCTTGCCGCCGAGTTCAAGCACGAGCACTCCCGGCACTGTGGTGTCCAATGCGAAGGCTACCCATTCGCCAACCGGCGGGGGAACCGGATTGATGCGCGAGTCTTGCAATGTGTAGTCAAAATAGTTGGACTTCTCATTGTAGCTTTCGACCAGGTGTGCCAAATGGCCTGCGGCCAGTGGGTCAAATGGGTAGTACATTTTGCCGGGCTGCTCGCTTCCCTTGACCTCCGCAGACCGAATCACAAACCCATGGTTGGAGGCAGCCCCGCCTGTGGACAAGAGGAATGAGACCATGGCATTGCTATTGCCCAAGTGCAGTTCCCCCTCAAGGCGCATGCGTGGGCTGACGGGTTCCGAAATACCGACTGGGGCGCGGGCGGGTCGCTGGGGGTTGGCCTCTAGGTATCCGCTCTTGACCCGGAAGGAGGAAGGCGATGCTGACAGTCCGAATAGTGTCTTTCCATCAAACACCCGAATGGTTCGCTTGAGGTCGAATAGACCATCATCTCGCAAGCGCTGCGAAAGCGCGGAGAAGTGATCCTCTCCCAAAACGTTGTCCAGGTAACGTCGGGTGATCGCAAGTGCGGTTTGGGGCTTGCCTTCTGAAATGCGTAGCTCCACAAGTTTCATGACCTTCTTGCGGTACCGATTCTCTACCTTGAGCAAGCGTCGGAAGCCCGCCTTGTCCGTTTTGCTGGTCAAGGCCAAAGCTTGCTTCTCAGCAGGTTCATTGTTCGCCTGCACAGCGGCTCTATGGGCCCGTCGGGACCAGAGCAAGGTGTTGTCTTCGTCCACGCGTTCTTCGCTATCCGACGTGGTGCGAGCCAAACCCAATAGGGCGTCCACATCTCCGGGCGCCCGTAGAAGGGTGTCATGGAATGCATCGCGAGCCGCAGCCAGGTTACCGATTTCAAGGAAGTGAATGGCCTTTGCACGGTAGTGATTCGCCGCCTCTTCACGGTTCCCTTCCAGTTCGGCGAGTTTGAGCATGGCTTCGATCCACTGGGTTTCAAATTCATCAAAGTTCAGTCCGGTGGTCGGCAGGCAAGCGGCTATGAATAGTCCCATGCCGTCGACCTTGTACTTGCGCGCGTATTGGATCCCGTCGCGAAGAATTCGGCGGTACGGGTGGGTGCCGTCTTCGAGTTGGTGGTGATAGAGGTAATAGACCAATCCCCATGCCACCGGGTATTGCACACCGGACAATTTGCTGGCGTTGATGGTCGCTTTCAGCGGGCGCTCCTTTTTGCAAAGGGTCCCGTAGAGCTGTTGCATGCGTTGCTTGGCGGGCAGCCCGATGAGGACCTCGCCACCTTCGCCGAGCTCAACGCCTTCAAAGTAAGTGGCCATGCCCTCATTGAGCCAGCCGGGGGTTCCGTTCGCGCCGACGGCCAGGGCCATGTACTGATGACTGGCTTCATGGAAAAGGGTTGAGTACAAACCGGCGAGGGGAGCTCCCTCATCGCGCGGGTCGTAACTATACAACTCGAACTGAAATCCATAGCGGAACCCATGGCCGGCCTTCTTGGCGGAGGTCGGTTGAGTGAGGAGGAAACCCTTGAGCCCAGGGTTCTTCGTCAAATCAGGTATTCTCGCGATCCTCTCGAATTCCTCACGAGTGCGACAAAGATAGACATGCGTCTTTCCTATCTGGTCGGACGTGTTCACCCCATAAAAGTCCCGGTAGAAATTGGAGATGCGTTTGAGCGAGCCTGCAGCCCGGTGCAGGGTGTCGTAGCCGATGTTCGTGCGCACGATGTATCCCGAGTTCTCCAAGGTCTCCGAGCGCGCCCACTCTTGGTGTTCCTTGGACCACTTGTTCCTATAGGACCTACTTCGCCGCAGTTCCTTGAAACCTAGCAACCTCTCCGCTTCGGTCTTCAGTTTGCGGTCGGCAGTCTCCATGATCTCGCCCAAGGTCCTGCGGGCCAGGCGGTGGGTTGGGCGGTGCCGGAGGATGCGACCTGATAGCTCGAGGGCGTTGCGATACTTCTTTTGGTTCTTAGAATACAGCCGCAATACCCATTCCAGATCCTTCAGGTATGCGTCCCGCTTGGCGGTCAGCCCAAAGCAGGCGGGGTCCAATTTCTTGATCCGCTTGCCATGCATTTTGAGCGCGAGTTCTTTGGCTTTGATTTGCTCCTCATCCGGTTCTTCGAGTTCCAATGCCTCAAGGGCATACAGAGAATAGGCCGTTTCCCCATCCGCATCTCCGGATTTGCCAAGGGCCTGCGCATATTCCAGCAAGAGCGCCGGGTGCCCCGGATCGGCCTTGCGAAGATCACGAACCACATCCAGGTCCCGAGCGGTCGAAGCTTGAGGAATGAAAAGGAGAGAGGCGAGTAGCGCTAGGGTTGAAAGCATTGGACACAAAGAATGAGTGGGCAGACACGGCGCAGTACCCCTGTCGCCAATCTCTAGCACGAGGATACGGCATCGGAGAGCTCAGGTCTCAACTGATTGCGGCCTCAATTTGTCCGGGGCACTTATCGGCACAGATAGATGCCCCGAGGGGAATCTACCAGGACAACGCCAAACGGGGAGCCTATTAGTACGGAACCAATTCGTCGATATAGGCTTGAATGAAACCGTGGATGGTCGTGGACTCAATATTCGTCAGGCTAAGCCAGGTGGCGAACAACTCTACTTGCATTCGGATTTGGGCGTCTTTCAGCACAGCCCTGCGAGCCCTGCCTCGGAACAAGTGGCTGGCCATGCGCATTGAGGTCGAGGCGTTGTGGGCGTCGAGTCCCAATGCAATTAGCTCGTCTGCAACGCGGGTAGATAGCCCATCCGAAGCCGCTAGCAGACCCCATTCGATGTCATCTTTCAGGTCTGGGGGAAGTTCCAATAACCCTGCAAGTGTTGGAGCCAGCATGGGAAATGGAGCCTTGACCGCCCAGTACTTTTGGCTCTGGATGAGCTGATCGAAGTCGGTGTCAGCTCCCTGGGTTTGAGGGCCTGCGCCCTGCATCGCAAGCTGTAGTGGGGTGTTCACGGTTTCCGCTAGCCATTGCTGGCGAATGCTCTTATCGGATGGGAGCGGGTTACGATGAGCTACAGCTTGGGCCTGCGCTGCAGTCGAAAACCACTCGTATGCGCCGGGCAGCGGACTCTGTTCTTCCGTGTCGATGACCAGAACCAAACCAGTGGGAGGGCTTTGCCCCGCCAGGCGTTCGAATGCCGCGCTTGCCTTGTGTATGGAACTGAGCAGCGTGCCTGCCGTGGCATGTGGACCACTCAGGAAATATTGGTCAGCCACTTTTCTCACCCGCCAACCTTGCCAGGTGCCCTGTGGATCGGTGGACCCTGAGGGCCAAGCGGCTGCCTGGCATGCTGATGACATTCCAAGAACGATGGTCGCAACCAGGCATGTGCCCGGGCGGAGGCCGATCGGATTTCCCCTGACGGGGCGTGCCGTTCTATCCCTTGGGTGGATCATGGAGATGTTGGAGCGTAGCGGGCTTTTGTCTGGCGTTGATCCGGGGTGTGCTTGTGTTTG
>JAAETM010000056.1 GCA_024228395.1 bacterium | reverse complement strand
GGCAGCATCATAGACGAGGCCGACCGGTAACTTGCAGCGCAACTCTCCGCGATGAGCTTTGTTCAAGATGCCTCCTCGCAGGCGACTGCGGAGTACGTGCAATTCGGCTTCGCTCATGGTGCCCTTGAGCCCGAGCAGTAGCCTGTCGTTGAAGTGCGATGGATCGTAGATTCCATCTTCATCGAGGATCAGGGTATTGAACAAAGCACATACCTCAAGCAGGCGATGCCAGTCCGTGCTGTTGCGGGCCAAGCGCGAGACTTCCAGTCCCAACACGATGCCAGCGCGCCCCCAGGCCCACCGCCGCCACGAGCTCAGCAAACCCCGTGCGATCGGAGTGCGCCGCTGCCGACTTGCCAAGATCACGGTCAATCACGACGATCTGATCGTCCGGCCAACCGAGTGCAATCGCTCGCTGGCGCAGCGCGTACTGGCGTTTGGTGCTTTCCGTGTTCTCAACTACCTGCCGTAAGGTGGATTGGCGAATGTAGAGATAGGCTTTGCGGGCCAGATGTGCCGCCGTCACCTTTGAGTTGTTCACAGTTTGCATCATGCAGACTCCTTGTGTTTGCAAGTGTTGAAGACCAAGCCCGTGAGCACGGCCAGAAGTTCGTTGTGTATGGGAGCTGGCAGGGTACCTCGGCGCTGTTCGGTGCCGAGTTCACCGGGGCCAGGTGTCGAAACACTGCCCCCGCGAAGCTGCATCCATACCCCCATGCCTTGTTGCAGGAAGACGGCCGCCGAGATCATGGCGATAGATCCCCAAGTCCGACCGTCTTCGATCACTTGGGACCGGAGCCTTTCGTATTTCTCCGACTTAGCCGAGCTACATCCGGGCATGCCTTCGCCCAAAGCGTGACCCCTCAGCCCTTTTTTTCGCGATCCAGTGCGCGCTCGACGCTGCGTGGGTGGACCTTGATGCCAAAACGCTTGGAGGTCGCCTTGACGAGTTCGCGGGCGACCAGTGATGGACTCGCGCTTCGTAGCTCGCCCACATACGCCATCACCTCCTTTGAGAGCTTGTGCGACGAGTGGGGCCCACGTTTGGCGGGCAAGAGTCCCGCGATCCCATCCCGCTCGACCGCCTTCTTCGCCTCGTAGTACGTGGGGCGCGTGTAGCCGTGTTCCTTGACCGCACGCGTTACGGAAAGTCCGTCGACGCGCACCCGCCGTAGCATTTCGTACTTGACCTGGACAGCGTCGTGGGGATCGAAGAAGACCCCGCTGGTGAAGAGTTCGCTGGTCACTCGCTCTGGATGGGGATGCAGAGCATTGCGGTGCCGGAGTCCCCCGAGCTCGAAGTTCTTGGGACTTGCGTGGGACATGGGGAGATCTTCGACGTGTGCCTTCTCGTGATGTATGCCATACTATGCCGCAGGAGATAGAGTTTGCAAGGAGAGTGGAGCTGGTTCCGAGCACAATGATATTTGTGTGCGCTCATTAGGTTCCCAAAATC
>JAAETM010000055.1 GCA_024228395.1 bacterium | reverse complement strand
GACGAAGAGAGCGACAAGGACCTAGTGGCCGTTCACGAGATCTATGACCAAGAAGATTGGGACCTGGCCATGGCCACGGTCCAGAGCGGGGACATCGTTCAGCTTGCAAACGAGCTAGACGCCAAGATCGAGTATCGAGGGGACCCGTTCGACCCGGACGCCAACACTGGCGAACCGATCACGTTCACCATGACGAGAGAAGGACCCCCGCAATGACCGAGCCAACCACGATCGACCCCCTAGAACTGTTTCACGAAGTGTTCGACACGAGGGTCGAAAACTACGACAAGTACGAAGTCAACGGTGACAAGGCCCGCAGACTACAAAGCGTGGTCCGAGACCTGGCAGCCTCGGTAGAAGAGGGCAGACCCCCGACGCCCGCCCTCCCCCAGGATTTGCCAACCCGAACCTGGAACTGGCGATGCCACAAATCCATCCGGATAGAGATCACGGCCCAGCCAGGTTGTGAGCCCTACGTGGACATCTGTAACCAGGGGGACCTTGGATACGTGGACGGGTCCGACAAGGGCCACTCCCTGGAACGCATAGCCGCTGAGTTCTTGGCAGCCCGGGACGTGTGGCGGGAGCTCCAGGACGAGTACGAAGCGGGCCAATCATGACCTTGGCAGCCCGCTTCCGAAGGTGGTGGCGGTGGCGCTTCGTGGTGACCCCAGTTCTCTACCGACGCCACAGGCGCCGAAGTGCTTGCCCTGCTTGTCTGGGAGATATCTACTTCCAGCGGTTGCGGAAGCTGTGGCGGTGTGAGGACTGCGAGTACTTCTGGGACGAGGACACTCTCCGGTGGGACAAGGAAAAGAGGGCCCGGTCATGACCCCCGACAGCGACGAGAGCCAGCTGGACAAGAGCCCTCGCCCCGTAGGTTCCGAACACCAGTACGACTACCGCCCGCCCCCGGCCTGGCGTGACTACGCACTACTGCCCATTGTCTTCCCCCTGTGGCTCCTGATGAAGTACTACTCAGGGACTCGCTACATCACGGGGGGCTACCTGCCGCCACTGATGTTCCTGTGGCTCATCCCCCCGGCCGGAGCACTCTGGGCCGTCGACTCATTGTTCAACCTAGGCATTATCAACAACTGAAAGAAGTACCAACCATGCACGACACCGAGACCTACGAGTACCGAGTGCGATCCGAAGGGGTCGTTCAATTCAAGGGCCTGACCAGTAGGGACGACGCATTGCGCCGAGCTCGACGGATGCTAAATGACGAGTACGTCTGGACCACTATGGTGGCGATAGACAAACGAGCTGTATCGCCTGGCGAAACTTCAGGCCGCTGGCACGCTGCGTCCCCCCTCCTCACAAAGCAGGCAAACTGGGGGGTGTGATCGCCAACCCTCTTGACCCTCTGTACGACGCAATATCTGCGGGAACCCTAGAGCCGAGCATGGCGGAGATGGCCAAGTCAGCCTCTCCTCTGTGCCTGGCTCTTTCCGTTGACGACGAGATCGTGGCCTACCCTCACATCCGGCTGATCGATCACTACATCGTCTCGCTCACCAACCTCCAGCTGTACCGAGACGGCCCAGGCCCGGAGGCTGATGTCTGGACGAGGACCATCGAAGGCCAAGGCGATTGGCAGCTAGCGGGCACCGGTCTCGAGGTGGCGCTCTCTGACCAGGTGTTTCTCGCTGAGGAGACGCGCTACACCCGCCCCGGCTCTGGCCCAGACGCAGGCCAAGACGACGAGGTGGTGCTCCGGCTCCTGCTCGTGGCCCCTCCCCGCCATGGGAAGTCAACCGAGGTGACCGAGTGGCTACCGAAATGGTTCCTGGTCCGCTACCCCACGGCCCCGATCCTGCTCTCTACCTACTCGGGGGACTTCGCTGAGAAGTGGGGGGCCTCCCACAAGGACTTCCTAGCTAGCAACAAGGCCCAACTGCTGCCACTAGCAAGCGACGGCTTGCCCCTGACCCCGATCACGGCCACCAACTCCAACATCTCGTTCAGGCCAGGCAAGGACCGAGGGGAGATCAACTACCGGGGGACCAGCGGATCGCAGACCGGGACCGGCTTCGCTCTCGGAATCACTGACGACCCGAACAAGGACGCGGAGGAAGCGCTCTCGGAGGCCCACCGACTCAGCAAGAGCAACACCTACACCTCGGTATTCGGGAGCAGGCGCACCCAGTTGCGGGGATTGCCCCCTCCACTCGAGGTAATGATGCTCACCCGCTGGCACGAGGGAGACTTGGCCGGGGTTTTTGCCCTGGAAGAGGACGGTGAAACCCCGAAGCGAGGGTGGTGCGCACTCCGGTTGCCGGCCGTGGCCGAGCCAGGGGGCAATG
>JAAETM010000054.1 GCA_024228395.1 bacterium | reverse complement strand
CCTTCTCCGACTTCATCCTAGACGTCAAGGAGTCCGACGCGGGCAAGACGTTGGACTTGGTTTTGCCTACGGATCTATTCCAGGGGAAGTAGGCGGCGGCTTTGTTGTGGAGGCTAGAAATCACCGCTGCAGCGAGCCTCATCCATCACAAGGAACGCGACCCTACGACCAAAGGATCTCGATCCCGTCCTTGTAGTGGTTGCCCAGGTGGACTTTTGCTTCTTCGAGGAACCAAGCGAGGATCTCCTCGGGGATCGAGCTACTCCAGGCGTTCATTTCCACCGTGTGTTCGGCGTCGTTGCGGAAGACCTCCGCAGCGACCCTCTCCTCTGAATCGCGCAGTTCCACGGCCACGCCGCCGCGTTCGGTATTGGCGGCAAACAGGATGTTCCAAGCGTCTTGATTCATGGTCGGAAGGGTGGGGGAGTACCGGTCTAGCTCGAGCCCTGGTCGCTGGATTGGGCGATTTCTGTTTCCGGTGTCTTGTGGGTGAGGCGGTGATGCCAGCAGACCAAAATCAGGCCCACCCCGAGGGCCAGGACGGCGAGGGAGATGTCCACGTACACTTGTTCGTGCCGGGCCCAAGCGGTATCCGCGAGGTCTCCAGAAAAGCGGTAGGAGTCGGGCCAGGCCCATGCATGCGCGTTTAGGCGGATGGTGAAGCCCAGCAGGAGAACGACGATTGGGCCGAAGAGGCTCGGGCGAGGTGTGGAGGGGGGGGACATGGTCTTTTTGGAGCAATGGCAGGTAGCGCACAGGGTATCGCGCCTCCTGGTCTTCTGCCAGAAATTGTGGCGAAGGCTGTTTTGAAAGGTCATGCACGTTGGTGGATAGGCGGCGAACCCGCTATGCTCCTTGGCTCTTCCATCCTGTCTCGAAACCCCACTCATAAATTGGCATCTTCATCCTCTCAAGGCGACTCCGGCCTGCAAGTGCTGGT
>JAAETM010000053.1 GCA_024228395.1 bacterium | reverse complement strand
CCTTCGCTTCGACTGGCCTATGGGCGGCTGGAACCTGTGTTTGCTGAAGCTCTGCTGGCGGACCGGAACTTTGCGAGGCGGGCTGTTGAGACGATCCTGGAGTGCCACTTCGCTGGGACTCTTCATGAAGACTTGGTTGCTGCGGTGGGGCTGCAGCTGCCGGAGGCCGATCGGGTATCTGAACCGACCTGGGAGACTTCGCGACGGAGACAGCGTGATCCTCGGTTCAATGCGGATGTGCTGGAGGCCTATGGACATACCTGCGCGGTCACGGGTTTCACTGCCAGCATGGGCGGTCGTGTATTTGGGTGTGATGCGGCGCATATCCAGGCGCATTGCTACAGCGGGCCGGACGTTGTTGAGAACGGGTTGGCCCTCTCCCCTACCGCACACCGGCTGTTTGATCGGGGAGCATGGGGGCTAGACGATGACCTGCGGGTCATTGTTTCTGGGGCTCTCGATGGGACCGGGCCCACGATTGAAAAGCTGAGGTCCATGCGAGGGCAAGAGATTCGAGCGCCGCATTCTGGATTCCCGAGGCCTTCGCTTGAGTTTGTTCGGTGGCATCGGGAAACGAGCCAGGGTGGGGTGTTTAAGGCCTATGTTCATGCCAGCTAGCTCGGGCTCCGAATCGATTTCCTCAGTGGTGTAGTCGGAAGAATTCGCAGATGGGTTGCAACTTTGCGGGCTTCGTGCGGTCTATGACTTGCAGCCGGTCGTTTTGGGTCGGTGGCTTCCTGGAGGACTTGGGGGGCATCCGCGCAGGTGGTTTCTTTTTGCAGTACCCATTTGGGACAAGAGTGCGCCCTCGGTGAGAGGGCGGCTTGGACATGCCGAAGATATGGGAGTACCCTGGAGTGAGCTTCCCCACTCTGCTGATGAGGACTGATTTATGACTACGAAGGATCAAAAGAACCCGCAAGAGCCGGACAAGCGGCCTTGTTTGAGCACGTACAAGTTCGATACTTCGAAGTACGTTGTGTTCAAGGACGATGTGTACCGCGATCCGAAAACAGGGTTGCTGGTTTCGTCCGAAGCGGAGAAAAAGAAAGACCAGGCTGGGCAGGTGAATGAGCGCGACCGAAAGTAATCCCCCTATCAAGCGCATTGCAGTTGTTTGGGACTTCGACGGCACGTTGAGCCCGGAAGATTCGACAACGAAGACCATCAAATACTTGGAAGAGGAAGGGGTTGAGCCTGGCCTTTTCTGGAAGAGAATCAAGGCCATCAGGGGTGACCAATATCTCAAGGAATGGGAACATATCCTGGCGTCTGATGCTCCCATCTGGATGTACGCGCTTTCGCGCTTGGCCTTTCGTAGAGGGGTCCCGCTGAACACGGAGTTCTTTAGGGAGTTCATCCTTCCCGAGATTCGGCTTTTCCCGTCTGCCATCGAGATGCTCAGGGCAATCAAGGATCTTACCCATGAGCCCGAGTTCAGAGCATTGAACCTGCAAGTTCATCACTTCATCGTGTCAGCTGGCCTCAAGGATCTGATCCAGCTCGTGCTCCCCGATGAGTTGGTAACATGGACGTTCGGCTGCCGGTACGAGGTCATGACGCGGGGAGGCCCGGACACAAGTCCACCTGAGAGCATTCCCGTCTTTTGTATGGACGAAACGGTCAAGACACGGTCCATCTTCGAGATCTCGAAAGGCTCATTTAGTGACGAATCCAAACCAGTGAACGCCAGAGTCCCCAACTCTGACCTGTGGGTTCCCTTTGAGAACATCATCTATGTGGGAGACGGGCCGACCGACATCCCTGCCCTTTCGCTGGTGCGTGACAAGGGTGGTATGGGCGTGGCAGTGTTCGACGAGGAGAAGGACCTTAAGAAGACAAAGCAGCGGCTAGAGGACCTTCGGCTCGGAAAGCGGGCAGACCTCATCACGCCCGCCAAGTTCGAATTGGATGCGCCACTTCACAAGTTCTTAAAAGCACGCTGCATTCAAATTCGGCAACGGTATGAGGCGGAGGTTGTGGGCTAGACGGCTACTTCTTTCGGGGCAGACATGAGGAGATGGCCCCCTATCTCAACTCAGCCAAAGGCACAGAAAACCTCGGGACTTCCGTCTTGGCTCGGTTGGGTTTGGGTGGGCAGGGTGTCCAAAAGGTCTTCGACGGAATCGAGGATCATGGCGCCGTGATCGAGGAACTTTGATGTCCATTCGAGGTCGGGGTTGTCGACAAGGGGAGCTTGCCTACACGGATGTGGAGACTCCGTTGAGCAGCCTGCTATATCAATTTGGCCGCTCGACCAAGGGGAAGCCGGCTCCACAGTATCCCTTTTGGCATCTGTGCTCCGATGGGCTCTGGGAGATTCCCGACCAGTCTAAGCTGGTGATGCAAGCCAATAAGGAACGCCCAACGGTCCCTTCGCTTCGACTGGCCTATGGGCGGCTGGAACCTGTGTTTGCTGAAGCTCTGCTGGCGGACCGGAACTTTGCGAGGCGGGCTGTTGAGACGATCCTGGAGTGCCACTTCGCTGGGACTCTTCATGAAGACTTGGTTGCT
>JAAETM010000052.1 GCA_024228395.1 bacterium | reverse complement strand
CCTTTTTCGCTGGCGGCGATATCCAGGCAGCCGGCCAGGGCCGACGGCTGGTTGGCCACCATGCCGACCACGCGGCCGTTGAGGCGCGCGAAGCCGATCAAGATGTTGCGCGCGAAGGCCTCCTGCACCTCCATGAAGGAACCCTTGTCCACCACCATCTCGATCAGCTCAGCCATGTTGTAAGGCTTGAGCGGGTCGGCGGGCACGATGGTGGTCAAGTCCATCTCGCGGCGATCGGTGGGATCGTCACAGGGGATGCGCGGGGCATCCTCGGCGTTGTTCAGGGGTAAGTAGGACAGCAACTTGCGCAGCTTGAGCAGGCAAGACTTGTCGTCGGGGGACGAGAAGTGGGCCACGCCACTCTTTGTTGTGTGCACCTTGGCGCCGCCCAAGTCTTCGCTGGTCACGTCCTCATGGGTCACCGTCTTGACCACGTCGGGCCCGGTGATGTGCATGTACGAAGTGCCCTCCACCATCATGATGAAGTCGGTGATGGCCGGGCTGTACACCGCGCCGCCGGCGCAGGGTCCCATGATGGCGGACAGCTGGGGAATCACGCCGGAGGCCTGGGTGTTGCGCCAGAAAATCTCCGCGTAACCGCTCAAACTGGTCACCCCCTCCTGGATGCGAGCGCCCCCCGAATCGTTGAGGCCGATGATGGGCACACCCACCTTGAGCGCCATGTCCATGACCTTGCAGATCTTGCCCGCGTTGGTTTCCGACAGACTGCCCCCAAAGACCGTGAAGTCCTGGCTAAAGATGTAGACCGGGCGGCCATCGATGCGACCGTGGCCGGTGACCACGCCGTCGCCAGCAATCTTCTGATCCTGCATGCCGAAGTTGGCACAACGGTGGGTCACAAACTTATCGATCTCGACGAAGGAGCCTTCGTCCATCAGGAAATCGACACGCTCGCGGGCGGTCAACTTGCCCTTCTTGTGCTGGGTATCGATGCGCTTTTGACCGCCGCCGACAAGGGCTTCTTGGGATTGACGGTGCAGGCGTTCTAAGGGTGTTTCCATTGGATAACTGGAGGGTCGGGAAGGGCTAGCAGTGGAATCGGATTAGGCCTGGGGCAGCTCAACCAATTCCATGAGTACGCCCGAGGTGGACGCGGGGTGAACGAATGCGATGCGGGTGCCGTGGGCCCCCGCTTGGGCGGTTTCATTGATCAGGCGGACTTCGCGGGCTTTGAGGTGCGCCAGCGCTGCCTCCAGATCCAGGACCTGCCAGGCCAGGTGGTGAATGCCCTCGCCGCGCTTGGCGAGAAATCCGGTGACCGGACTATCGTCACTAGCGGGTTCCACCAACTCGATACGTTGATCGCCAGCCATGAGCATGAGCACGTTGACCTTTTGGCCGGGCACGTGCTCCTCTCCGGCGGACGCGAGGCCCAGGCCAGCTTCGTAGAGACTGCGCGTGTCCGCGATCGACCGAACGGCGATTGCCACGTGGTCCAAGCCCACCACGATTTCCTTTAGGGCTTCGGGAGCACTGGAAACATCAGCAGAGTCAGCCACTAGAGCACCTCCGGTGCGTCAAACTTGCCAAAGGTCTTTTCGAGCACGCCGCAAACCTCGCCGATGGTGGCGTAGGATTCGACAGCGTGCAACATGGGGGTCATGATGTTGGCCGTGCCGACAGCAGCGTCGCTCAAAGCGCGCAGGGCGCCTTCAACCTTTTCGTTGTCACGCTCGGCACGCACCCGCTCCAGGTCCGCGAGCACTTCAGCCTTGGCCGCGGGGTCGGGCTTGAAGATCTCGGGGCGCTGCTCTTCCACCTGGAACTTGTTGACGCCGATAATCGTGCGCTCGCCCGACTCCACATCGCGCTGCCATTGCATGGCGCTGCGGTGGATTTCGCATTGCATGAATCCTTGCTCGATGGCCGGTACGGACCCTCCACGCTCGTCGATCTGCGCCATGAGCGCCAAAGCCTCGGCCTCCAGCTGATCGGTCAAGCTCTCGATGTACGGTGAACCGCCCAGGGGATCGATCACATCCGCCACACCGGATTCGTGGGCCAAAAGCTGTTGCGTGCGCAAGGCCAGTTGGGCTGAGTCGGCCGTAGGCAACCCCAAGGCTTCATCGCGCGAGTTGGTGTGCAAGGATTGCGTGCCGCCCATGATGGCGGCCAGCGCCTGCACGGTCACGCGCACCACGTTGTTGTGGGGCTGCTGGCTGGTGAGCATGGAACCCGCAGTTTGCGTGTGAAAGCGCAGCATCCACGACTTGGGATTCTTGGCGCCAAATTCCTCGCGCATGATGCGCGCCCACATGCGGCGTGCGGCGCGGAACTTGCCCACCTCTTCAAACAGGTGATTGTGGGCGTTGAAGAAGAAGGAAAGGCGCCCGGCGAAATCGTCCACGTGCATACCCGCCTCCACGATCGAACGCACATAAGCGCGGCCGTTGGACAGGGTGAACGCGAGCTCCTGCACCGCGGTCGAACCCGCTTCGCGGATGTGGTAACCGGAGATCGAAATCGTGTTCCAGAGGGGAACCTGCTCCTTGCAGAAGGTCACCAGGTCGGTCACCAGGCGCATGGAGGAGGGCACGCCGAAGCGATAATTGCCACGCGCCGCATATTCCTTCAGAATGTCGTTCTGCACCGTGCCGCGCAGGCGCGCCGGGTCCACGCCCTGGCGCTTGGCCAGAGCCACGTAGCCGCACAGCATGAACGATGCCGTGGCGTTGATCGTCATCGAGGTGGAAACCTCGCCCAGGGGAATGTCCTTAAAAAGCTGCTGCACGTCGGAGAGTGAGTTGACCGGCACCCCCACCTTGCCCACTTCGTAGATGGCGAGCGGATCGTCGGAGTCATAACCCAACTGGGTCGGCAGGTCGAAGGCCACCGACAAGCCGGTTTGGCCGCCCTTGAGCAGCATGTGATAGCGCTCGTTGGAAGCGCGCGCGCTTGAGAAGCCCGCGTACTGCCGCATCGTCCAAAAACGGCCCCGGTACATGGTCGGCTGAACACCGCGGGTGAACGGATACTCGCCAGGCCAGCCCCCGTCGGGTGCATCCCCATATATGGGGTCCAGCTCAATGTCCGAGGGGGTGCGGAAGGGATCCTTGCGTTCACCAAAGCGCTCAAAGGCCTTGGCATAGGTACCTTGCTTCCAGGCTTCCTGGTCGTTCGGGGAGTTGGGCTTTTGGGAGCTCATGGGGGGGATTGGGCCGGCGGCCTCGGTGAATTCCAGATCGGGGGCGCCCAGGATACGGCCTTGGGGCTCCTGGGACACCCATTCCCACCCCACAACTCGCTGGAAAGCCCCTCCGCCCTGGTCCCAGCCCCCGGATCCCCATGTAAGCCTACCTTTTAGGTGCCGATAATCCCGATTCCACGTGAATCTGGGCCTTGGGGGGCCGTAACCTCGGAGTCACTGCCCCCCCCCCCTATTGCCATGAAAAAAACACTCCTGCTCGGAATTCCTATTCTCCTGATCGCCGGCCTCGTAATTTGGCAGCGCTCCACCTCCGACGAAAACCTGGACGCCACGCACGGCGACCAGGCTGAAACCCAAACCAGCTCCAAAATGGATCCGAGCGAACTGGTGGAGATGACAACGGATCCAGATAAGGGTTCGAGGGACATTGTGGATGCGGAGCCTTCCACCGCAGACACCGCGGGGGAACAAGTGACCTTGGGTGAGGGAGAGCGCTGGCTGGAGGGACGGGTGGAGTGGCCAACGGGCCAAGGTTGGGAGGAGAGCCTCACCGTGTATGTGCTCTCCGGTGAAATCAAGCGGGGGCAGTTGGATGGGGTGCTCATTCCCGAGGAACCAGAGGAGGACCAGGATGAAGATCCGATTGGTGAGGAGCTCAACGAAGCGTTTCGGGGGATCCAAACGGAACGCTTGCTAGCACAGGCCAAAGTGAGCGCCGATGGCACCTTTCGCATCCCCCTCCCCGTCTGGCGCCCCAAGATGCACCTACAACTGCTCGGCCGGCACCTATATATGGAGATGCCCCGGCGGGTTCCAGCTCCGCCCTGGAATGAAAGCAAGGACACGGTGATTCTGCAGCCCAAGGTCGGCGTTTGGGTCCATGGCCAACTCATGGCCCCCCCTGGCGCCGATTGGACCCGACTGACTTCGCGGGTCCTGCTGTACAAGGAGATCAGCCCCACGAACGCCCTCGTGCCCGGTGGCGGCAAGCCCGTTGGAACATTCGTTTGCCGTTCCAATGCCGAGGGTGAGTTCGAACTTCGCGGGCTGCCCGTCGATGAGCAGGCCCCCCTCCAGGTCTGGCCCAGCAAGGGCGCCCCCACCTTCCACCCCCTGGACGAATTCAGCCCAGGCGCTTCCCTGGAGGCCCTGATCACCCTGGACAAGGGGCGTACCATCGCTGGCTTGGTAGTAGACCCCGATGGCAATCCCGTGGAAGGAGCCCAAGTGGGCGCCTATTCCCAGGCTCCCCTCGCCCGGGCCCGGGGTGTGTACCGCTCGGGAAGCACCGATGCGCTGGGTCAATTTGAATTGATCGCCCTGCCCAAAGAAAAACTCAAGGTCCAGGCGCGGCATCCGGATTGGCTCCATACGGAACCCCGCAACTTCGACGCGACCGATCCCTCAAGCGAGGTGGTATTGACCCTACAAGAGGGCGCCTCCCTGTCCGGAATATTGACGCTCCCGGATGGTCGTCCCGCAGCGGATGTGAGCGTGCTCGCCAACCTGGATGGCCTGCACATCCAAGGCATAGAAGGTGTGAACATGCTCAAGCACCAGGGATCCCGCTCGAAGGGGCGAACGGACGAAGCTGGACGCTTCCACCTGTTGGGCCTGGCAAAGCTGCCCTACAAACTCGGCGCCCGAACCGAACGGGATGGCACTATGCTCATGGCTTTCCTGGACAACCAACGCCCCCAGGAAGAAGAAGTCCATATGGAACTCTGGCCGTCTCCAACCCTCACCGGTGTTGTGGTCGACAAAAAGGGGGAACCCGTGACGAACTACACCTTGCTCGCGCGCGAGGCTCGCACCGCCAGCCTTGTGACTGTGTATTTCAATGAGCATCTCAACCATGTGGCCAACGAGGAAGGTCGCTTCCACCTGGAAGACCTGCGCGTGGGCCATTGGCAACTCATCGTTCAAGGGGAGAACTTTCTCTCCGCGCCGCCCTTTGAGGTGGACCTGCCCCTGGAGAACGATTCGGAACCCATTGTCATTACGGTTTCCCCGGCTCGCATGATCACGGGACGCGTACTTGCCCCCGATGGGCAAGGCGTACATGGTGCGGAAGTGATTGTGCAGGGCCAAGGTCTAGATATCGCCCAAACCCTCGCGCGCAGCGCACTGACCCCCAAAGGGATCAGTGGGCCCGACGGGACGTTCAAGATGGGACCCTTCCCCGACATGGCGGTTGCCCTTATGGCATCCGCTGATGATTGGTGTGAGAGCCTGCCCGTTTCTATTGAGTTGAACGAAGATGTAGAAACAACAGAGTTGGTCTTGGAGATGCGTCATGGCGGCACACTCATCGTTGAAGTCTTTGGGTCCGACGGTGAGGTCTCCCCGCTGCGCATGATCCAGATCAGCAATCCTGGGGCACCGGTAAAAAACACCGTTCAAATGACCGATCACCTGGGATTGGCTTTTTTTGAACACCTGGCGGAAGGCACCTACAACGTGATCGCCCTGGGAGACGCCACCAAAATGATGGACGACCTGGATCGGGGAGTCCTCAACCAAGCGGACATCTTCGCCAACCTGGAGATGGGCTCGGCGGACATCAAAGATCAGGAAGAAACTCGGATCAGCCTGGGCTCTCCTCCCGCCAACCCCATAGCGATCAGCGGAACGGTTACCCGGGGTGGGGCCCCCATTGCCGACGCCATCATCTCGTTCAGCGCCAACGGAAAATCGATCCTGGAGGCCCTCGCCATCGCGGAAGTCGATGGCAATGGGCACTATGAGACTATTTTGGACGGGGCAGGTCGATACCGGGTTACCGTGCAAATCACTGGTGGCAAAATGCTGGAGCAAACAACCGTCGAGTTCGTACGGGATATTGCTGAAGGGGAAAGTGCAAAATTGGACCTGGAGTTGCCCGAAGGCAGCATTTCCGGGGTCGTAACAACCCCCAACGGCAGGCCTGCCGCCCGAGTTCGCATCTCCTTGCAAGCTTCTGGACCGACCTCTACGGACACGATGCTGGGGGGGTCTTTTGTGGAACGCAAGACCGCCGATGATGGGTCCTTTGAAATCAAAGGTCTGCAAGGCGGCACCTATACCGTGTTCGCGGGTGGTGCGAGCCCCTATGGACTGGGCACCAGCGAGGGGCCGAAATTTGGCCGTGTGGCCTCCGCCCCCATTCACCTGCGTGAGGATCAGTCGGTCAGCAACATTCGATTGCGATTGGTCGCTCCGGGATCCATCAGCTGCCGGGTAATGGACGATGCGGGCCTCCCCGTGGAGGGTGCCTCGATCTTCGTTCGGGATTCCGCAGGCCGGCCCATCGAGGCTTTTTCACTGATCACAACCCAAGCCACCGGCCTGTGCACCTATTCCGGCTTGGCGCCGGGCTCCTACACCGTTTCAGCACGCAGCTCTGAACTGGCATGTGCCGAATCGGCGCCGATCACTGTCAAAGCTGGAGAGACGACCGACGTTGCCCTCACCGGCCGCTCCGGAACCGTACTGCGCTTGCTGTTCAAGGATGTGGAGGGCGACCCCAAACCTGCAAACCTGCAGGTTCTCAACGACCAGGGACTCGACATGATGCGCATGTTCGGGGCGGCGGATATGGCGGCGCTTTACTCCAAGGAACCCTTCCTGGAGAGCGAACGCCGTATCGGGCCGTTGCCCCCGGGCCGCTACAAGGTGATCGCGACTATCGACGGCAAGACCGTTGAGAAATCGGTGCGCCTGCGTGGCAAACCCACCAAGCGCTTGACCCTGCGCGCCAGGTAGAGCGACTGCTCACCCGAGCAAGGAATGTGCCGGCAGAGTGTTCCGCCACCGGCGAGAGGGGCCCACCCCGGCGAATCCGGAATGGGCCCTCTTGTGTCCCGTGGCGGAACAATCTGCGACTTGGTACCTCCGCATTGCTTCTCAGAATCGTCCACCCTAGGGTGCTCTTCGCCATGGAAAGCAAGCCACTACGCCTTGGGTGAACCCTGTCCAGATGCACGCCACCAGCAGATTGTTCCTGCTGATGGCAGAGGAATCATCCGGCGCTCCCATCCCTGCTCGGCAAATCCCGTAAGATAATGCCCCCCCCCACTCTGCAGCCCTGCTCATACGCCGCGATCCATGTCGACCCCCCCCGCTACCACCCGCCCCTGGTACAAAACACCGATCCTGCTGGGTCTGCTCCTGCCCGCGCTGTTGCTACGCCTACCAGGCTTCACGGAGAGCGTCTGGTTCGACGAACTCTTCACCAGCAAACTGCGCATTGGCGAACCGATCGTTCTGGCCAAGACCCTGGCCAACGACATTCACCCACCGCTCTACTTCCTGTTCATGTTCCTGTGGAACAGCATCTTTGGGGATAGTGAGATTTGGCTCCGACTGCCAGCCCTACTGGCAGGTTTAGGCAGCATCGTGCTCCTGTACCGCATCACCGAAACCTGGACGACCCCCGGTATCGCAGGCATCGCCGCGGGCCTGATGGCGGTCTCCCCCGTGCACATCTGGTACTCCGGAGAAGGCCGTCCCTACTCCGCCAACCTGTTCTTGATGCTGCTCACCCTGCTCGCCTTTCAGAAATTGACGGCCGGTGAGACCAAAAAGCGCTGGTTTTGGACCTATGCCTTGGCCCTGTTCGCGGTGGTATTCACCCACTACTACATGGCCACATTCCTGTTTGCCTTGCCCGTGCTAGCAAAACTATCCGGGTCAAAGGACTTCAAGCGTTTGACGATCACCAGCGTTGTCATCCTTGGAATGCTCGCCCTGTACATCGTGCCCAAGGCATACTTCTCGTCCATTCCCACCGGTTCCCAGCATCTGCGCGCCTTCACCCTGCCCGAGGCCTGGAACCTATTCTTCAACTGGTTCTGGCTCGGCAACACATTGACGCCAAAAGCGGGAGCGCCCGTGTTTGGATTGTTTTTTCCACTGGCCCTCCAGGGGGCCGGCGCCCTGTTCTTCCTGCGTGGAGCTTGGATTTTGGCGATGCGTTTCGGCCGTCAGCACGCTTGGCAAGTTTTACTGCTGCTGATCACACTGCCCGTATTCCTCTTCCTTTTGCCCCTCGTTGGTAGGGATGCCACCTACATCGAACGCAGCGCCCTCCCCGCCCTGCCATTCTTCCTCATGGTCATGGC
This sequence comes from bacterium, assembly GCA_024228395.1. Classification (GTDB taxonomy): domain Bacteria; phylum Planctomycetota; class UBA1135; order UBA1135; genus NORP259. Next base: position 16,059 of record JAAETM010000052.1, on the reverse strand, counting down.
GGCAGGTTTCACGCACTTCGCAGCTCCCGCTCCCGCGCGCCGGGGTTTGGCTTTCTTGGGCATTCTGGCAACCACCCTCCTAGCTGCCCACTTCGCCCAGCGAGACGCCTGGACGATCTACAAACCCAATCCGGACTGGCGCGGAGCGACGGCCTACATCAAGGCCAACATGCAAGGTAAAAATGAGGTTCTGTACACCGAGTACATGACCCCGTCGGCCCTGACCTACTACGAAACCACCTTCCGGGAAGCCAAGGTTCTGGCCGGCAACGACGACAAGATCGAACGCGCGATCACACGCCTGGAAGACAAGCTGGGTACCGAAGGATTCCCCGGCGGCACCATCACCGGATTCGCACGCAAGCTCATCAACGACTTCACCGCTCAAAACGAAGGCTACCGCAAGAGCATGACCTTGCTGGTCCATGGTCTGGATTACCAGGACCCGTTGAACCTGCCCGATGACGTGCAGCCGGCCCCGGAATTCTGGGCCATCAGACTCAGCCACGAACCCCAACCCGATCCCAAAAAGGCCATCCAGCGCTTGATCGACGACCCCACCCTGGAAGTCATCGACCACCAAGAGTTCCACGTCATGGAAGTCTTCCGCTTGCGGCGAGTGAACTGACAGTACTGTCAGTTCACTCGGGGCTAACAACCAACCGCCCCGCCGCCTGGCCAGCCAACTCCGTGGTGCTGCCGTCGGCCCAGCGCACGGTCACACCATCAACAGCCTTAGCCTTGCCCAAACCAAAGATCTGCTCCGGCGCGTGCCCACTCAAGAAACTGGCTTCAGGAACCCACCAGCGCAGTTGCCGCTGCCCCCCCACACGAACCTCGATACGCGCTCCGCGGGTCAGAGCCGGGGCCGCATCCAACAGCACGGTCAACGAGTGATGCCCGGTCTCTGATTCATTGCGCAATAGTAGCGGCGCACCACGGTTCACATTAACCGCCAAATCCACATCCCCATCCCCATCGAAGTCGGCCGCGGCCAAACCTCGACTGGTGTATTCGCCATCAAAAGCCGGCCCCGCCCAGGGCCCCACCTGATGAAAGATCTGCCCCCCATTCCAAAACAGGTGCAGGGGCTCAGGAGCCAACTGACTCTTGTCGTCGCGTTTCTCCAAGGTGCTCCCATTGACCACGGCGATATCCACCAACCCATCCAGGTCCATGTCCACCAGCGCGGTCCCCCAGCCCACTAGGCGGTTAGAGACTTCCCCAAGCCGATAGATCTGCACCTTGTCCCTGTACTCCAAATCGCTGACGGGTGACTTGAGGCTCTGATAAAGTGCGTTTTCCTGGGCCAACCAATGGGTGATGAATAGGTCGGGCAGACCATCGTCATCGTCACTCATCGCACCAAACTCTGCGATTCCAATTCCCATGGACCCGCGCGGGTCCGCCGTGCCACTAAAAGTGGAAAGGTCTGCGAATTTGGGGGTATGCCCCCGAACGCCAAGGTTCCGGAACAGCTTGTTGGTGGACACATCATTGTTCACATACAAGTCCAGCCAACCGTCCCCGTCCAGGTCGCACATGGCGACTTCGAGCCCGCGCCCACCCGGGTTGTCGATGCGCACTTCTTCGGCCACATCCGAAAAGGTCCCATCCCCATTGCTTAGGAAGAAGGAGTTGGCTTGGGGATCAAAGGAGTTGGGATTGAGCTCGATCGGAATCTCCTCTTCCTCCCGGCTCGACCCCGAAGACACCATTTGCACCGAAGAGTCGAGATCCACGTCGAGATAATTGCACACGTACAGGTCCAAAAAACCGTCCCGGTTGATGTCCCCCCACGTCACCCCCGTGGACCAGCGATCGTCAGCCACCCCTGCGGCCTCGGTCACATCCACAAACGTGCCGTCGCCCTGATTCTGAAACAAGCGGTTCGGCCCGTAGTTGGTCACGTAGAGATCCACGTCGCCATCGCCATCATAATCAGCAAAAGAGGCTCCCATTCCGAACCCTTCAGCATCCGCTACACCGCTCGCTTCCCCCACTTCGGTGAAGGTCCCCCCGTCATTTCGATAGAGGTGATTGCTGCGCTTCTCGGCGCCCGCGAGGGCCTCCTTCCCAGCAAAGTTGACCACGTACAAGTCCCAGTCCCCGTCCCCATCATAATCCCCCCAAGCCAACCCCGAACCGGTGTCCTCCGGCAGGATCCGGCTGCGTTTGGTCGGACCATGTTCCATGGAAATCCCCATCTGGGCCGAGACCTCCTCGAAGCGAATCGGGGAGGTCTCGGCCACGGGGCTATCGGTCATGAAAGACGTGATGCTGTCCGAAGAATCGGCCAGGTCCGTGTTGCGGCTACTGGCCAGTTGCCTCGCTCCGACGATGAGCACCCCGGTGACCCCTACGGTCGCTGCCACCGACAGCCAAATCCGCGTGGTCCGCTTGAGTTTCTTACGCTTCATGGGGGGCTATTTCACCTGAACGTGAATGGTCGCCGAGTCGTGGGTCACCGTGGGCTGGAAGAAGCCCGCGTTCTTTTCCATCTCTGGAACCACCAAGTCGAGGAACTCCTGTCGATAGCGTCGGAAGTTGAGTTCCGCGGTCAGGGTCAGGGGGCCCTTCACATCGGCGGGCAGCTCGAATTTGTAGGACTGCTGGTCCGAGTACTTGGGGAAGATAACGCGTTGGTTTTCACCGCCGGCCTTGCGCCAAAGGTCATGCTCTACCAGGGGTTTGCCTTCTGCATCGAGCGGCACGGCTTCAAGCACCATGGTCCCGTCCTTGACTGAATTGCCAGCCACATGGGGTACGCCCGGCGAGTCCTCGATCCAACGGGTTTCCGCGTTGATCGTGCCCCACTCCTTGATGGTACTGCCGTTCGCGTCCTTCACCGTCAGGTGAATCCATGCGCGCGTGAAGTCCAAGGGGCCCGTGGTCAGGTTGTGGCCAACCTTGCTGTTCTTGACGCGCACTTTGACCTCTACCGCTTCCCCGGCGCTCACTTCCGCGGGTGCCAAGAGCGAAACCTCGGCAACCGGACCTTCGGGCCACAGGTGCGCGATTTCAGGCAGCACGGTCTCGCCCCGAATCCACTCCTCCGTCAGTTTCACCTGCTCTTCCCAATGGGGAAGTTTCATGACGGCAGGCATCAGGAAGTTGGTCGCGATGAAACCGTGGTGACGGTGGGCCCCGTCATCGGTGGAACGGCGCACGTCGCCCCCCTCCCCTTTTCCAGGATCGGTGGAATCCGTGACCAAGCGCATATGGCAATCCCGGCAGCTCAAGTCGGTTTCCGGATGCTCCGGCGTGTGCCAGTGACTCTTGCTCCACTCGTCGTATTGGTTCTGCCCGGCACTCAAACCAAAACGGTTCAGGGCCTCGGGAATGAACTGCTTGTGGCAAGCGCCACAGTATTCCGCGCTACGCAGCACGTTGCGATCGTAGTCCGCCAGGTGCTGGCGAGGATAGCTGCGAATCAGGAAGTCGGAGACCTTCTTCTTCCAACCATCGGTCCCCTCCCAAAGGTACTTGGTCGGCGGCGTCAGCACATAATCAGCGTTGCCGCGCTTGTCCACGAACGAGATGCTGTGGCACGCCACGCAGGAATCACCCTCTTGCATGCCAGGCGCGCCCAAGTCCATGTTATGAATGTCCTTGGCTCCGGCAAACAACGAAATGGGGTCATGGCAACCGGCACAATAACGGGTTTGCGTGGGATCCCGTTCCTCTGCAAAGTTCTTCTGCACCGCTTGGAAGGGCGGATTGGCCGCAGCAAAACGATGGGCGCTGGGTTGCCATTCGGCCAAGATCTGCTCGTGACACCCCGACGTTCCACAGGACTCGGAACCGGCCAACAACTCAGACTCCACAAACACATTGTTCTCGGTGCGCGCGTTGGTCGGCGCAAAAGGACTGCCCCGGTACTCGTCGTATTCCTCCAGGTACTCGGGGATCGTGTAATCCTCGGGCATCTCGTGGGTCATCTTGCGGTTGGGCGCCCAAAAGCTCACGGCGGCTACCAGGATCACAAAGCCAACCACCACGAGGGAACCCTGCTTCGTGAAGCTCCCCACCGCACGCTTGAAAGTGGGCGTCTTCTGGACAAACGGACGCCGACGCTTGTAGGCGAAAACCACATGCAAGATCACCAGGACAAAAGCCGCCACCCCGGATACCAGGTGCAACATATCCCAAAGGGCCGTGATCTTCGGACCCGCATATCCCTGCCAGGTGAGGACAAAACCAGAGACCACACAAACCAACATGGCCACCATCAACAGGTAGCCCAAAATCATCATCACCGTGGCCTTTTGCCGATACCAAACCAGGAAGTGCCGCAACTGGTAGTACAGGTAGGGCAAGGTCATGGCCAAGCCCAAAACCGTGTGCACCAAAACCTGCACCTGGGCCGAGATCGAAAACGGCGCCAAGTAGATCCAGAGCCCGGTGATCGATTCCACCACCAGCATGGCGGTGACCCACATGGCCATCTTAGAAGCCCACCCCTTTTCAGCGATCTGGGCGGGAGTGAGCGGGGTTTGGGAGTCGTTCGGGGATGTTTGCGACATGACAGCGTCGGGAATGGGCGCGGTCCAATCTTCTCTTCAAGGGCGTGCCCGACCGCCACAGGGCCCCCCTAATCCCACGCAGCATACCTCACCGACGTTGGTTCGTACCCTCGGGAACTGGACACTATCCCTTTGTCGGACCATTTCCGCGCACGCCATTACACCATTTGCCCAATGGCTGCGATCTACCTGTCTCACTTTGTGCAGCCCGGTACCTGGGTACTACTTTTGCTCAGGAAATGGGTGAGTCTCGCGCGTAAATTGGTTCAAAACTCGAATCTTGGCTTCCAGAGAGCCGCACCGTAGATCTCATGGGTGAACGCGAAAACGTCGGCAAGACCGTTTTGCGGGATTTGAATCCGGCTGTGGAACTCACCGGTCCCCTGCCAATGATAGAGATGTTGCTTGAGCCGTTGTCGAAGGACTGTCGTCACTCGATCATCTCAAGGCAACAAACAAGATCGCAAGAAAATGGATGGTGTACCTCAACGTTGCGAACTACCTGGCCGAAACCGCCGAATTCGGGCCCGTAGGGCCCATTCGACAGTAATTCTGGGTAGCTCATGAATGTCACCAGTGGCGCTTTCGAGCCGCGTCAGGGCCACAACCCCAACAAGGCGAGAAAGTGCTGCTGGAGGCAATCATGGACACCCAGACGGCCTAGTACTTCGCAATGGTGAGGTGTACCTTGACCGGATGAGGCCTTCCCATGAAAGGAATTCCAAAGAGGCTGTCTCGGGGGAGCGACGGGAAGCCAGGGAGAGCTTGGGAGCGGATTGTAGGCAATTATCTGCCAAACGGGGCCCCTGGGAAAGGGGTCGACGGTGAGGTGGATTGAATGGGCGTGCTCCCTCCCGCGACCGTTCACCTACATGGTAGGCAAGCGAGTTGTCTAAATCGCAGGACTTCTTCTTGCTTGGTCTCTTGCAGAGCAAGCGAAATCAGAACGTTGCGCTGAGGCCGTTGGTGAAGTTGGATGAGCCTGATCCTGTGGGCGTGTCCCTGAACCAACCCTGGAAGTGCCAAGTGTCTCCCGACAGAATTGTGATTGGGATGGTGGCCGGGATGGTGCTGGGCACGTCGAATCCATAGCCTGTGCTGGAAGTGCCCACAGTGTTTACGAAGATGCCGCTCGCGTCAAAGCTACCGGCAGCGCTCATGTCCGTACCCGCCACGTAGTAACGGAAGAACTGGGCGGTCGATGTACCGGCCAAGCAAAACAAACCATTGCTGATTTGGATGCCCGAAGTCACTTCATTTCCGGCTATGAGGTACCCGAACTCCCCGGGCACGCCGCCGGTGATTTCCAAGTGAAGGCCGCTGCCAACACCGGACCCCCAGGTCCCGGCAAGAACCGCGGGCGCTCCCGTAGAGTTGTTAGTGGCCGGATCGCAGAAGGAGACAATAGTCCCAGTCGAACTTGCGTCTCGAACGAGCATTACTCCGTACTCCAGGGTCTTGGCTTCGTATCCTACGCGACCATCGTCAAATGAGGCCACCCACCCCAATCCGTTGTTGATCTCCGTTGTCGATGACCAGTAGAAATCTGAACTGACAAAACTAAAGAAAGTAACATCCACCGATGGTCCTGTGTAGCCATCGTCAGCAATGCTGCGAAGCTCCTTTACATTGGGCAACCTCCAGTCGTCGTACCCCGCATAGGTTGAAGCTTCTGCAAAAACAATAGCATCATCCCATGCCAAATCGGCAAATGCTGATTGTGCGAACATCAGGTCTGTTCTCGAATCGGTAACCGTACCGTCTCCATTTTCGGTGAAGGAGCTTGCAACGGTAGTTCCACGAACGCATCGCGGGTGAATTATCTTAAGCCCACCTGCGCTAACGGCTTCGTTCTTGTTGTGCGGGCCTACTCCGCCGCCTGCGTTGGCCACCCAGATTTTTGCGGGATCCCCCACGTAGGGTATTGCTCCCCACCAGAAGTCATTGTTGTCATATTGAAAATAGGTTTGATCCAATGAAGGATGAAGGCCGTGATTCAATAAGTTGAGCATTTCGTGGCTGGTCGGCAAACGCCAATCGGAATGGTCTCCCAAGCTCAACGTCGCGGCATAAGCCACCGCATCCTCCCAGGTCATTTCGCCCCCATCAACCTGCTGCCACATCAAGCCGGTCACGTTGTCGGTGATAGTGCCGTCGGAGTTGTCCGTGAGGTCTGGCGAGTTTCCTGTGTAGTCTGAATCTTCTCCAAATGAGGTCGTGTAGCTATTGGTTTGCCCCGTGTCTGGCAGGCTGTAAGTCTGGGCCTTGAGGGTAGGAGTCATCAGCAGGCTTGGCAGCCCTAACAAAAGTACTTTTGTTGCATTCATTACAATATTCCTTCAGGAGATTCCATTGCAGCCTCTGGCTTGATGAGGCTGATTCGAAGAGCTATCGGGCAATCGAGCCCAGGGTTCACACCTGGGAAGTTACCCTAATGATTGCCGAGACGGGGGGCGAATTGAAACTTCTTTGGGTTGGGAGCACATGGAGCCCCCGCGCCAGGATATTTGCCAGCGCAACACCCTGCACCCTCCTCTCCAATCAATGCTCAGCGGATAAACAACAGACGACTCCTGCACCGAAATTGCAAGCGCGCCACCGCAATTCGAGAGCTGTGCTTCCTGGTCGACGCCATTGGCATCGAATCGGGTATCCGCCCCACAAGATTGGACACGGGCAATCAGCGAATCATGTTGATTTGCCAATTTCCTTCAACGACCGTAGTGCCCGTTCAAATCATCGAGCAGATTCTGCATCTCTTGGGGCAGGGGTGCTTCGAAAGTGACCGACTCGCCGGTCACGGGGTGATCGAAGGTCAACTCGGCCGCGTGCAACGCGGGGCGCAGGGGAAGGCGTGAGCCTTCGGGCAAGGGCTCGGGCAGGGTGCCGCGGTGGCGATAGGTCTTGTCGCCGATGATCGGAAGGCCCCGGGACGAGAGGTGCACGCGCAACTGGTGGGTGCGTCCGGTCTTAGGGCGCGCATCGCACAGGGCGGCAGCGGTACCGAAACGCTTGACGACTTCGATCATGGTGGCGGCAGCCTTGCCATCTCCGGGCATGGCGATGCGGCGGCGCTCGGGGTGGCGCGGATCGCGCTCGATGGGATCTTCGATCCACTCACTGTCAAAGCGCGGGCTGCCGTAACAGATAGCCACGTAACGTTTCTTCACGGTGCGAGCAGCAAAGGCCTCGATCATGACCTGCATCGATTCCAAGGTGCGCGCCAAAACCATGACGCCGCTGGTGCCGCGGTCGAGGCGATGCACCACGCCTGGGCGTAGGGGTTGGTCCGCCATGGGCAAAGGCCCCAGCTTGGCTTCGACCCAGTCGGGCACGGCATACGCTTGGCCCGTGTGATTGCGATGGCTCAAGAGACCCGCGGGTTTGTTGACGATGCAGATGGCCTCGTCCTGATACAGGATCGGGATGTCCTTAATAATGCCGCCGCCGCTGTCCTGGGCGGGCGGAACCTCGGGCACGGTCCAAGCCACGGTTTCGCCACCCTCCAGGGTGGTTCCGGGCCGAATAACGATGTCACCGTTCAAGGTCACTTCCCCCGCTTTGACGAGCGCCTGCAAGCGACTGCGCGAGGTTTCGGGGTCCAACTCGACCAGCGCCTTGTCCAAGCGACGGCCTTGCCATTCGGCGGGGATGGAGTAGGAGTGGGATTCGGGGAAGGCGGGCATGGGTAATTCGGTTCAGGAGAGCGCGGGATTCACGTTCCCAAGGATGCCCCTCCCGGGGATTGGGGTCAACCGCTGCTGGCTCCCCAGTGTGCGAATTGCCCATGATGATGCGGTCATGAATGCAGAAAATCACGCGCAAGGCAGCCGCCCGAAGGTCCTATTGGTGGACGACGAGCTCGGCACCATCGAACTCATGGCCGTGGTGCTAGACGCCCAGGGCCTCGATACCAGGCTGAGCACAGATGTGAGGGAAGCCACCCGAATGCTCGCCACCGAGACCTTTGATGCTGTGGTCAGCGACGTGGTCTTCGACGGCAACGACCGGGGCGGGGAAGTGCTCGCCGCCAGCCGCAGCCTGTCCCCCAACACGGTGCGCATCCTCATGACCGGATACCCCGTGATCGAAGGCGCGGTCAACGCCATCAAACATGGCGCCATCGACTACCTGCAAAAGCCCGTGGATCCGATCGTATTGGCGACCACGATTCGGCGCGCCATGAATGAGCGCTTGATCCAGCCGGAGGCTCTGCAATTCCAAGACCTGGTCAACATCCTTTCCGATATGGTGGCGCAAACCATTGAGCGGGTGGACCCCTATACCGCCGGGCATGGCGAGCGCACGCGCAGTTATTGCCGGCAGATCGCGCAGAGATTCGGATTGGATGTGCGAACCACAGAACGGCTTGAATTGGCCGCTATCGCCCATGATTACGGGAAAATCTATCTGGACGACCTGAGCTTCTTGACCAAAAAGGGGCCGCTAACGGCGGAGGAATATCGGGCGGTTCAACGGCATCCGGCATTGGGTGCAAAGAGGCTTGGCAACAACAGCCACATGCAAGATGTCTGCCAATATGTGGCGGAACACCATGAGCGCTGGGATGGCACGGGGTACCCAAAGAGGTTGCGCGGGAAACAGATTTCTGAGGCTGGCCGGATCCTGTGCGTGGTGGAGGTTTTTGATTCGATATCGACAAGACGCTCGTACAAGAACCCGTGGGATTTGGACAAGTGCATCGACTTCTTTGAGTCGCAGTCGGGCAGGGCCTTCGAGCCCGATATTTTGGACGTGTTTTTGGGTCTACTGGAGGAGTATGGGGCCGAGTGGCTGGCGGCGCCGGCGCTGGATATGAGGGTGGCCGAGGAGAGGCGGCGGTTGGACACGTCCTTGATGTCCTAACGGGACGCTGAAATTCGGCGGTTTCCCCGCGTATCGCCCGACAGAACGCTAGGTTCGCCCTATTTCGGGGGCCAGGCAACGCTGCTCGGCTCGTTGTGGGAGCCCGCCGGGGCAATCGCTTACATCTTGGCGGCCCGCTGGAGCAATGGCGGAAGGTCGGGGGTGGGAAGGGGCGAGGGGCCTAAAATGGGGGTCAGGGGCGAAGGTGCCCCCCAATTGGGGCTTCCAGGGGGCTAGGAAAGGGGGTAGCAGGGCGGTCTTCTTCTGGATCCTTGCACCATCCGCCCTGGCGACTATCCTCTCTAGCCGGATTTAAAGGCAACCCCAGCCCAGGTGCCCCCTATAGATAGGTAGGTATCTTGTCCCATGCATCCACTCATTCGAGCCACCATCGTGATTCTAAGCCTGACTCTGCCCCTGCTGCTCCTTTGCGGAGAGCCCGCCAACACCGCATCCCCCGCACCGCTCTCCCCCGAGCCGGCAGCCCCTGCGGCTTTCCAACCCAGCGCTCGGCGGGTGATCCCACCGGTCAAAAGCCAACCGGCTACGGCGCCCCCGAAACGGATCTTTTCCAACCTCAAGGGCAATGATCTCCCCGTGGTTCCCCCCGGCATGGTCCCCTTCAAGGGCGGCCGCACCAAGGTTGGATCCAACACGAAGGAGATCCAGAAGATCCTGGACGAGGACCCGAGCCTGCTCGGCCGAGTGAGCTCCCTGGATGCGGAAACTCCCCAGCATTCGGTCACGGTAGCTCCCTTCAATATGATGCTGACCGAGGTCACCAACGAACAATACCGGGAGTTCGTCAAGGCCACGGGACACCAACCTCCCCAGGTTTGGGGCGAGGATGTCATCGAAGAAGCGCGCAGTGCTTTCTTGAAGAGTGAAGGGGCGCGCCAAAAAGAGGCTCGCGAAAAAAAAATCTCGTTCGAAGCCCAGAAGTTCAACCGCAAGGAATTCTGGAAGGACAACTGGGAAGGCAAAACCTGGGAGGTCAAGGACAAGGACCTGATGACCCCCGTCGTCTACATCGACTATGCGGATGCCCTGGCGTACTGCCAGTGGGCCGGCCTGCGTCTTCCCACCGAAGATGAATTCCAGCATGCCTGCCGCCTGAAGGGCGCTGCCCCGTACCCGTGGGGTGCGGAAGCCACTCCCACGAAGTTCGCCATCACTGCGGAATTCACTGGCATCAAGGCCCCCATGCCAGTGGCCCTGCTTCCGGGTGGCAAGTCCCCCTCTGGACTGTACGACCTGATTGGAAACGCATGGGAATGGACCTCCAACCCCTACGTGGAATACAAGGGCTGGAAGCAACACACCTACACCACGGGAACCAGCAAGAAGAACCGCCGCAAGCAAAAGTCCGACCCCGTGTGGAACGGCGATCGTCGCGTAAGTGTCGGCGGAAGCTACCAATTGCCCATTTCAGCCAATCGCTGCACGATTCGACGGGGCACCGAACGCTCCCAGAAAACCTCTGCCGTGAGCTTCCGCGCTGCCGCCAGCGAAAACCCTGTCTCGGACCAGTCAAACTCCCTCTACCGCAGCAAGGTGCGACTCTCCCCCGCCCGCGGCGATGGGGTGACCTTCAACAACGATCTCGCCTTCGGTTGGATCCACTGGGAAAGCCGCGAGGGTGAGCTCTCACCTGGCCAAACCAAGACCCTGCTCAAGGCCATTCGCCGCATCAAACCGGTGCAAACCGAGTACGCGGTGCCCGAGGGTTACCGGGTGATCACCGGCTACAAGTACTTCATCTTCACACCGGTCGAAATCATCGAGAGTACGTCCGACAAGGGGCTACAACGCAGCTCCTTGCACACCCCCGTGCAACTCGGTTACATTTCCTTTGAGCAGGACATGGTCTCCCCGGCTTTGACCGCAGGCAGCTACATAGTGGCCTATCGCCACAAGGGCGAGCACCCCGGCCCCACATCCGAGGAAGCCAAGCAGGCCAAGAACGACAAGGTCGAATTCGAGATGCCGGCCTACCTTTCCACCATCAACGTGGAAACGGCCAACATCCTGTTCTTTGAAGCGACCAGCGGCGAACTCGCCGCCCATGTGCCGGTCACCAAGTCCCCCAGAATCGCCGGCGGCGAGGCCGGTGGCGAGCTGACCTCCTACATGGAAAAGCTGCGCATCAAGGGCCCCGACGGCAAGCCCGCCTTCAAGGAAGAGACCCGGCTGCGGGTGTCCATGCGGCTGGCCGGCAAGGCCTCCCGACGGGCTTGCTCTTTCGAATTCGACATCATGCCCGCCGAGGGGTTCGTCGATCAGAACTGGATCCGCTGATCCACGGTTCGCGGACCATTCAAGCGCCCTCCCCGGCCATGCGGGGAGGGCGCTTTTTCGTGGAAGCGCCAATACCGCCGTACCGCCACTCCTTGCCCTATATCAAGGGTCTTTGGTCCGTAAAAGAGCCGAAGATGCCAACAAAAAAGCCAATCCTGATCCAGGCCATTATTTGCCCTTTTCCGGGTTGGCTCCAAGCCTCCCTATCGCCTATCATCCCCGCGATTTGGGAGCCGAAGGCCGGCTCCAAACCGTCGTCCCAAACCCAGCGGACCACTCGCCCATGCCCACGATCAAGACCCGGCGAGGCCTGGATGTGCCCATTCACGGTGCCATCCAGTCCAAAGAAATTCACGAGGCTCCGGTCCCCACCAAGGTGGCTCTACTCCCCCAGGAATCCTGGGGTATTAAGGTCTCCATGTTGGTGCAAGAAGGCGCCAACGTTCAAATAGGCACCCCGCTGTTTGCGGACCGCAGGGACGACAAGGTCACCTTCGGTTCTCCGGCAGCTGGCAAGGTATCCGAAATCCGCCGTGGACACCGTCGAGCCGTGCTCGCCGTTGTCATCGACGTGGACGGGGACGATTGCATAGCGGTTCCGACCCTGAACGCGGACTCCAGCGCCGATGCGGTGCGCGAAGGCCTGTTGGCCAGCGGCCTTTGGCCCTGCCTGCGCCAGCGCCCCTTCGACCGCGTGGCCCAGTCCAGCGACACGCCCCGTGCGCTGATCGTTCAGGCCCACGACTCACGGCCCCTGGCCGGCAAACCCCAGGACTTGTTGGCCGGCCGCAAGGAGGCCTTCCAACATGGCTTGGCATTGCTGCACAAAATGACGGGTCCCCAGACCTATCTATGTGTCGAGGATGGATCCAACTGGCAGGATTGGAGCGCCCCCGGCGTCACCGTCCAGGCCTTTGATGGCCCGCACCCCTCCGGCACCCCCGGATTCTCGATCCACAAACTCTGCCCGGCAGGCGCCGAAGCCATCACCTGGCACATCGATGCCCAGGACGTGGCCGACATCGGAGAGACCTTCCTTAAAGGATGCATCCCCACACGCCGTGTGGTAGCTCTCACCGGTCCGACCGCCATCAAACCGCGCTTGATTGCGACGAAGCGTGGCGCCCAGACCTCCAGCTTCGTGGAAGGCGAAAGCTCGGCCCCCACCACGCGGGTCGTGACCGGTTCGGTGCTCGAAGGCAACATCGCCAACCCGGGCGAGCCCAGGGAATTCCTCGGACGCTACTCCAACCAGGTCACCCTGATGGACGCATCCACCAAGCGCGAGTTCCTGGCCTGGTTGATGCCCGTCGCCGGACGCTTCACCAGCACCAACACCCTGCTCGACAAGTTCTTCAAGAAGAAGTTCAAGTTCGACGTGGATTCCAACGGTAGCAAGCGCGCCATCGTTCCCATGGGCCAGTACGAAGACATCATGCCCATGGACATTCTGCCCACCCAATTGATCAAGGCCCTGGCTGCGCACGACCTCGAAAGTGCCGAAAAGCTGGGTGCCCTGGAACTTGCTGAGGAAGACCTCGCCCTGTGCGAATTCGTCGACACCTCCAAGCAACCCCTAAGCGAAATGCTGCGAACCATGCTAACCCGCATCGAAAAGGAGGGCTAAGCCATGCTGCGAAAGATCCTCGACTCACTCGAGCCGACATTTAAGGACGGCAAGCTGAAGATGCTCTACCCCTTCTATGAAGCGGCGGACACCTTCTTGTACACCCCCGGCGAGCGCACCAAAAGCGGCCCCCATGTGCGTGACGGAATCGACCTGAAGCGCGCCATGATGGCCGTGGTCATCGCGCTCACGCCCTGCCTCTTGTTCGGCCTCTGGAACACCGGCTACCAGTCGATGCTGGCGACCAACCCCGAGCTGACCCCGGGCAACACGAACTTCATCGAAGCGATGAAGATCGGGTTGATGGCCTTCCTGCCCATCTACATCGTCACATTGGCGGTGGGTGGAACCTTGGAAGCGGTCTTCGCTGTCGTGCGCAAGCACGAGATCAACGAGGGCTTCCTGGTCACCTCCATGTTGTTCCCGCTGATTCTGCCCCCCACCATCCCGCTCTGGCAGGTGGGTTTGGGCATCGCGTTCGGCGTGGTGGTCGGCAAGGAGATCTTCGGCGGCACGGGCATGAACGTGCTCAACCCCGCCCTGGTCGGCCGTTTGTTCCTGTACGTTGCTTACCCCGGTGCCATTACTGGCGACGCCGTCTGGATCGACACCGCAGCTGGTGCTTGGGCCGATGGTTTCTCAGGAGCCACCCCCTTGGCTGACTTCTACGTCAACGGCGTGACCCAAACTAACCAAATGGATGCCTTCCTGGGACTCATCCCTGGATCGATCGGTGAGACCTCCGCGCTGGCTTGCTTGCTGGGCGCTGCCTACCTGATCTTCTCCAAGGTCGCATCCTGGCGCGTCATGCTGAGCTGCTGGATCGGCCTCTTGGTCACCACTCTACTCTGCAACGCACTGAGCCCGAGCGATACACACTATATGTCCGTGGGCCCCTGGTGGCACATGATCGCAGGCGGCTTCGCATTCGGCTCCATCTTTATGGCGACCGACCCGGTGTCCGCCGCACAAACCAATACGGGCCGCTGGATCTACGGCTTCTTTATCGGGGCCTTGACCGTAGTCGTCCGCGTTTTCAACCCGGCGTATCCGGAAGGCATCATGTTGGCCATCATCTTCATGAACGTCTTCGCGCCGACCATCGACCACTTCGTGACCAAAGCCAACATCAAACGTCGGGAGGCTCGCCTTGGAGTTCAGTAACAAATATATCATGGCATTCACCTTCGTCCTGTGCCTCGTGTGCGCGCTGGGTGTGTCTGCCACTGCTGTGGGGCTTAAGGACCGCCAGGATGCCAACAAGCTCCGGTTCAAGCAAAAGAACGTGCTCATGGCAGCGGGTGTGATCACCTCCAAGGGAACGATCGCAGCCGACTCCAACAAGAAGATCACGCCGGAGCAGACCACCGAAATCTTCACCCAGATTCGTCAGGTGATCATCGATCGCAAGACCGGAGCCCTCTTGGAAGGCGACGCCAACACCATCGATATGGCCAAGCTGGCCAAGAGCCCTAAGACGAGCGAAGAGATCCCTGAGGAATTCCGCCGCACTATGGTCAAACGGATTTCCAACAAGGTGCTGGCTTACGAAGTCGACATCAAGGGCCTTAGGAAGCTGAAGGGTTTGCATGCCGACCACGAAAGTGCGGACAACATTCGATGCCTCGTGCTCCCCATCCGGGGCAACGGCCTTTGGGGCGAAATGCTCGGCTTCATCGCCCTCTCCCCCAACGGCAAGGAAGTGCTCGGCATCACCTATTACCAACACAAGGAAACCCCTGGCCTTGGAGGCGAGGTGGACAACCCCAGTTGGAAGGGCCAATGGCCTGGCAAGGTTGCCCTGGACGAAACCGGCAAGCCGGTCATCTGTGTGGTCAAAGCGGGCGCCGTCAAGAACGAGGCCTACGAAGTGGATGGCATCAGTGGTGCCACCATCACCAGCAAGAACGTTTCCAACATGATTCAGCTTTGGCTGAGCGATGCCGGATTCGGTCCCTACCTCCAAACCAAGAGCGGCGTCCAGTAGAGGACTGACAGCATGGATAAAGAAACGAAAGAGGTCCTTGTCGACCCCCTACTGATCAAAAACCCGATCACCATCCAGGTGCTCGGAATTTGCTCGGCCCTGGCCGTCACCACCCAGCTAGAACCCGCCCTGGTCATGACCGCGGCGCTCACCGCTGTGTTGGTTTGCTCCAATACCATCATCTCGCTGCTGCGCAACAAGATCCCCGGATCGATTCGCATCATCACCCAGCTCGCCATCATCGCCTCCCTGGTGATTGTGGCCGACCAGGTGCTGCAGGCCTTCGCTTTCGAAGTAGCCCGCTCGCTTTCGGTCTTCGTTGGCTTGATCATCACCAACTGCATCGTGATGGGTCGCGCCGAGGCCTTCGCCATGGCCAATCCGCCTGGCAAGGCAGCGCTCGACGGCCTCGCCAACGGTTTGGGCTACGGCTTGATCCTGGTTACCGTGGCCTTCTTCCGTGAGCTGCTCGGCTCGGGCAAAGTGCTCGGCCACGTGTGGCTGGAACGCACTACGGACGGCGGCTGGTACACCCCCAATGGCCTGATGGTTCTCGCCCCCGGCGCCTTTCTTATCGTTGGAACCCTGATTTGGATTCAACGCACGCTGACCCCTGCCCTCAACGAGGAGGCCTAAACCATGGATCTCGTCAAGATCTTCCTGACTGCGTTGGGAATCGAAAACATGGCCCTGGTCTTTTTCCTGGGTATGTGTTCCTTCCTGGCCGTGTCCAAGAAGGTAGAAACGGCAATGGG
>JAAETM010000051.1 GCA_024228395.1 bacterium | reverse complement strand
CAAGGCCCTGCAATCAGAGGCATGCTCGCCCCTCAGCTCGCTGTTCCCCCTGGCTCCTCCCCCAAAACGGCCCTCTTGGAGTTCCTATCCACCTAACCCAGCGGCTCCCCCTCCCCCCCCCGAGCCATGGGGATGCGGGGCGGCGGTGGTTAATGGCCCGAGGTGGACGAAATGAAACCTGATTCGGTTTTGCCGAAGGGGAGGCCCCGCCTCCCAGAGTCGAAGTGACTCGATAGGTCAATCCGAAGAAAGCCCCCTCATGCCTCGCCACTGAGAGGTCGAGGGGTTGCTGTTTCGGTCTGGTGAGTCAGCGGGGTGAAGACAGGTGTGCCTCCTGGAAGCGCCTTACCCCTTGGTCCAAGACTGTGGGGTCGGCTGTCGATTTCTAGACGAACTACTCCAGGCCAAGAGCCTCAAGGTTCTTGCTAAGCCAAAGATCGCTCAGCTTCTGTTGGGATTCCTTGGTCGGACGGCCTTCGAGAATCAGCTCATCAACGCCAAAGCCATCGCGGCTTTGCGTCCAGATGATGGCTGTGCCAGGTTCCTTGGCTACGAATTTGACTTCAACCATGTCATTGAGCCCGTATTCGAGATATGCCTTTTTGCTGTCGGTCCACATGTGAACGCGGAAGGGCTTTCCGAGTTCCATGGGCTCGCCACCTCCTTCCGGAGACTTGTGGCGAGGTTTGCCCCGGGAGCCCGCTTGGGCGTTGAGGGTTGAGTACATATTCCGAACGTAGTGCGAGGGTTTTGCGGCATGAATGCCCAGGCTTAGGGTTCCGAAGTTGAACTCGTATTCATCATACTCCTGATGTGCGTTCGCCTCGATCATCATCGGGCCTTCGAATTGCAGCACGTGCACCAGCGTGTGGTCTCCAATCAACCAGAGTTCCCCTTCACTGATGCTCGCCTCTTCGGTGACATCCTCGTCCTCGCCCTCCTCTTCATCGTCGTACGTTATGGTCACACGCTGATTGCTCCACCAGGTGGGATCCTCATTGAAGTCGGACAATTCGGACCCGTTGGTGAATGGGTAGGTCAAGCGGATGCGGCCCTCTCCCAGGTCCTCAATATTCCCATGCAAAAGGCCTGCGAGACCTTTTTTCTTCGCGTGAGCCATATAGGTGGTTCGAGCGATATGGAGTAGCAGAGGCTTGCGGTGTGCGAGCCAGGAGGAGCCCACCAGAGACTTCGCGAGGGGCGGGACAGCTTCGAAAGAGGGTTGTTTTCCCTTGGAGCTCTCATCCAAGGCAGCCAGCACAACTCCCGCTTTGAGAAACTTCGGCAAGGACTCTTGGTCGGTCAGGAAGGCCGCCTTGTCGGGCATGTCCTTGGGCATGGCCTTGCTCCAGGCCGGGTTCGCGCTCATCGCGAGGCAGTAAGCTTCCAACCATGGTGCGCCGAAACGCTCGGACTTCTTTTTGTAGTTTGCAGCAAGGAATGCCATGGGCAAGTCCTGGGCAGACACTTCGGTGAAGTCAAATTTCGAGGACTTGGCGATGGTGAGTACACCGTCCTTCCAGGATTGGGGTTTGATGACCACCATCTTTCCATCAAGGGGCCAGCGCAGCCTCTTCTTGTTGTCGATCGCCCATCGAATGAGTTGGTCACGGGAGTCGATCAATTGGGTGAGGCGAGCCTTGGTGCGATTCAGGTAGTCGGACACCGCGCCACTGGCCGGGGACTCGACTTGCGCGTTCAGGGTTGCAAGCCCCAGCTCAAGGCGCCCAAGACTGGCTTGGTGGATCCCGTGTGCAAGGCGCTCTCGGGCGCTCCAACTGCCCAACACGGGGATCGGTGCTTCAATCTCTTGGGCAGCTTCATCTTGCAACGGATTGGCAACGGAAGGGGCCCCTGCGGGAAGGCCAATCAGGACAAGGCAAAGAAGGCTGACAATTTTCATGGTGTGAGACGAGAACGGAAAGTGGAATGGTGCAAGCCGGAAAACCAATGCGCAATTGGATGTGGGTAGTATACGCGGAAGGGGCAAAAAAAGATACAGGGCCAAGTGCTTTGTGGCCTAGCGGCCGCCCGGTGGCACTGGAAACCCTCCCCAGGTGGCTATCCTCGCTCCGAATCAAACCACTCGAAATGGGAGCTGGGCGGCCTCCCAGGTTGATGCGGTGTTCCAGGGCGGAGGCCCCAACCAGGGAGCGATCCGGCGATCGACCATCGTGATCTGGCCTGTTCTTCGGCTACATTTCAGTCCCTTGCTGCAAGCCTTCTTGCGGCCCCAATAGAGCCTGGGATTCGAACAATTCGGGGGCAATAGGTAGAAAACAAATACCCAGAAGATCGCTCGCAAGCGCCCCAACGCGGGCGACCCATTGGGTTGCTTCGAAGGTCTTTACCTCAACGTTGCGAACTACCTGGCCGAATTCGGCAATTTCGGCCTGGTAGTTCGTCGGGTGGCCCAGGGGCATTGCTGGCCCCAGGCTCCCACAGATCCGGACGTGCGCGATTGACGCATCCGGCTCCTCGGTGCCGGGAGTGACCCGGCAGAGGCTAAGCCACATTATGGGCTCGCTGGACGGCGGTAGATCGAGTGGATTGCGCGGGCGAAGGGGATGGGGTAGCGCAGCAGGAGCTGCCTGTACCATTCCCAATCGTGTTGGAGCGGCGACAAAACCACTTCTTCCACATTCGAATCAGTTGGTGGCGGAAGAGGGCCAGGGAGCGCATGCTTCCGGTGATACCGTAGTACCCGCAGTGGCCCTGTAGTTTCCTCACCAGACTGGTGTGCTGCGCTTTGACTGGCAGGTGGCGACGCGTCCGGCACCAGACCGTGAGGGTCTTCAGTGCTCGCACCAAGCTTTTGCTAGCGGTCTTCCGTTCGACCACCCAATAACCCTTCCGGGAGCTAGGGGGATATCCCTGGACCCGGGGCTCACCCCCTTCCAGAACCAAACAAGAACCGCTAGTAAGGCAAGCGCGATCAATGAAAGAACGGGACGCATGCTCTGATTCTATCGAACCTATTTGTAAGGGGGGACTGAAAAGGCCAGATGCGGTGCAATGACAGTACCGAGCTGGGCTTCGCAGCAAGTCACTAGGCCGGACATTTCGTGAACACGTGCTCCAGGCACAGCAACTCGGGTCCTAGCAGGGTTCTGCGGATATAGACCCCGCAGGCAATGCGGCAGGGATTCCCTTCGCAGGTCCCGAAAGGGACCTGCGATCCGCTGCACGAATCGGGGCTTACCTATCGAGAAAGGCAAAAATCGGAAAGTCCTGACAGGGAGCGAGTGGGGCCCGAAGGGGCCCGCTTGCGAAGCCTGGGGTGCGGGTTCATGAAATATCCGGGCTAGGTCGCATGCGGCACTTTGCCGTCAGGAGTTGTGACAACGTACACGCGGCCCAGTATCATGCAGCTCCGTGCACCGCATTCGTTCCCAGTTAGGCTCTACCCTCTTGGAATCCCCTTCCGTCCAAGCATGAGAAAGCGCACCAAGATAAGCCTGACGCTCGCCACCGTACCGGCAGTTGTCGTGGCTCTATTCTGCTGGAACGGGTTAGAAACTTCCTGGCGGACGGCCGAATCGGATCTCACTGGGGCACCAGCGGCAGTCCCCGCCGATGAGCTTACGATCATGGCTTTCAATCTGGCCAAAGGTTTCGTGTACGACGGTGGACTGGACTTCAAAACCGAGGAGCAGATTACGAGCTGGCTCGACGAAGTCGCTGCGCTCGTTATCGCCGAAGAGGTCGATCTCCTATTCTTATCCGAGGTCGTATTCGAAGCCGGGCCCTGCCCCATCAACCAGGTCACTTATCTTGCAGAGGCTGCCGGTTTCCACGCCTGGGCCTACGGGGACTTCTACTCCTTCGGCATCCCCGGTTACCGCATGCGCTCAGGCAACGCGATCCTGTCCCGCTTCCCCCTCAAAGCGCTCGAGGTCCAGCAACTCGCGGGTGCACGTCATTTTTGGAACCCACACGGCACGCGACGGCTCCTGTGGGCGGAAATCGAGCTCGGTGGCGCCCAACCTTTGCTCGTCGGATCTGGTCGTAACGAGACCTTCATCAGAGTCAACAAACCGGTGCAAGTACGCCAGATCCTTGATCGTTTGAAGACCGAAGGCGACCGGCCAGTGCTACTAGCGGGCGATTTCAACGACACCCCCACCAGCGAGTCCTTTCGCCTTTGGCGGGGGTCCGGCCGCTTCCAGGGGGTTTTCGATGGCAAACCGACCTGGCCGGCGCGTGCACCGCGGCGACGGATCGATAGCGTGCTGGTGCCGATCGCTTGGCCAGAGCTAGTGGGTGAGCGTGTGCTCGACGTCAAACTTTCCGATCACAGGCCGGTTGTCGTCGTGACGCGGCTACCTGACGATGCTTCGCTTGGAGCCGAGGTGGACCCCAACTGATTGTTGCTTTCGAATGGCGCCTTCCCAATCAAAAGTCGGCGTGGACTCCAGGGATGTGCGGCCGCGTAAGAAGCGTGAAAACAAATCCGATTCAGTGTCGCGCCATGGCCAATAACTAAAAGGCGACCCAATTCCTGCGAGTCTCCACGAAGTGTATTTCACGGGCAAAATTAGTTGTTAGGCTCACTGTGCCCATGAAGAACTTCTACTCCCTACGAATCCCCCTTTCCATTCTCACCTTACTGCTGTGTGCCGGATCTGAGCTTTCAGCACAAAGCGCAGCGCCCACCGACGTGCAGGGCATCGTTTCGAAAGTCAAATGGAGTAAAAACAGCAGTTCTGTGTCGTGGACCAATCAAGGAGAACGTTTTGAGCTGGATCTTGGCTCCATGAGGCGTGCATCCTTGGGAAAGGAGAAAGGCACTGAAGGAAGAATGCGCCGGCGCACGCGGAGGGCGCGTGGTCCGCAGGGTGCCAGCACCGGTGAATACATCGGCCGCCCCACACGTGGCCATCAGTACACGCAGGTGAACTCGCCGGATGGTCAGTGGGAAGCGCACTATCGTGATTGGAATGTTGTGCTGGTGAACAAGAAGTCAAAGAAGACTGTTGCCGTTACGACCAAAGGTGACGTTGACATTCACTATGGCACCGCAAGTTGGGTGTATGGCGAGGAGCTTGGACAACGCAGTGCCATGTGGTGGACTCCCGATTCGAAAAAATTGGTTTTCTACCGGTTTGATGACCGCGGTGTAGAGCCCTTTCACCTGGTCACCGGATGGTCCAAGATCAACACCAAGCAATACGCGGAGTACTACCCCAAGGCTGGCGCCAAGAACCCGGTGGCTTCACTTTTGGTGTATGACCTGGAATCAAAGAAGACCACCGAGATTGCCTGCGGTGGCAAGCTGGATGGCTACTTGTTCCATGTGCACGCTTCGCCGGATGGCGAGCGCATGTTGGTTCACTCAACCGGGCGCTTGCAGCAGCAATTGCGCGTTTTGGAGATGGATTTGGAAACCGGCACATGCAAGCTGGTTGTGGAAGAACATCAGGACACCTGGCAAAGCAACAAACCTGGTGTGCGCTACCTGGAAGATGGCGAGCGCTTCCTTTGGAGCACAGAAAAGAGCGGTTACACCCACTTTGAATTGCGCGACCTGGATGGCCGGTCCTATGGAGACGTTACCCGCGGAGAGTGTCAAACCGAACGCTTGGATTTCGTCGATGAAGCAACCGGCCAAATTGGATTCAGCGCTTACAGTTCGACAGCGAATCCGTACTACTTACAATACCACGTGGCGAGTCTCGATGGCAAAAAGCAACAGCGTGTGACCTCGCTGGACTATCACCACTCCAACTTCTCCCTGTCACCCAACAAGCAATGGCTGGTCGCACAATATGAAGAAGTAAACACCCCACCAAGCACGGTGCTGTACCGCATGGACGGCAGCGTGGCAGCGATGCTCGCGGAAGGTGATGCCAGCACAGCGGCCAACCTGGCTGAAATGTTCTCCTTCCGTTCCGACGATGACAAGTTCGACATCTACGGCATTCTGTACAAGCCCGAGAGTTTTGATTCGACAAAAGCCTACCCGCTCATCAATTCCTTATACGCAGGCCCGGGTTCACGTGAAATATCCGCGCGTTACGTCAGCCGAGAGCGTCGCGAGAACAAGCGCGGTTATTTGGTTGTCAAAGTCAACAATCGTGGCTGTGGCGCCCGTGGCAAAGCATTCTTGGGCGCGGCTTACTTGCGCCTTGGAGATGTGGACATTCAAGATCACGCCGACGCTGTGCGCTTGTTAGCCAAGCGCGATTATGTCGACGGCCAACGTGTAGGCATTGTCGGACATTCCTATGGTGGTTTTATGGCTGCAATGGGCATTTTCAAACACCCCGATGTGTACAACGCGGCCGTAATTGGCTCCGGTGTGACCGATTGGCGCAACTACGACACGATCTACACCGAGCGCTACATGAGTACGCCGCAGCTCAACAAAAAGGGCTACGACACCGGTGCTGCCATGACCTATGTGGAGAACTTCAAGGGCAAGGTGCACATCATGCACGGCATGGTTGATGACAACGTGCATCCCAACAATGCATTCCAACTGATAGCCGCAATGGATGCCGCAGGAAAACCCTATGAAAGCCGATTCTTCCCCAACGCAGGCCATAGCCTGGGCCCAGGTTTCAGCAAAACGACATGGGAGTTTTTCGACCGCATACTGAAGCCGTAGTTCGTACGAGGTACTGTGCCGCGTACAGTGTCACGGTTTTTGGCTGCAAAGTACCGTACACGATCTAGCCGGGGCATCGCTGCACAGCACTTCGTCATGTACGGCACTTTGCTGTCAGGAAACGTGACAACGTACGCGGGTCAGTATCTGTATCTACCTCAACGTTGCGAACTACCTGGCCGAAACTGCCGAATTCGAACCCGTAGGGCCCGTTCGGCAGTAGTTCTGGGTAGTTCTTAAATGTCACCAGTGGTGCTTTCAAGCCGCGTCGGGGCCTTAGCCCCGACAAGGCGAGAAAGTGCCGCTGAAGGCATTTATGGACACCCAGACGGCCAGGTAGTTCGTCGGGTGGCCCAGGGGCATTGCTGGCCCCAGGCTCCCACAGATCCGGACGTGCGCGATTGACGCATCCGGCTCCCCGGTGCCGGGAGTGACCCGGCAGTGGCTAAGCCACATT
>JAAETM010000050.1 GCA_024228395.1 bacterium | reverse complement strand
TAGGGCGGGCATTGCTGCGCGCTTGAATTGGATCGAGAAGCGTGTCGCCTTCAAATTCGGATGTCTCGTAGACGAAGGGGGGGTGCTTTTCGATGTGCTTGAGGATAGTCTTGAGAAGCATCCTGATTTTAGACGGTGGAGGGTTTAAACACTCTTATCTTCACCGTTTGGCATCAGGATGTACTCCGTTTGTTGGGTTAGTTTCCAGGATTCAGCAGCTTGGCCCCGTTGCTGCCTCTGCTCAGCGTCAACTACAGCTACCAGACGCTGATTCCAGACCCGAGCGATGAACAAGGCTGTGGTCAGGTAGCGGGGTGGGAAAGTCCGGCCCATCAAAGCCAGGGAGTTTTCCATGCTGCGTTAGCTGTCCACGGCCTTGGTCGTCGCGGGCGATCATCCTTGGCTTTCCGGCCGAAAACTACCCACTGATTCCTCTGAGGAGCCTTCTTTCCAAGCCCGCCTCCCCCTGACAGGCGACGGCCAAGTCCGATGAAAACACCGCTCCCCTGACGCGGCAGCCCCATTGCCTTGCGCTATGATCCGCTAATTTTCATTGAAGCGTCTAGTCGCCCTGGCTCGGAGCAGGTCAAAACCCCGAATACCGCAGAACCGGAGCAGACCTGCACGGTTGTACCCCCCATCTAACCCACGTAGCTCCGTTCAGCCGGCCGAAGGTCCCGCCCATAGCCCAAGGGAAAGCCAAATGACCCACCAGAACTTATCCATAAGGGGATGCTTCTACAGCATCGCGCTTCTCTCAAGTGCAGCCCTAGCCACTCCGCAAACCACGACGATCGTTGTCGACACGGGCCAAACAACCAGCTACGGAGAACAGGGCGCCATCACGCCTCCCTCCGCCGGTCAACCGTTCCATGGGCAAGATAGCCAGCACTCAAGCTCGCAACCCTTATACCTGGACAACGGCGACGGAACGATCAGCGATTTGAACACCGGGTTGATGTGGCAAAAATCACCCGACTTCGTCAACAAGCGTTCCTGGAGTGAGGCGGGGCCCTACGCCGATGCACTCGTCCTGGGCGGGCACTCTGATTGGCGCCTGCCGACGATAAAGGAGCTCTACTCGCTGATGGACTTCCGCGGCAGCAGCACGGCCACCCCCCCGGTGCCCTACATCGATACCAACTACTTCGATTTTCAATACCCCAGTGCCAGCTCCGGTGATCGGCTCGTCGATGTTCAGTTCTGGTCGAACACGGCTTATGTCGGAACCACGATGAATGGCAACTTCACCGCCTTTGGGGTCAACTTCGCGGATGGCCGGATCAAAGGGTACCCTGCGGGCCTGCGGCCAAATGGAACCACGTTCTCTCGCTATGTACGTGCGGTCCGCGGCTCGACAACATATGGAGTCAACGATTTCGAGGACAACAACGATGGAACGGTCACCGACCATGCCACCGGATTGATGTGGGGACAACTCGATAGCAATACGGCAATGAGCTGGGAGGACGCCCTCGCTTATGGGCAAAACTCGATGCTCGCTGGATACTCGGACTGGCGATTGCCCGACGCGAAGGAACTCCAGGGTCTCGTGGATTATACGCGTGCTCCGGATGCCACCAACCCCTCGCAGGTCGGTCCCGCAATCGACCCAATCTTCGACATGAACGACCCCTCGTCATGGTGCTGGAGCAGCACGACGCACCTAGATGCACCCAACAATGGCTGGGCGGTCTATGTGTGCTTCGGATTGGCGACAGGGTGGATGCAGCAGCCGCCGAACTCCGGCAACTACAACCTGGTCAATGTGCATGGCGCCGGCGCCCAGCGCAGCGACCTCAAGACGGGTGACCCGGCAAACTATCCGCTCGGCTGGGGGCCGCAGGGTGACGTGATTCGAATCGCCAACTATGCACGCCTCGTTCGTTCAGCGCCTGCCTGCACCGACCTGACCATTAGCTACTGCAACACCAAGGTCTCATCCTCTGGTTGTATCCCCACCATCGAGTCCACGGGGATCCCGAGCGCCAGCGCCGCATCCGGATTCACCGTGCAGGCTGTCAACGTCGAACCGGACCAAATCGGCATCATCTTCTACAGCCTGAGTGGTGCTGCGGCAGTACCCTTCCACAACGGTCTGCTGTGCATCGGAGGACCCGCCCATCGCACGGCGGTTCAACTCTCCGGCTCAACCGGAGGACCCACATGTGGGGGCATCCTCAGCCTAGATATGAACTCAGCGGGAATTTGCGCCACCATCGGATCCGGAAATCAGGGCTATGTGCAAGCGCTGTTCCGTGATTCACTGGACCCAAATGGAATTGGAATGAGTAACGCCCTATCATTCACTGTTTGCGATTGACCTTCCATCTGGCCGCCCTCCGAAAGAAACTCACATCACCATTGCGAACGACCAGATCATCTGGGTAGTTCACAACATTGAGGTGAACTTCTTTTGGGGGGCGGCCTTCTCATGTCCAACTTTTTTCATTCGAAAACCATTCAACCCAAGAAACCCCATCGGAAGGCTCAGCCGAGAACAATTCGATAGCAGGGTCCTGCTCGATGTGGAAGGTCTACTCGCAATCGACAAGCCCGATGACCTGCCATCCACCGGGCACAATCTCGAGGACCCCGACTGTCTGCAATACTCGGTCATCGAGCATACGGGTGCCATGGCCTGGGCCTTGCACCAACTCGACGCCGACACCACCGGCGTGAACCTATTCGTCCGTAGGAAGGAGCTAGTCCCCCAGTGGAAAGATCGCATGGCGTTTCCAACCGGGCGCAAAACGTACCTGGCCATTGTCCACGGATGCGTGGAATTCGAGACCAAACGCATCGAGAGTCCAATCGGAGTCGTTAGCTCCGACCCCGTCCGCCAACTCGGCATCCATCCAGATGGTCAACACGCTGCAACCAAACTGCGCCTGCTGGAGCATGGCCCCAAAAGCAGTCTACTGGAAGTGCAGATCGAAACCGGCCGCACCCATCAGATCCGAATCCACCTGGCCTCCATCGGACACCCCCTCTTCGGAGAAGACTGGTACGCCCCCGACCGCCCCCGCGAACACCACCGCCAAGCCCTGCACGCATGGCGAGTGGATTTCTCGGACAACCAAATGCCCAATCGAATACAGAGTGACGTCCCGTGCGATCTCACGGACCTAATTCGACACCTTGACATGCGCGGTCAAACCTGAGGGTCTGGTTGGCTGTCGGTTGTGGGTGCGATAGTGTGATACCAAGCCTCGTGCGTTGTCACGGCTTCTAGTTGTTTCGTACCCGGCGCTATCTATCAAATGATGTGACCACGTAGGCGGTACGATATTGCGGTATCTAAAACCGTGGCAATATGCGCGGCTCTGTATCCTGACAACGTACTCGGCTCGAAACCGCGTGATGGGATGCGCGCGCCATTGGGAGGTCCCCGTCGTTGGCCGTGACATGGTTTGCGCACGGCCCCCCAGAAGCTACCCTAATTCCATGCCTATCAACCCCAAGATCGCCATGCCTCGATTCCTCGGGCGCAATGGAAGCCTCGAAAGCGGCCTGGGGGCCGGAGCGCCCCGGGTCCAGCGCATGTGAAAACAGGATCTGGCCCAATTTTCTTGCTGCCTGGATTTTCTTCGCAACGCCTGGCTGGCCATTGCGTCTGGGGTGGAAAACCCCTCCCCGGCCCCAGCCACAAGAATCATTGCCATGCCGAGCCACCCCGCCTCCACTATCCAAATTGAAACCCTGCTGGAATACGAGCCCTTCGTGCGCTCGATTCTGCGGGGAATGGTGTCCGATGAAAACCAGGTCCACGATCTGGTGCAAGAAACCTGGGTGCGCGCCATGCGCCGCCCGCCCACGGAGAGCGGGGCCATCAAGGGCTGGCTGGCGCGAGTAGCCAAGAATCTGGTCCACGACTCCCGCCGCCGCAGCGCCACACGCACCCACCGGGAAAACGCCGTGTCCCGGCCCGAAGCGGACACCTCGGGCGCGGCCAGCGAGGAGCGCCTGCGACTCCACAAGCGAATTGTGGACGCGGTCATGGAACTCGACGAGCCCTACCGGACCGTGATGATCCTGACCTACTACGAGGAGCTTTCCGCCAACCAAATCGCGGCAAGACTCGACCGCAAAGCATCGACCGTTCGTTCCCAGATCCACCGGGCCCACGAAACGTTGCGCACCAAACTCGACGGGGACTACGGCTCCCGCGACAACTGGATGGTCATCGCCACGCCCATGATGAAGTGGGACAAATCAGCGGGCGCCCAAGCCGCCGGTTTCTCAATCATGCAACTTGCCAGCTACGCGGCCACGGTTGCTTGCTTGGTCGGTGCCGGCATTTGGATCACGTCCCTTTTGTCCAACCCCGACCAGGCACCTTCCAAAGCGGACGCCGGGGCCCAAGTGGTCAACCTGCGCGATTTCGGCCAAGGCGACTCCAACTCCAGTGGTTCGGGCGCAAACACAAACCCATCCGCCCAATCCGACAATCCCCAAACCACCGGAAACTCCAGCGATTCCAACGCCAACGAGACCCTCGCAGCCAACCAAGTCGACACCCAGCGCGCGCTTCCGTTGATGGACTGGTCCGTCCTCGTCACCCAAGCCGGCAAGCCGGTTGAGGGAGTGCCAGTCTTTCTGCGATTGGAGGGGGATGGGCCCGAGGTGGAGAGCGATCCACGGGTTGTGGACATGGGTTTCACACCACCAAAGAGCGGAGTCCACCAAACTTGGCTCGGCCATTATTCCTTGAGCGATCCCGGGCTGGCCAAGGCTACGACGGCATCCAATGGCGAGGCTACTTTCTCCCTGTCCAGTCGGCCCAAGATGCTCTGGGCCTTGACCGACAAGGGGTCGATCACGAAAGCGGTGGAAGCCGATTCGGGCCCAGAATTGCAGGTGGAGTTACTCCCAGGGTTTGCAATCCACGTTCAAGTGGTGGACAGGGCCGGTAAACCCGTATCAGGCGTACCGATTCTATGGCAAATGTCCCTAGCGCCTGAAGGCAAGCAGTACGGCGCAGGCATGGAAAACAACCGCTTCGACCTGGCATGGAGCGAATCGGAAGGTGCAGAAGGGCGTGCCGTCTTTTATCACCAGGGGGAACTCGGTGGACCCGCCCCGAAAGCCGAGGATGGACAGAAGCAATACTTTGCAGTGAGGTTGGGAATTCCAGGTCAGTTTGTTCGCAAACAGCATATTCGAAAAGGGCAAGGTGCCTCGATTGAAAGTCCCGTACGGTTGGTGGTGCCTGCCACGGGATCCCTCAAGGTACGGATCGTGGAATCGGATGGGGAAACATCGGAGCGTCCTGGGAGAGTCCTACTGGCAAAGGACCTCGTGCGCAGCATGGACGGAGAGATTAGTTCCTATGCAGAGGTAGTCGATGGCGTGGCGCACTTCCCCATGGTGGCCCTTGGATGTCAGTATCAAATGACCTTCCATTCACCGCAAACCGGAGCTCAGTGGAAGACCACCGTGCAGGGCCCGGTGGATCCTAGCGAACAGACCGTGAGCGAGTTTCGTGGTACCTTCGGCCCCTTGATCCGAGGTCG
The DNA here is from genome assembly GCA_024228395.1 of bacterium. GTDB lineage: Bacteria > Planctomycetota > UBA1135 > UBA1135 > NORP259. The sequence continues at coordinate 8,388 of JAAETM010000050.1, read as the reverse complement.
TATCACCGGCCCGGCAGGGCCGTTCGGGAATTGGTCCGAAGTCCAAGCGCTTTGCCTCTTTGTGCTGGATGCCGAAAGGAAGGAGCTTCAACGCATTGATTTCCGAGCACGGCCGGATGGGTCATTTGAAGTCTCCGTGGACCCGAAGGCCGTGGCCGGGAAGGAAATCTCCCTGCAACTGGTCGGATACGCGTGGACCGACGAGGAACTCAGGCCCCGGTGGAATGGGAATGGCATGCGCACGCTGGAACCAGGGGTTTGCGAGCTAGGTAGTATCCAGGTTGATTGGGTGCTCGATCGCGTACGTGGCCGAGTTCTTGATTCGCAAGGCGATCCGATGAAGGGTGCAAATGTGAACGTTCAGGCTGACCGCTGGAAGTTTAGTCATTCGGACAAAACAGACTCGAACGGCGAGTTCAATATCCAGGCGGTGCTGCCTGCGAAGACCCTCTTGACTGTTTCGAAGTCCCTAGGAGAACCGGAGCAACAGATAGATGTAATAGTATCGGAGGACAAAGTCCATCGAATCGTACTGAAGTCCTACGCGCGTATGTCGGGAAAGTTCACGGCACCCACGTTGTCCAATGGAAACTACTACAGTCTGAAGGTTGTTCATCACGAACTAGGGAATCGAGTCAAACGGCCGCGTACGGCTTGGCCGGAAACCGACAAGGGACGCTATGAATTAGACGGAATTCCTGAAGGCATCCACCTGGTTCAAATCATGCTTGGCAAGGCTTCAATCCTTGAGATCCCCAATGTTCATTTCAAAGCCGGCGAGTCCTGCTTGGACGCTCGCATAGTCGATATCAACTTGACCGATCATTTGAGCCGATGGCAATTCAAATTTCAGGATTCCAATGGGAAGCCACTAGAGAGGGTGTTTTGCACAATCAATGGCCCAGAGGGGCAGGTCGCATCCTGTGATACATATCGTAAGAAGTGGGCGGAAATCTACTTGCCCAAGGATGGTGAATGGGAGCTCACGGCCCAGGAACCTGGTACGAGACCCAAGGTGGTAACCCTGACCGGGGAGCCCCCCTCAGATCCTCAACTGATTCAATTGAGGAGCGGCATTTCGGTTCGGTTGACCTGTCAGCAGAACCCACCGTTGGAGAAGGGCGGACAAAGAGTTCGACCTTCATTGGGAAGATTGGACCAGAATGGAAATGTCGAAGGGCATGAAAGCCACGTCTCTCTGTCGCAATACTTCCACAACCAGAGGAGGGGCGAAGTCATCTTCCCTGGGCCCGGAAAATACGTCTTGCTCACTTCCACAAGGAACATCGCCCCCCCGGGCGGCCTGGTGATGGCATCCGTTGCGACTCGCTGCAAACTCTCCGACTTCGTTTTGGAGGTCAAGGAGTCAGACGCGGGCAAGACCTTGGACCTTGTGCTCCCCGAAGATCTCTTCCAAGATCAATAGGCGACATTTGACAGAACATCGGCGGGCTTTCAATGAAGAAAGCCCGTCCAACCCCGTGATACCAAGCCGCGCGCATCGTCACGAATACGGAGTGACGTCCCATGCGATCTCGCGGACCTGATTCGACGCCTTGGCATGCGCAGTCCAGCCTGAGGGTCTGGTTGGCTGTCGGTTGTGGACCCCGTGGGGACCACAGGGCAAAAGCCGCGGAATCTTCGGCTCAAGAATCGCATCCACGTCAAGACGAGCAAGCCGTAGGCGGCACCAAACTCCTTCTGTCAGGGCCATCCCCCAATCTCCGTTGTCGATCGCCCTTGCGGCCTACCCAATCAAAAGCGGAGCCCACGGGCTAAAAGGTCACGCTGTAACCATTGGAGAAGTTGGACTGACCCGTGCCAGCCAGCGTGTCCCGGTGCCAAGCTTGGAAGTGCCAAGTATCTCCGGCCATGATCATTGTTGCACTTCCAGGAATCAGATTGGGCACGTCAAAGCCCGATCCCACGGTCGAGGTGCCGACAGCATTCTGCAACACTCCGGCTGCGTCGAACAGGCCCACCGAGTTGGCCGTGGTGCCCGCCACGTTGTAGCGAAAGAACTGACTCATCCCACCTATCAAGCAGAACTCGCCATTGCTGACCACGGTGCCGGGATCGTTGGCCGTGTCGCCCACCAGGAAGTAGCCCAGCTCGCCGGGCACACCGCCCGTACACTCCAGGTGCAATTCGGAACCGGTTCCACTGCCCCACGTGCCGGAGAGCACGGCCGCGTTCCCGGTGGAATTGACCGTACCGGGATCGCAAAAGGCCACGCCAACGGGAGGAGTTTCAATGATGACCTGCTCGGGAAAGACCTCCATGAAACAGCCCGCGCCCTGGAACACAAAATCGAACGAGGTCAGGACCGGGCCGGCGTTGTACGTGCCGATCATCTGCTCCAGATCCACATCATTCCAAAGGGCCGCGGTTGCGCCAAAGCCACAACTGAAAGCACCGCCCGAAGAAAGTGGGGAAGTGAAGATATTGATCCCGTCCGCGCCTGGATTGTCATTGCGAATGTGCACGGTGGTTGGGTTGTTGAGCGTGAGCCCGGTCGAAACCCCATTGACCCGGATGTCGAAACTAGCCAGATTGATGTCGTAGGAAATGTGCTGGCCGGGAGTGACCACCGTTCCGGGGGTCGTGACGGTATAAGACACCTCCACAAAATCACCCCAAACGGCTCCACCCACCCACGAGCAATTGCCCTCTGCTGAACCGGTTTGGGTGATTTGGATTTCCCCAGCAACGGCCGTGCTGGAAAGGGCGAGTAGGGCTGCCATCAAGATCGAAGGGGATTTCATGCTGCTATGGTTTCGCTGGTTTTTGGGGCTCGGGGAATCACCAATTGAGGCCCGCATGGGCCGATCGGAGATCCCTTTCGATACCAATGTACTGAACCCACAGAATCGCGCCTGTAGTTATTCCCGGAAAACTTCCGGGACAGGCCGAGGACGCCCCCATTGGTCCGGAAGGCCACATTTTCATCTCGCGCACGCTCCCAGACCATTGCCAGGGCTCGAACCAATCGAGATACCGTGCCGCGTACATCGTCACGCTATCTCGGGGTAATGTACGCGATCTCGGGGTAATGTACGCGGCGCGGTATCGCGGAATCGGACCACCCCTCCCTTGACAGTTGTCGCTTCTTCAACTCGAATCAAACTGTCACAACGTTCCCTGGCAACTTCTCGGACGCACTTCAATACACTTCTTTGGTTGTGAAATGATCGAAAGGAATGAACATAAATTCTGTGAGATTGAATAGGCGCCTGATCTTGTTCGTCTCCCTTTTCTGCCTACTGCTGGTTGGGTTCTTGGGGTTTCTATACTCGTGGCACATGTTTTCAGCACGCTCAACTATTCGAGTTGAGGGTATTGAGCACCAGGTGAAAGTTGTACCGCATTCGGAGATACTCCCGGAAGGTCACGGTTTCATTTCTCCGATTTCATGGATCACCAATGCTCCTGTTGAACAACAGGCAAGCAACCATTTGGCCTCCGATTCAACCCGCTGGAGTTCAACCTCCTGGAGTGCGTTCCGTTCCAGCCCTGAATTGGTCGAGTTTGAGCCTGGCCCCTATTCAGTCATTGACCATTCGTTGTTCACCCGAGAGACTCGGAACATCTGGGGTGCCGAGGTGCTGAAATGGTCATGCAGCATTCGGGGCGCAATACTGAATACTGGCGAACAGTATTGCTTCATGCTATATCCACAGGGAGGGGGCGATGCGGGTTACACGGTATCGCTGGACGGCGATTACGATGTGCAACGCAGCACGTTGACCGTCCGTGTGATTGAAAAGCTTTGGCACAATGACACGCAGAAGTTCTCCCTCCGATTCAAACTGGGAAAGGACGGTGACATGGAATTCGTAGATGCACTGTCAGAATGATGTGTCACGCGGTATCGCGCAGTAAGCCACGAACGCGGTGCTGTGAAACCTACAGCTTCAAACCGCGCTGAGGGTTACTTGGTCGCTTTTTCAGAGGAGGCCTTTTCCTCGGGCGTTTTGGTGGGGGCTTGGAGGAGGGTCTCGGCTGATTTGATGGCTTCCTTCTTGGTGATGCCCACGTTCGAGAAGTTGAGTTCGGCGACGATTTGACCGCGGTGGGCTAGGAGGGAGTGGTTTTTGATTGGGGTGGCCCCGTAGATGATGGTTTGTTCGATCCAGATGCCCTCGAATTGGGTGGAGTCCTTCTTGGTGAGCTTTTCAGTCTTGTCGATTGTGATGGTAATGTTCTCTTTGAGCTTCTCCGGTTTGATGGCGATCAGATCGTTTTCGAGTTCCAGGAACTGCTTGGCTTGCGGCACGGTGGACAGGGCGAAGAGGCCGGCACTGATCATGGAGCCTTCCCCATCCAGGTTCTGGGCGACCAGCACGCGGCATTCGAGGATGTCCTTGACCGACTGCTCGTAACGGTCCTTGGGCAATAGGGAAAACGCGGCGCTGATTTGCGGGGCGAGTAGCTCCACCTTGGTCATCATCCAGTGGTCCGGATCCTCCTTGTGCAGGCTCGCTTCGTAGCGCTGCAAGGCCTGCTCGAGGTCGTAGGGAACCTTGGGGCGGGACTTGGGCTTCAGGTACCAACTCGGCTCGGTGATGAGGATCGACTCGGTGGGCGGGGTTTGGAAAACCTTTTCGATGGCGGAGGCACCACCCTCGAGGGCCATGGCGTCGATGAAGCGCTCACCATCCTTGTAGGCGAATGAAAATTGGGCCACGACGATGCGGCTGAGGTAGGCCTGGTGCGCATCGTCGGCTTCGGGCAAGTGGTCTATGGAGGCTGTAAAAAGATCGAACCCGACCATGTTGTCGATTTTCTTACAGGCCTTGCGCGCCACGTGCTGGGCATGGCCTTCGATAACCGCGTTGATGGCCTGCAGGTGATCCGTATCCGTGACACGGCCGAACAGCCCGGGGAGCGGATGGCGATGATGGTCGACGGCGTGGGCGGCCTCGTGGCAGAGCACTGCGGACAGAACCTCCGTGCTGGCCAGGTCCGGCATGTGAAGCAGCTCGGCGATGTCGAAGATGTTGTCGTGGACCACGAGCACGTCGCCGCTTCCCGTGGCGAACTTGGCGAGTACGGCGCCCGCCAGTGTAGTGGCCATGGTTTGCGCGTTGGCCTCAGCCATCTCCGCGTCCTCGAATTGACAGTCCATCTGCGGGCGCAGCTCCTCATACAGGACCTTCTGCATTTCGGAGCGCTCCACAAACTTGAACCGAAGTGATTTCAGCTTGGTGGGCTCGACGGAGCGAACAGCTTCAAAGGCAGCCTGGCCCATGCGATCCAAATAGGCCTGGGAGTAGTCGCGCGCGAGCGGCGTAACGGCAACCCGGGGCGCCTCGACCACCGGCACGTCCTGGGGGACGGGATGCCCGACCGGACTGGAAAAGGAAAAGAGGACAGCACAGAAGAAGAAATTCATGGCGCTATCCTAGCAACTGGAGCGCGTATTCGGTGCGTATGGCCAAATTGATGGGTGGATCCAGCCACCGGATCCACCCCTTCGGGGAGCCTGCAGTAATACCTGAAAAGGCACCGCTTCACGCACTTGGGGCCAGCTCAGAACCCGTTGGTCAGAGCTGGCCCCAAGTGCACAAAACAGTCCCCCTACCTTGATCCGCATACCGAAAATTGACGGCGGTCCGGTTGGAGGTGACTGACACCTCACTCATCTGTCCCTGGAGATGGAAGTTCGTTCGAGTGGGTCACCGGGGCATTCGTGGTGGCACTTCGGTCGCGTAGCAACTTTAGAGTTTCCTTTGCCGCATCGCGCTCCCCTTTGTGTTCGCTGCCGACCATCTCGATCAGCCTTGGCAGCGCCTCGATCACACCAAGGGTTCCCAGGCCGTAGATTGCTTCGATGCGGACCTCGCTGTTCGGTGAGTCGAGCAACTTGAGCACGCGCGCCTTGGCGGAGTCGATACTCGTGACTCCGCTACCCAGGTTGGACCAACGCAGCGCGACTTCGCGAAGGCGCAACCGCTCTGTCACGAGTTCCTCAACAGCCTCCACGAATGAGTAGTTCCCACTGCGTAGAGTGGCCTCCAAGAGGCGCTGAACGGGCTCATCCCCTGGAAGGCGAAGCAGTTGAATTGCCATGGGAACGGATTTACGGCTCCCGCCATCGGAAGCAATGCCCGCGAGCAAGTGAATCATGGAAGCCTCGATCAGACCGTCATCACCAGATGTGAGCACAACGGAAATGATATCATCGGAAACCCCGGGCTTTCTCATGATCCAACCGCGCACCAGATTGGGTTGAAACAATGTGGGGTCAGCGAGCATGGCGGACAAGCCTTGAAATACGAGGTTGTCAAAGGTGGCGGTTCCCTTGGATAGAATGGCACGTTGTTCCGCGGCTTCGAGAACCCCGCGTATCAGTGCTTTTTTCTCGGCGGACTCTGGCGCACTGAGAAGCGCAAACCCTGAAGCAATCGCGTCGGGAACGTTATTGTCCTGAAGGATTGCAGCGGTAATAGAGTTCCAATGGAGTGCTGCGCGCGTATCCGGTCCGGAACGTTTGTTTTTCAAAAACCACTCCACATCCTCGCTTTTCGAAGGTACCTTGCAAAGCTCGACCAAGAGCCTGGTCATTGCGTCGGCGTCTGCTTCATTCCCTGCACCGGAATTGACGAGTGCTGCTCCTGCTATCAGTTTCAAACGGGTTGAGGATTGCTCAGCGGCAAAAGCCTCGCGCATCTGAGAGCCCGCATTCCTCCAAGACCCAGGACTCGCGAATGCCATGATGCCGAATTGGGAACTATGGTCTGCCATCCACCGCAGCGCTTCCCCTGCTCGATTGGCAGGGAGAGCAGAAAGAACGGTGCCACTTGGGTGCCTACCCGTGTGTACAAAAGTCTCCCTCCCAAAACTTGGGGCATTGCTTAAGAAGGCGACTTCCTTACCCGGTTGCATCGAATCGCTTAGAAGAGTATCGAGCACACCTGAGGCTCTCCGGGGTGAGTCAACCGGCATCTGGGCTAGGGCATGCACAACAGAATCCAAGGCCGCTTCCCGATCTGCTGCGGAGGCCTCTGATGTCGCATTGAAGTAGGCGACGCTTTGCTCGATGCGCAAGCCTTGGTCACTTCGCTTTATTTGGCTATTGGGCGATCCGAGCACGGTGCGATAAAGCAGTTCTACTTGCGCTGGATTTCTCGAACTGAATTCCCTGGCTGTATTGTGGACCAACCGTGTGAGCGCTCGGTTCCCGTGTTCACCATGCGTGGTCTTGTGGCCGACCTTTGCGATCAGCTCCGTCACGGCCGCGATGTCGAGCTGAACAAAGTCGCTATTCACGAATGAAAAAACGGACTCGTCCGCTCTTTTGGCAACAATAAGATCCGAGTCACTCGAGAGCTGATAGAGCAAGGCAAGCTGACGATCGAGGGGCCCTGGCGATTTTTGACTCTGCAAGGCATTTACGACTCCTCCGCGCACATTTGCGTGGGGCGAAGAGATCAGGGCTTCGAAGGTGTCCATGTTCGCGCGATACTTCAGCGCCGCAAGCGCGGTACGCATGGGCAGGTTCGCGGTGATGGCCTCCTGAGTGGGAAGCACCACGTCAAGAATCGGAGATGCGTAGTAGTCCTGTTTTCCATGTTTTCTTAGTGCAAGTTCCGCATTCTGTTCGATCAAGGACCGACTCAAAGGGGTCGACACCCCCTCCCCCAGTGACCCGACCGCCATCTTGAGGCGTGTTTCCAACTTGAGGGATCCCGAAGACAGGGTGCGGTCCAACAGATCCAAATAGAGATTACGGGAGACGCCTTCAGTTGCTGCCGTACCCACCAAATGCAAGGGTGGATGTTTCCAGCGCACGAGGGCTTCGTACTGAAACCTAGACTTTTGCTCCAGGTCAGAAAAATACTGTAGACCAGCAATGGGTGCGGACGTGGTGAGGTAATGGAGAGGAGATACATCGGTCTTTGCCATCAACTCGTCGAGACTATACTCTTCGACGATGGCTCGCAGGGCCGGCCCTGCACTTTCACCGAATACAGCAATGCTCTCCTCTGATGCGGTCCCAATCAAATTCCGCACAACTTGCTCCATCACCGCAAGCGAGGGGCCTTGATCCTGCTGCGTACCCGCTGCGGGTGGATCGATTAGATTCGTCAGAGCCTCTGCCGCATCACCATCCGTTTGCAGAGCGCTAGCAGAAGATGCTGAGAGTATCGTCGCTATGCAAAATGTGACGACTGCCCGGGGTTTGGTTGTGAATTTCATAGTACCTCTTGGTCTTTGGATTTTCGATTGGGGCAAGAGCGATCAGAACCGCGTCTTGCGTACCCCTGTTCTACGACGGATGGGGATTGCCCCCATCAACAGCTTGTCAACGCACCATCACCGATCCGGTGACATGGCGGCGCGGGTGAAGCGATATCCCACTCCATGGACCGTGAGCAGGTGTTC
>JAAETM010000049.1 GCA_024228395.1 bacterium | reverse complement strand
GTTTGGCGGGGGTCCAGGGAGGCGTAGGGGTCCTGGAAGATCATTTGGATCTTGCGGCGTAGGGGGCGCCATTGGGCGGGGCGCATGCCGTTGAGTTCGTGGTCGTCGTAGCGGATCGAGCCGGCGGTGGCGGGGTGCAGGCCGACGATGGCGCGGGCGGCGGTGGATTTGCCGCAGCCGGATTCGCCTACTAGGCCTAGGGCTTCGCCCTTGAAGAGGTCGAAGTCTACGCCGTCGACGGCGTGTAGCCATTTGTCTTGGCCGCCGAGCAGGCCCTTGCGTTCGACTAGGAAGTGTTTTTTGAGGCCGCGGACCGAGAGCAGGGGGGCTTCGGTGGTGATTGGTTCGCTTTCTGCTGGCGCGGTTGTGGGGGAGGTGGTCATGGCGGTCTTGGGGCTGTGGTCAGCGGGGGTACCGAGCCCGGACAACTTTCATCGTTTGGAGCCCGGATTTGGGGGCGGAGAAAGATGCGGTTTTGGCGGGGCTCGAAACGATTAAAGTTGTGCGGGCTCGCTGCCCCCGCTGGGCGGTTTGGTGCTGACGATCATGTTGGCCAGTTCGAAGCAGGCGCTGGTGCGGGTGCGGCCATCGTCGGGGCTGGTCATGGTTTGTGCGAAGGGTTGCTGGTCGGCGCAGCGTTCGGTGCGGCGGTTGCAGCGGGGTTCGAAGGCGCAGCCGGGGGGCATGTCGGCCAGGTCGGGGGGGCTGCCGGGGATCGAGACCAGATCCTCGCCTGGCGTGGAGTGTAGGGTGGGGATTGAGCCTAGCAGGCCGGTGGTGTAGGGGTGCAGGGGCTGCTTGAAGAGGTCGGGCGTGCCTGCGGTTTCCACCAGGCAGCCGCCGTACATGACATTGATTTTGTGGCTCATGCCAGCGACCACGCCCAGGTCGTGGGTGACCAGGATGATGGCGGTACCGTGGCGATCTTGCAGGTCCTTCATGAGCTCCAACACCTGCGCTTGAATGGTTACATCCAGGGCGGTGGTGGGTTCGTCGGCCAGCAGAAGGCGCGGTTCGCAGAGCAGGCCCATGGCGATCATCACCCGTTGGCGCATGCCGCCGGAGAGCTCGTGGGGGTACTGGTCGATGCGTTTGTCGGGGCTCGGGATGCCCACGTCGTCGAGACCGGCGATGGCTTTCTTGCGGGCTTCGCGGCGGCTCATTCTCTTGTGCAGGCAGAGCACTTCGGTGAGTTGGCGCTCGATCGGCAGCAGCGGGTTCAGGGAGGTCATCGGGTCCTGGAAGATCATCGAGATGCTGTTGCCGCGGATTTTCCGTTGCTGCTTCTCGGTGAGTTTCAATAGGTCTTGGCCTTCGAACAGAATGTGATCGGCGGTGGTGACGCCAGGGGGCGAGGGCACCAGGCCGAGCAGGGCCAGGTTGGTGACCGACTTGCCGGAGCCGGATTCGCCGACCAGGCCCAGGGTTTCGCCTTCTTCTACGCTGAAACCCACGCTGTCCACGGCGCGCACGATCCCGTGGTGGGTTTCGAAGCGTACGCTGAGGTTCTTTACGTCGAGCAATGCCATTAGTCTTTGCCTCGCATCTTGGGGTCCATGGCGTCGCGTAGACCGTCGCCGAGCATGTTGAGTGCCAAGAGGGTCGAGCCCATGGCGAGGGAGGGGAAGAGCACCAGCCACCAGAAGATTCGAATTGGGTTGATCGCTTTGGTGCTATCGGAGGCGAGCGTGCCCCAGCTGACTTCGGGCGCTTCGATGCCCAGGCCCAGGAAGGATAGGAAGGCTTCGAAGAGCATGACGGCGGGGATCGTGAGGGTCAGGTAGATGATCACGATCGAGAGCACGTTGGGCACGATGTGCCCGAGCAGGATGCGGGGCACCGATGCTCCGATCACTCGTGTGGCTTCGATGAACTCTTTGTTTTTGAGCGAAAGCACCTGGCCGCGTACCACGCGCGCCATGGTCAACCAGTAGATGGCACCGATCACGATGTAGAACACGGTCATACGTCCGATGCCGTATTTCGCCAAGGCTTCCTCCTGATCCTTGAGCACCGTGATTAAAAAGATGACCACGAAGATGAAAGGGATGGAGTACAGCACATCCACCATGCGCATCATCAGGTTGTCGATGCGACCTCCCATCAAGCCGGAAAAGGCACCGTACAACACTCCGATTAGGAGCGAGCAGAGTGTGGCCGCTAGGGCAACCTTGATCGAGGTGCGACTGCCCCAAACAATGCGGCTCATCAGGTCGCGGCCCATGGCATCCGTGCCCATCCAATGGCCTGTTTGCCAGCGTCCAAAGATGCCCAGGCGGGCCTGAATCAGCCAATGGTCCACGAAGGTCAAACTGCCGTGGATGTTGGTCATTTTGACCGGATCGTAGTCAGCGCCCGGTGCCACCAGCGGCAGATAATTGCTGTCCCCAAAGGTGTAGGACGGGGGCTGCAATTGATTGGGCAGGTTCTGTTCGGCCGGCTGCCTTAGGGGCAACAGCGGCGCGAAGAACGACATCAGGGCAAAGAGGATCAGGAACCGCATCGACCAGGTGGCCACGCGATTCTTCTTGAGGCGTCGGCGTGCGTCCGTCCAGAGGCTTTCCCCCTTGAATTCCAGGGACTCTGCCAGCAACCGATCCGCATCGGACTGGTCGAAGCCCAAACGCTCCAGGGGCGTCTGTTGGTTTTGCATTTCCATGCTACTGGTCCTCCAATTCGATTCGGGGGTCGAGCATCGTGTAGGCCATGTCGACGAGGATGTTGAAGGTGGAAACCAGGGCTGTGAAAAGGATCGTCACACCGAGGGCCAGGGTGTAGTCGCGGTTGAGGGCGCTGTTCACGAAGTGGCTGCCCATGCCCGGGATATGGAAGATGCGTTCGATGACCAGGGATCCGGTCAAGATGCCCGCGGTGGCGGGACCCAGGTAGGAAATCACGGGCAGCAAGCCGCCCTTGAGCGCGTGGCGCATGACCACCGTGCCGGGGGCCAAACCCTTGGCGTGGGCCGTTCGAATGTGATCCTGGGAAAGGACTTCGAGCATGCCCGTGCGGGTCAAGCGCGCGATGTAAGCGGCGTAGACCAGGCCGAGGCAGAAGCCAGGCAGCATCATGTGCTTGATCGAACCCCAGCCGGCCACGGGGAACAGTGGCACTAGGAATACGAACAGGATGATAAGGAAACCCGCTATGACAAAGTTCGGCAGGGCGATGCCCGCCGTGGCCGCGAGTCTCATGGTTAAGTCCAACCCCGATCCGCGTCTCAAGGCGGAAGCGATGCCCGCGGAAACGCCCAATGCCAATGCCCAAGCCATGGCGACGACGCCCAGCAGCATGGAGATGGGAAGGGACTGGCCGATGATGTCATTGACCGTGAAGTCCTTGTACTTGAAGGAGGGGCCGAAATCGCCGGTTAACACGCCGCCGAATTTTTGCGAGCCCGCTTCTTCGCCGCTGCCAAACATGCCCTTCTCATCCAGATTGAGGGGACCGGTGTACTGTAGAAACTGCTTCCACTCCGGCCAGTCCATGTGATATTTGGCTTCGATGTTGGCCTTGATGGCGGGATCAATTTCTTTCTCCGTGTCAAAGGGGTCCCCGGGGGCCAGGCGCATGAGGAAGAAGGACACAAAGGTCACCACAAACAGGGTGATCACGAACCACATGAAACGATGTGCGAGGAAACGAATCATTTTTGGGCGCGCAAGCGGGCTTGGGCGGGGGAGTAGAGGCCTTCGGAAGGTCCATGGGGATCGACGATTATCCAATCGGCGGGTTGGGCGGCGCGCTTGGCGGCCAGTTCTTCGTCATCCATCCAGTACCAGAACTTGGGGAAGTGCTCGTCCTCAGGGTTTGGATAGAAACCACCCAGGCGCGGGGCCGCGATGTTCTGATCCACGTAGTAGTAGATTGGGATAATCGGTAGTTCGTCCACCAGGATAGCTTCGGCGCGCTCCAGCATGCGGAAGCGTTTTGAGGGGTCAAGTTCGGTCACGGCACCGAGTACCAAGCGATCGTACTCTTCGTTGGCCCAACCGGTCTTGTTGTTTTCTCCGCCCGCCAAAAACAGGTCAACGAAAGTATTCGGATCCATATAGTCGCCGATCCAGGCGCTTCGCGAGACGTCGTAGTCCAGACTGTTCTGCGTGTTCAAGTACACCTTCCATTCCTCGTTGCCCATCTTCACGTTGAGGCCCAGGTGTTGCTGCCATGCGGCGGTGATTGTTTCCGCGATTGACTTGTGGGAATCGGAGGTGTTGTAGTGGATTGTGAAAGTGGGGAATTCCTTGCCACCGGGGCCGTAACCAGCCTCCGCCAAAAGGGCGCGAGCGGCCTCGGCATTCTTTGCCAAACGTTCCTCTTGCGTGCCTTCCGTGGCGCCCCGGTCAGCCTCGGGTGAGGTGTAGTCCAAAGCCATGGGCGGCACAAAAGAGTAGGCAGGAACCTGCCCCATTTTCGTGACCTCGTCGCAGATCAATTTTCGAGGCATTACCAGGTTAAGTGCCTTTCGCACCCGTTTATCGTCAAAAGGCGGCTGGGTTACATTGATCCTATAGAAGTACGTTCCTAGGTAGGGACGCGGGTTGAAATCTTCGCGCGGTAGAAGCTCGCGGACCACCGCGTCATCCACCTTATCCACGTAGTCAGCGCCGCCGGTCAGGTACAGGTTTTGCGCGGTCGGGGCGTTCTCTATTGCCAGCACATCGACGGTGCGGAATGCCACATTGTCCGCATCCCAATACTCTTCGTTTTTGACCAAGCGAATGCGGTCGTTGACGCGCCGGTCCAGGAGTTTCCAAGGGCCGTTGGTGACGATATGTTCGGGTTTCATCCACTCGACTTCCCAGGAACTCGGCCAACGTTTTTTGGCCTCTTCCAAGGCGCGCTGGTTGATGGGGAACACGGGGTAGAAACCCATCAGCTCCATAAAGAAGGGCGTGGGGGAGATGAGTTCGATCTCCAGTGTTTGATCGTCGATGGCGCGGATGGCAACGCTGTCGGGACTGTTCGTGGGTTGACCCGCTTTCGGATGCGGGACTTTTTCTTCTTCGGGGAACTTCGGATCCAACTCCGGATAAACCTCGGTCGTGAAAGCCTTGGCGCCCACGATGTACCAGAGCTGATAGGCGTATTGCGATCCCGTGCCCGGGTCCAGCATGCGCTTCATCGACCAGGCGAAATCGTGGGCGGTCACCGGATCGCCGTTGGTCCACTTGGCTTCATCGCGGATATGAAAGGTGTAAGTCTTGGCATCCTCGGAGATCTCCCAGCGATCGGCCATGCCGGGCAGCGGTGCCAGGGTCTTCGGGTCCTTGATCACCAGGCCTTCGTACAAGCAGCGCACCACGCGGCCCTCGGGCACCCCGGTCACCTGGGCCGGATCGAGGCTCTCCACCTCGGTGCCATTGTTAAAGGTGAAATCGGCCGCTTCGAGCTTGGCGCCCCGGCTCAGGGCCACGGCGCCCGCCAGCAGCGCCGTGAGGATGGTGAAGGCAGAGGCCACGCGGGCCTTGCGGGCAAGTGAGGTGGAAACCATGGGGAATCAGCCTACAGAGCCGATTTTGTGATCGCAAGTCGTTTTATTGTAATGGTTTGTGTCTCCCGGGCCGTGTGGCGGCGAGTTGGCGCCAGGGGAGGCAAGCCCCGCTGGTGCGCAAGAATGCGGGGATGGGCCCTGCAAGGGTGGACCGCCGGCCATGGGGGGGAGGGCCCCAGACTTTCCGCGCGCTCCGATTCAGCCATTCCTGCCCCTGCACCGCCTGGCTTGAGTTGCTCAGCACGGCCCATCCCATGGGATTGGGCCAGGAGCGCATTGGCGGCGGGGGGGGGGGCTGCCCAACGGCCGGGTTGCACACAAAAGGAAGGGTCCTTGTCCGGCATGATTCCCCCTCCGCACCTTTCGGCAATGCACCCGGCGCGGCCTCGATCGTGGGGCAAAAGCGTCCCACGGCGTTGGCACCACTGGCCTGGGCGCTCGGTGCAAATCCCGAGCAATGTGTCCGGTTGAACGGACGCTTCATGGTCGCAAGTCTAGATTACGTAAAGGCTTGGACGCTTGACGGGAGAGTGTGGGGAGACTATGTTGACGACCCCTGTGGACGACTCCAGTGGTGCGATCACTTCGAGTTTTGAGCTCACGGCTCCTCCTGCACTTCGCCGGTTCCACTTCCCCCTCCCCATCTCCGTCACATCGGGCCCTCCGGCTCGACGCAAGATATATGTTCTTCAAGGGTTTGGGTCTGTTGACCCGCATGGCACCGGCCGCACTCGCGTTCACTTTCGTTGCTCTTCCGAGCTTCGCCCAGGGGACAGATCCTCGCATTGTGGACGAGTTCCACCCCGCCAATCAGCCCGACGAGAGTGGCGCCCGCCCCAAGGCACCGGCGCCGGTTTACGGTGGACGCGTGATCGTTCACCTGTCCTCGATGCCCGAGAACATCAACTACTCGATCGAAAACTCCGCGGTGACACGGCGCATGCTGTACGAGGTGCACGAGTCGCTGCTCCTGCAAGACTGGGAGACCTTCGAGTACGTGCCCAGGCT
>JAAETM010000048.1 GCA_024228395.1 bacterium | reverse complement strand
TCCGATTCAGCAAGGGATTCGGGAAGTGCCGCGCAATTCACATAGACCAGGGGTTTCTCGGCACGGGCCGAAACCTGATGCATGCGGCGCACCGTTGGCTCCTTGCCGGATCCGGTTTCGCCGGTGATCAGCACGGGTAGATCGCTGGCGCCGATCGCTTGCAGCTCTCCGACCAGGGCGCTCATCTGGCTGCTGCTGCCGATCAGGTGCGTGCCATAGCGCTCCCGGCTGGCCTTCAATTGATCCGAGGCGACCTGGCTCTGATGGGTGGTGATCTCCTCCAGCGCTTCGAGCAACAGCGCCGTTCTCAGGGTCGCCCCCGCCAGGGCCGCTAGCGAGGAAAAGAACGCTGGACTGACCGCTTCCATCGATCGGGGCTCGAGCGCGTCGAGGGTCAGAACCCCGATCAATTCCCCCTCCACAGTCAGGGGGCAACCCACGCAGGCGTGCACGAGCCCGGAGAGGATCGGATGGCCTTCGATCAAGCCGTCAAAGGGATCGGGCAGGTCCGTGTCGTGGGCGAAGATCGTGGGTCGACGACTCTCGACGATAGCCTTGAGCCTGGGGTGCTCATCGATCGGAAAATCACGGCCGAGCGCATCCCTGGAAAGCCCATGTTGGGCAACCGGCTGGAGCACGCCGTTCGCGTGGCGCATGAGAGTGACCGCATCCACCGGAAGCACGCTCTTGACCTCATCGACCAGATGCTGATAGCGGTCTTGAGAGGTGAAAGTCGCCGACAAATCGATCGACATGCGGAACAGCAATTCCAGCTCCTCAGGCGTTATCGGCTTCATAACATGTTATTAGACAGACTACGCGACGCGTTGTCAAAATAACAACAGAAAAAGAACCTGGGCAAACCCCCTCCAGCGCTGTGCCCCGGAAGCATGGTTTGGTCAAGGTCCGGGACCGACAAACACTGGCACGCCGGTTGCTTTAATTGCGAAAGTGTTCAACGGAGGAGCCCTTTTCCTCGGACTCTATCCCACTTGTCCCGTTTCCCCCCCCTTCCCACCAAACCATGCTTACCAAGTCCGCCGCAAAGGCGTTCTTCCTAGGTGGCACCGCTCTCTGCGGCATCGCTTTCATCCTTCTCACGATGGATACCCTGAAGGCCATGCCCGAACGCTCCAACCAGGAGCAGATGTCCGAACAGGTCGTCCGCGGTCACCACATCTGGAACAAAAACAACTGTATGGGCTGCCACACCCTCATGGGTGAAGGCGCCTATTACGCTCCTGAACTGACCAAGGTC
>JAAETM010000047.1 GCA_024228395.1 bacterium | reverse complement strand
CCGCCCGCTCCGCCTGGGCCTTGACCTGGGCCTCGGCCACCTGCTCGGGAGTTTCATTCCCCTCCCAACAGGGTTGGCAGAAGTCCCCCCGCTGAACCAGCTCTTCTGCGAAAGTCACCATGGAATGGTGACGTTCCCCATCCTCAAAGTGGTGGGAGCAGATGGAGCACGCCGCCTGGCGCCCTGAGATTTTCCATTGAACCATGGGTGCATCATAGGCGAGCGGCCTGCGTGGAACTATCTAAAAGGCCCATCGCGCAGCCACGCTACTGGCGCCGCTTGGCCTGGGCGTCAAAATGCGCCAGCACCTTGGGCCTTTGGTCCCGCCACCAGGCACGCCATTGGGCGGGTGTGTGGCTCCGACCGGAGTGGGTCAGGGCCGAAAGGGTCTTCTGGGTGGTCACGGTTTCCCCCATGCGCCCGGCGTTGATGCTGCGCTCCAGGTGGTTGATCAAAGCGGGCAGAACGCGAGGATCCCCCAGGCGCCCCAGGGCCTGGATAGCATCCTTTCGAACGCCGGCGTCCTCGTCCAGCAGGGCGGGTGCGATCTGGCGGCTGGTTTCCGCCATGTCCCCATGGGTGCTGCGTCCCCAGGCAGCCAAAGCCAGCGCGCATTGACTGCGCACGATCCAGTCCTCGTCCCCATGCAGGCGCTCGGCCAGGGCGAAACGGATCGGGCCCGTGTCCATGCCGGCGGGAATGCGTTGGAAGGCGATCTCGGCCAGGGTGTGCGACGCCCGGCGCCTGGCCATGGCGTTGTCGATGCGAGCCAACTGCAACAACAACGGACCCACCGCGGGCCCTGCGATCTCGATCAGCAGGTCCTCCACCGCCACCGGTCCCAACCCCGAACCCAAAACCAAAACCTCGGTCAGGGCCACCACGCTTGCTGTCCGCAGATTCAGCAACTCGATGCGAGCGCGCTCCAGGGTGGTCGGCGCACCGGGCGGCCCCGAAAGAACCCTGCCCCAGGACACTTCACCCAGCATGACGCCGATCAGATTCTCGACCAGGAATTGAATCTGAGCCGGATCCTGTTTGGCCGCATTCCGCAAACTGGAATAGCGCGGATCATCCAACAGCCAAGCCTGCCAGAGCTGCGCGTAGGACTCGGGCATGTCCCCCAGGCGAACCATCGTTTCCTGTTTGGGTGGCTTCCCAGTCCCCTGGCAGGCGGCCAGGGGCAGCAGGCATATCAATCCCAACAGCACTCGATTCATCAAAGCAATTCCTGGTAGTGGTCTTCGAAACGGCCCGCAGCCTCTTCCCAGGAACACAGGTCCGGGGACTGGGGAGTTAGGCCCTCGAGCTCACCCGGTTTCGAAAGAACCCTGGCCAATCGATCGGCCAGGGCCTGGGCATCCCCCATGGGGAAATGCCAACCATCGCGGCCCTCCTGGACCAGCTCCGCCATACCGCCCAGGTCGGAGACCAAACACGGCACGCCCAAAGCCAACGCTTCGTGCAGCACCAGAGGTCGGTTCTCAAACCATAGGCTCGGCATGATCAACAGGTCCGTGTGGGTCAGGCGCTTAGCCACTTGCTCGCGGGACAGGCGCCCGGTCAACTCCACGTGGTACTCGCTGGCTATCTCGCCAAGGCCTTCCACGTAGGAAGGCGCGTGCTGCAAGGGCCCGCAAATGCTGAGTTCCGCCACGCTGCGCAGCTCGGCGGGTATTTTTGCCCACGCTTCCAGGATCAGGTGCGGTCCTTTGATCGGTATGACCGTACCCACGAAACTGATTTGCAGCGGACCCTGCGCGCGTTTGCGCTGCGGCCCATCCTGCGCCTGGGCATGGGCTAAGAACTGTTCTTCGTTGACACCGGTCGGGCAGAGAAAGACCTTTTCCGCGGGCAACCCAAAGTGCGTCATGCGATCCGCAAGGAACTGGGATGGACACAAAAAACGATCCACGTTTTGCATCACGGCCTCGCGGAGTTCCGCGCGGCGTTGTTCCGCCAACCCCTGGTAGAGCTCGTGCTGATCCGCGGGCGCAAGATCGGGAGAAGACTGGGTACTTCGAATGGTGGATGTGCTCGAAGCCCCGCCGCCGGTCGCCGCCAAGCGCCGCGCCAGGGGTCCAAGGTCCAGCCCCGTCAGCCCGTATACCGCGCCCAAGCACCGTCCCACGCGGCGCTGCAAATCGCTCTGACGCCAGGTGAAGTGCGGCAGGCATGTGCCGCAACGCCGGGTATCCACGCGCTCGCAAACCGATCCGTCCACGTGCACGAGTTGCCCCATGGATCCACATTCCAGGTAATAATCATGGGGCGTGAACAACACGCATTTCGCATGCTTTTTGGCCAGCGCCAAACACCCCATAGACAGGTACATCAAGTGATGGAGGTGAACGACCTCGGGTTTGAACTCCAAGAGCGTTTCCTCGAAACGCTCGTTCACGCCGGGGTGATCCCAGGTGTCTTTGAACTCTGAGTGGAACAGGTTGTTGTTCAACTCGAAGACCGGCAAACCCTTGTACTCCCTGCGGCGCATCTGCATATCCGGGCGCCCCACACTCTTGTTGGTGTGGAAGACCGCCACCTGGTTCCCACGCGAGCTCAACCCCTGGGCCAACTCCGCCGTGAACACCTCGACCCCCGCCGAGTGGCTGGGCGGGAACAGGTGGCTGACGAGGAGGATGCGCATGGGGCTGGTTGCGGGGCGAGGCCCGCAGGCGGCACTCTACTCGGTGCCTGCCGGAGTGCCTGCCGGAACGGGCTCTTGAGCATTTTTTGGGGAGTTCTGCCCGTTGGGGTTCCCAACAGCACCTCCTTGTTGAGCCGGCACGTCTCCACCATCGAGCCGGACCTTCAACCCTTCTAGGCTCTGGGAGAGGGCAGGGCCCACGGCCTTTTCCGCGATGAAGTAAAAGTAGCGCCGCCAGGGTGTGGGCATCTCGCCACCGTTCACAAAGGTCACCGTGGTGCCACCAGCATTCGTATCCTGCAGCAGAATTTCACCGTCGGAGGTCACGCGCCCCCCGTCCAATTCGAGCTTGTAGCCAATGCCCCAATTCACATCGCTGGCCAGGACCTC
The DNA here is from genome assembly GCA_024228395.1 of bacterium. GTDB lineage: Bacteria > Planctomycetota > UBA1135 > UBA1135 > NORP259. The sequence continues at coordinate 29,182 of JAAETM010000047.1, read as the reverse complement.
GAAGCGTGCGGGTTTGTCGCCCAGGTTGCGGCCCCAGATCCAGGTGGCGCCCGCGCCGGCTTGAGGACCTTCAAACTTGGAGTGCACGTCGGCGGCGGAGTCGCCGAAAGGCACGAACGCGGACCAGTCTTTCCAGGTGGTGACATCCTGGAGGGTGGCGTGGACCTCGGCCTTGGGTGCGGCGATGACGATGGAGCGGCTGACTTCGTAGGACTGGGGAAGGAAAAAGCCGACGAGATAGGTGCCGAGGATCACGAGCAGGATCCCGATAACGATTTTCATTGCCATGGTGATTGGATGGTATCGCACGAAGGGGGTGGCTTCTATGGGTAAATGGGCCTTTGGGCCGTGTTATCGGTGGGAAATGGGTGGACGGGGGAAGGGGGTTTGCAAGAGCTTCGTGCGAGCCCTCTTCCCGTCCACACCACCACCCATCCCCCCACACAACCTACAAGGGCAACCGCCCCGCGACAGCCCACCAACCACGCAACAACAGATCCAGCATTCCAACGACCTTCTGCATGAAGCCCTCACGGGCAGCACCCGGTGTCACGGTCAACGGGCCTCCCTTCAACAATCGACGGTCATTCACCGTGGCTACCTTGGACAAAGCACGGTTCATGCGGAGTGACTCGGGCAGTAGTTTCATGAAGGACCACTTGCCACTGAACCATGAACCAAGGGCACCCTGTTTCAACGCAAAGGCAAGCCAGAACACTTCATAGATCGCGAGTCCTGGAGACGCCAACAACAGGGTCCGCAAGCGATACGTGCGCATCAGGTACAGCCACCGGTTGCGCGAATGGTAGTAGACCCTTCGATCGGGGTAGTTCGCCCCATCGCGATCGGAGAAACCCGCGGTGCCTTCGTCGTGCAAGACGATTGCATCGGCCACGCTCAGGATGCGGTGGCCCGTGCGCCTCAGGCGCATGGACAAGTCCAAATCCTCAAACCAGAAAAAGTAGGTCTCGTCGTAGCCCCCGATCGCCAACACGGCCTCGGTGTCCAGCAAAAGGCAAACGGCGATGGCCACATCCACCTCAGCGATGCGTTCGCCCCCGGCCTCGGCCAGGGGGCGGTAGAAATTCCGCAAACAAATCAGCCCAGCATAGTGCAAGGACCCGCCATCGTAGTGCACGCGCCCACGGTCGGTGGTGAACACCGAACGGGGTTGAATCACGGTGGGCTTGCGCTCGTCCGCGGCGGCCTCCACCAGCTTGCCGAGCATGCCGGACGTGACGAAAGCGTCGTTGTCCAACGTCAGCACCCACCGATTGCGCGCGGCCCGATAACCGGCATTGCGCGCCTCGGTGGGACCGTTGTTGATCCCCATCTCCAGGATGGTCACGCTCGGATAATGCTCACGCAGCCAAGCGACGCTCCCATCGGTGGAATCATTGTCAACCACGATGATCTCATCAAGGGCATCCCCCTCGGCCACCAGCGCGCACACACAGCGCTCCAGATAGGCCATGCCGTTGTAATTGCAAACCACGGCCGAGATGTGGCCGAGTTCGGGCAAGGGATGGCCGGACATGGATCAGTCCAGGGGCAGTTCGAAATCCGGGGACTTCACAGCCTTACGGTGTTTGAGACAGTAGGGAATGTTGGCCGCCACACTCAATGCGGCCTTGGTCACCACCCACCAGGCGCCGGGTGTTTCGCGCAGGGAGCGGCCGATGCCAATGGTACCGGTGGCGTCTGAAATTTCACCGCTTGTCTCTTGCGATCCCGAACGCATCAACACCTTGCGCACCACCTGGATCGGCATGCGCGCCAGGTCGCCCGCTGGCGCATACTTGAGCATCGACAACCAGGCATTGCGCGCGTGGAAATACAAACTGCGCTTGCCCATTTTGATGCCGAAGGGCGTCTTGTGATAGGCGATAGCCTTGGGGTATTGCAGGACGCGGTAACCCAGGTTCAAAAACCGACAGGTCAGGTCGCGTTCGTTGCCGTAGATGAACAAGCGTTCGTCATAACCACCCGCTTCGGTCAGGGCTTTGGTGCGCGCCAAACTGGCGCAACCCCGGAAGGTGCTCATGTAACGCTCGGTGTTGATCTCGTCCGAATTCTTGTAGGCCTCGGGCATGCCCGGCTCCACGATTTTGGTGGAGACGACTGCGGTGGAGGCGGGCTCTTCCTGCATGCGCGCTTTGCTGAGCGCCAACCAATCGGGGGGCAACACCACGTCATCATCCAGGATCGCCGTGCAATCGGTCAAGGCGCAAGAGAATCCTATGTTGAAGGTCTCGCAAGCCCCGTAATCGGAATTGGGCATGATGACCAAACGCACGTGCGGGAATCGGTCGCGCAAGCGCACAGCGGTGTCGTCGCTGCTTTGGTTGTCCACCACCACGATGTCGTCGAAGGGTTCCACCTGGGCCTGCAGGGCTTCCAGGTTGGCGCACACATCCTCGGCCTTGTTCCAGGTGGAAACCACCGCGGTCACCGACGGGGTACCCCCATCGGGTTGCATGCGCTTGCGCCACTTGGTCAGGGCACGGCGGGAATCCAAGGGCCGATTGCGCACCCCATTGAACCTGCCACCGGGCCGCACCATGTGGACCACCCGTGCGGGGCCCAGGCTCAGGGCGGAGAGCCCCGCCCAACACAGGGCGTTGCGATCCTGCAAGGCCGCCCTGCCGCGGCTGTCGTCGGCGGAAGGAACCAGGACACAATCGGGGGCGGCCGCATGCAGGCCTTCGCGCAGGGTAGAAACCAGGGCGGGTTCAGCACACAGCGAATCGACAGCCCAATCGCCACACTTCAACTCCCCACCATCGAGTTCGGAACGCACTGACCTCGCGAGATCCCCATCCACCTTCACGAGGCTCCACAGCAGCACGGACAGGGCGGGATGTTTCTTGCACCAAGCGCGCAAGCTCGGCCAGTCCTCTGCCAAGTTGGAGGTTAGGCACACGATGCGCTTGGGGGCGCTTTCACTGGTATTGATTTGGTTTTGCTTCAACTGGCACGTCGGGCAGCTGCACCCTGGAGGATGCGTCGGTAGTGCTGTTCGAGGCGCTCGGCAACTTCGGTCGCGGGGGTCACGGATTCGGGCAAGGCGGCGAAGGCCTGGCTCAAGCGGGCCGGCTGCTCAAGCAGCTGACGGAATGCTTTGGTCCAGGTGGAGACGTCCGCGGCCGGTAGGTTCTGAATGGACCCATCGCCGAAACGCTCCGTGGCCGCCCCACATTCGGATGCCATGACCGGCAATCCCATCGCGAGGGCCTCATCGAGGACCAAAGAGTATCCGCTCGGGCGCCTGTTAGGGAAGGCTGCCACGTGACAAGTGCGAGCAATTCGCTGAAGGGAATGGGCGTCGAAACGTCCCAAAATGCGCACGCGCAGGTTTCCGGCCAAATCGAGCAGCTCGGAATCGAGGCCCTCATAGCCTTCCGGGCCCATGCAAATCAATTCGATCTCCTGGTCCGCCAGGGGCGCGAGGGCGCGCACCAGGTCAAAGGTACCCCGCTCCCAGGTACGCCTCCCAAAATGCAACACGCGCAAGGGCCCTCTTCCGGACCAGGGAGCGGGACGCACGCTGGTTTCGGAGAAGCTATGACACAATCCATGGGCCAGGATGCGGGTGTGGGCAGGGTCCAAGCTGATGTGATCGGCCATGCGCACCAGATGGGTTCGACTTGGAAAGAGGATCAACCTGGCCGCATCTACTTCCGCTTGGGACTGGAATCGACGGTCGCTCAACTCATCCGCATCCGCTCCCTTCCAAACACCCTGATTCCCCGATTTTATGCACTCCACGCACCCCTGCGCGTCCTTCTCAGAGGGGCACTCGGAGCGCACATCCCCAGTGGGGCTGCGGAAGCTGGGACAGGCCGGAAAGCAACCGAAGCGTGTCATGACCACGGGCATGTGCGAGGACAGTCCGCGCACCAATGCCTGGGGCAGGTCATTTGTATGTTGCACGTGGCACACGTCCATGGGGCCCACGGCTTCGACCCAAGGATCCACGGGCGTACCGCACCCCCGACTCAGATCCAAGCGCCGCACATCGAACCCCGACACGATCTCGTTGTGCCAAGGGTCCCCCGATTCGGGCTCCAAACCACCCGTCACGATGCGCACTTCATGACCCCGTGCAGCCAGAGCTCGAGCATGGGCTTCCACCACGCGACCCACCACCCCAAATTCACCCGGCTGAAAACCGGGGGTTACCAAAGCAATCTTCAAATGCACCCTTCTGATTGTTGTTGGCCGCGCCAACGATTGAACAAGAAACTGTTCTCAGTCCGGATTATTCACGCACCAGCGCGACCGAAATGTTCTTGCCCCTAGAATCGGCCCACGCCTCCCAAGAAATGGAGATCGCCCGGGCAGAAAGCTCGAGGAAATTCATCGGAATAGCGCCAGGCTCCACAGGCGAGGATTTCCCAATTGGTGGTGCCCCGATTCATAGCACAAGGCCCCAGTTTGGCTATCGAAAGTGGGGCGCTAATCTGCGGCCTTGGCGTCTTCCACCGGAGCCCACTCACCTCCCAAGTAGGAGTGCACGTACTGCAGAATGCGCATGGAGACCTTGGGCTGGTCGGGTGCCCGTTCCCATTTCGCGCTGTTCGGCAACAGGGGGCGCAGGGAGTGATTGATCTCCCGCTCCACCCGGACACGCACCAGGTAACGGTTGTCGTCCGTGGTTTCGTAGGACACGGTGGCGCGCTCCCGATAGCTGCGACCCTTGAACGGTGAGGAATGGTTGCGCCAACCGGTGACCACCTGGTGCGCCCCGGCATCGGCACCAGACCCCACCTTGAAATCTTCCTTGCGCAGCGCCAGAACCAGACCTTCGAAGAGCACCTTTTGGTTCTGCGTTTCGATGGTGGTCTTCTGCCACTGCTCCGGGTGTTGTGCCTTGAACAGGTTGCAGGAGGACAAACCGATCGCCAACAACAGGACTGCGAGAAGGGTGGGTGTGAACTTCATGGGAATCGATCTGTTGGTTTCGGTCTAGCGGGGTTCGAAATCGTCCTTGGAGTCCCTCAGAACGATGCGCACGGGCACCTCGGCGAAGGGCAAATCCTCGCGGATGCGATTGGTTAGGTAGCGTAGATAGTCCTTCCCAATCAGTTTCTTATCGTTCACGAAAAGAACGAAGGTCGGGGGCGTGGTTTCCGCCTGGGTCGCGTAGCGCAAGCGCACGCCATAACCCCTAGAGGAAGGGTTGCGCGCTTCCAGGGCCTTCTTGAGCACCTGATTGAGCTCGGCGGTGGGCACCCGTTTGGCGGACTGCTCAACCAGCTCCTTGCCCAGGGTCAGCAGGGTGTCCGCACGCTCGCCCATCTTGGCTGATAGGAACAGGATCGGGGCAAAGAACAGGCCCGGCAGTTGCTTGTCCAGGTACTCACGAAAATCTTCCGGGGTCAGGTCGTCCTCCACCAGGTCCCACTTGTTGGCCGCCAAAATCACCGGCTTGTGGTGATCCACCACGTAACGTGCCAGACGTTTTTCGATCGATGAGATCTTCTCGGTCACGTCGAACATCAAGATCACCACATCCGCACGACGAACGGTCTTGCGGCTGCGTGCCTCCGAAAAGAATTCGATGGCATCCGCGACCTTGCTCGGTTTGCGCAAACCAGCGCTGTCGATGGCGATGAAGTTCTCGCCGCGGCGTTCGAACAGGACGTCGACCGCATCGCGCGTAGTCCCGGGCACCTCGGAAACGATCATGCGTTCCTCCCGGGCCCAGTGGTTGATCAGGGTGGACTTGCCGGCATTCCGTCGGCCCACCACCGCGAATTTCATGGAATCACGCTCTTCGGGCCGCTCGGGAAGGGCGCCGGGCAGGTGCTCCAAAATGCACTCGTAAAGTGGGCCCAAACCAAGGCCATTCTGGGCGCTGATACCGAAGAGTTGTTCACCCACACCCAACTTGTAAAAAACGTCCACGTCCCACTCGAGGGCCAGACCTTCCTCCTTGTTGACCACCAACAACACGGGCACGCCGTGACCGCGCAACATGCCCGCGACCTCTTTGTCGAGCGGAGTGATGCCATCGCGAACATCGACCACGAACAAAACCAGGTCGGCTGCCCCCAGGGCGGTACTCACCTGGCTTTCCACGTGGGGGCCCAAGTCGTCCCGGTCCACGATGCCCACACCACCGGTATCGATCACCTCCACCCAACGCGGGCCCTCATCGGAGGGCAAACGCACGGGCACGGAGATACGGTCACGGGTCACACCCGCGGTGGGTTCCACGATCGCCACACGACTTCCGCACATGCGGTTCAGCAGGGTGGACTTGCCCACGTTCGGGCGCCCCACAATGGCGATGCGGGGCAGGGTAAGAGGCGCGGTCGTTGACATGGTTTTGCGTGGATTCAATCTTCCACGAAGGGGGCTGCTCGCTCCGCTTCCGACTCCGATCGTGGAGCGAAAAAGCGGGAGGCTGCGCAGTGGTTCAAGAGGCTAGCAAAATTCCGGGGCCAGGGGGTGGGCCCGGGGCAGCGCGGGTGGCCCGCGCTTTGTTCATGCGATTCCCATGGAGCGATGGACCTGGGGCAGCACGCGCACATCGAGGCCCAAGTCCCTAGCATCCTCCACCAGGTCCCCTAGGAATGCGTGATCAGGGCCCTCGACGCCGCCCATGGGGGTGACGGGTTGCAGGAAAAGGGGTACTTCGGGGGCCAGGTGGGCCAGGTCTTCCAGGAGCGCCGCGTAATCGTGGACCTGGCGACCCTTGGCCACCACGATCTTTGCACAGGCATCGCGCTGCGCGATCAGCTTCAAGCAAGAACGGCGCGCTTCCCTCCAGTCCGACGCGCTATTGGGCGCGCTTTCGCGAGTGAAGTTCTCCGACCCGCTCAGCTCTTCGGGCGCTCCCAAGTCCGCGGGTAGTTTCAGATCCAAACTGATGTGATCAAAAACATCGGCAACGCGCGCCAGGGTTTCGGGATGGGCTCCGGCGGTTTCCAGGTGCAGGGGTCTCTCCCCCACCATGGTCGCAAAGGCCAACAGGAACTCCGGCCACATCAAGGGTTCGCCGCCGGTGATGCTGACCGTGCGCGGCTCCCGGGGTTCCGCTTGGCCGATGTGGGTTAAGGCCTCCAAGGGAGTGGCCCAAGCATCCCTTCGAAGCGGCCCTTCCGGCGTCATGATGCGGGCGCTCGCACCTTCGCGAACGGCCCAAGATCCGGGCGTGTCACACCAGGTGCACCGCAAAGGGCAACCAGCCAAGCGCAAAAACACCTGGGGCTGCCCCACGTACAGTCCTTCCCCTTGAATCGACGCAAAGACCTCTATAATCGGAGCCTCACGCGATTCTCGCTCGACGGAATCCGCTTCTTTGCGAGTCTCTTCCACGGGGAACACCACTGTTAGCTCCCATCGGACAGGAGCCCAATCCACGCCGACCCCCCGCAAAACGGGGAACCGAAGAGCCCTACTCCTCGGTAGTTTCTTCCTCGGTCGCGGCCTTCTTCTTGGCCTTCACCTTGAACTTGGTGCGAACCTTGGGGAGGCCATATACGGAATCGCCTTCGGAGACCTTGCCCTCCTTCATGAGTTTCTCGAGACGCTCTTTTCGGGTAAAGACGCTGCGCTCACCCACCAGGGTGTTTAGGCCTTTGAGGCTGGGATGGATGGACATGGTTCTGGGAAACTCTTGTGAGCTTACGAAGACTGTTGAAAGTTCGATCCAAACCGGGCGGCCTGGATGTGGAAGGGGGCCCGGGGTGCATCCGGAGCCGTCTGGAAGCGCGATAGTCTAGCGCCAGGATCGCTGGAGGGAAGGGCTGCCCCCCCCTGCTAGAAGAAATTCTCGATTCTTTCCTGGTAAGCGGTGCTGAAGGTGCGGTCCTGGCTGCCTGGGTAGGACAATGCGTGGACCAGCTTGAGCAGCTCGTTCTGGGATGCACGGTCCGGGCTGGCCCCCACGAGCAGGTAAATCACGTCCCCGCGGATCCTGGGATAGACCGCCGGCAGCCCTTGGGCCTTCAGATACTGGTAGCTAGCCACCGCACGCTCCCAGCCCAAATCATTGTCATTGTGCTGATCCACGACCAGGGTGAAGTGGTTCGAAGGGTCCTCAAAGGCCAAATCGGCGGCACTGACCTGGCCCTCGGCGGCCAAGTCACCGGTTTGGCCAGGGGCATAACCCCCCTCTCCTGGCAAAGCACCGGGGTCTGGAAGGTCCTGGGGCACGGGAGAGCGGTCCATCCAAGCAGGCTGTTCGACACCGGTACCGATACCGGCCAAGGCGTTGTTCGACCCTTGGCGCTCGCCGATGCGATACCCCCCCCAAAAGGCCACCAGGATCATGGCCAACGCCGAAGCGAGCAAGCCGAGCGGTCCCATCTGCAGGGTAATGCTCTTTTCCAACTGCCGTTTGACAGCCGCGGTCCCCGGGTCGGGGAAGTCCACAACCGACCGCGCGGGGCTCCCGACGCCACCCAAGTCCTGGGCTTCAGGGGCCTGAACCGGCGCCTGGGTTTGTGCACGTGGCATTTCCTCGGAGTCCAACTCCGATTCGGCTGCCCCCCCGAGCCCCTTGGTCTTACGCTTCAGGCGCTGGGCCACGGTTTCCGCTGACGGGACCAAATCATCCCGCTGCATTGCTTTCTGGGCGGCCATTTGGGCCTGCAAACTCTTTTCACGGGAGACCTGAAAAGCCTCCAGCATGTTTCCGCGACGTCTGGCCATGGAACCACCTCCCAGTGGATTCGATCTGCGTCGAATGTGTAAATGCCTGCAGATCCGCACCAACCCCCACGGTTGATGCTCGGAGCAGAGCCCCGAACGTCACAAGCACTTCGCACCGTATGGGCCGTCCGGGACGGAATCAAGGAGATCCAGCCCCCAAGATGGGAAGAGACCTAAGGATGGGAGCGAGGGTGGATACGGTGTCAGTCACCCGATGGTGGTTTCCGGTCCGAGCGCTCGGCTTGCTCTGCAATTTCGGCCGGAAACAACTGCAGGGGGTCGGACACCACTTGCTACTCCCCGTCGATCACCGCCAACAGTTTTCGCGTCTGCGTCTCGTAGGGCCCGCGCGGCTCAAACTCCAAGTATTCATTCAACACCTGGCGCGCCTCCCCATCCTTGTTGTCCAGCGCCAAGGCTCGAGCCAAAGAAAGGTGAACCGGATCGGGCAACTGCAAGCCGCCCTGGCGGGCCTTGTCGACCACAAGGTGCCACGCCTTGGCAGCCTCACCGTAGTCGCCCAACTCCATATGCGTCCTGCCCAGAAGGTGGCGGGCCATGATGGATTCCCCATCCCACTCCAGGGCTTTTTCAAATTCGACAAGCGCATCCTCGAGCCGATCCTCGGAAAAAGCCGTCAATCCCTGCCGCAGGTAACCCTCGGAGCAAACCTCCCCCACCTGCACGGCATTGGGCCAATAGCGGTTGGCAAGCTCCAATTCCGCCCACGCGGTCGGCATGTCCTCGGCGCTCAAAGCTGCACGCGCGGCCTTCAAATGTTTTTTGCCCTCGTCGCGCAATACGATCGCCCCCGTGGCCAATTCTTCGTCGTTCAAGCCCAGCTCGCGGGCCCGATCAAAGTACTCCACTGCCAGATCCCGACGTTTCTTCCGGAGGGCAACCACACCCGCTTGTTTGCTGAATAGCGCGATCTTGGGCCCCAAGGGACGCCCTTCCGCGAGCAGCCCTTCGAATATTTGAATGCCCTCACCCCAACGCCCGGCCCCCATATACAGCTCGCCAAGGAATTCGCGCACTTCCATATTATCAGCGGTCAACTCCACGGCCTTCTCACAATGCTCGATGGCCAACTCCGGATCGGTGCTGACCACCTCTTGGGCCAGGAGGCGGTGGGCTTCGGAAAGCGGCCAGTTCACGAAGGGCAAGCCCGGATCGAGCTCCAGGGCTTTTTCCAGCAACGCGACGCCGCGGCGCCCCTGCCGCATACCCGTTTGAAAGATCGCCAAGATGCCTTGCGCACGCAGTATCTCCGGACTCAACCCGCAGGCATCACGCCCCTGCTTCCATACCTCCAAGGCCGTGTCCTCGCGCCCGGCTTGCATGGCCAATTCCGCAGCCGTCGCCCATACGCGCGCATCCTTGGGTTCGGACAGCTTGGCTTGTTCCAAAAGTCGGGAGCTCTCCACCTCATCCCCCAACATGGCGGCCAAGCGCGCGCCGAGCAGCTGGGATTCCACGCCCAGCTCGGGCAGGTCCTTGAGATCGGCATAGAGCTCGGCGGCAACAGCGTCCCAGCCATCGGCCAGGGCCTGACGCAGGGACTGCACGCGCGGATCCTGACTGCGGTCGGAAAGCGTGATCGGGAGCTCGACGGGCCCATCGCCAGCGGTGGTCTGTTCCCCATCGGAGCAAGCCGCTAGGGCGCAAAGCCCCAAGGCCATGGCCAAAGTGGAGACTCGCGGACGAATTCGACGCGTGTGGTGAGGTGCGTACATAGATGCTTAGACTAGCAGGTGAATACGGCGTTGAATACGGTGCCTGATGCTGTATTCACCTGCGCTGCTCGCGAGTACACTGCCCCCGTGAAATCCGTGCGCTTCGTGACATTCGGCTGCAAGGCCAACCAATACGACACCCAGGTCCTGCGGGAGGCCCTGTTGCGCCGGGGCCTCGCCGAGCAAGAGCAGGACTGTGACCTGATGGTGGTCAACACCTGCACCGTCACCGCAGAAGCCGGTCGCAAGGCGCGCCAGCTGATCCGCAGGGTGAACCGGGAACAACCCGACACGCAGATTTGCGTCACCGGTTGCCTGGCGGAAAACGAACCGCAAATCCTGCGCGAGCTACCCGGTGTGCAGTGGGTCCTGGGCAACGGGGACGCCAAGCGCCCGATCAACTTCCTGCGCGAACTGGGACACGAAATCAGTCCCGAGGAATTGGGTGTTCCAGCCGGAATTACCCAGTTTCAAGGCCATACTCGGGCGTTTTTAAAAATCCAAGATGGCTGCGATCAAGCCTGCTCCTTCTGCATCATCCCGGGCGTACGAGGAAAAAGCAGGAGCCGTGAAAGCTCCGACCTGCAGGCGGAAATCGAACGCTTGGTGCGCGCGGGGCACGTGGAAATTGTGCTCTGCGGCATCCACATCGGGCACTGGGGCCGGGACCTGGGATTGCATCTTGCCGACCTATTGCAGGATCTGATCGACCTGAGCATCAGCGACGAAACTGGGGCCCCCCTGGAGTTCCGCGTGCGGCTCTCATCCATCGAAGCCACCGAGGTCTGTGAACGCACCCTGGACCTGATGGCCGGCAGCCCGGACCGCATCGCGCCCCACCTGCACATGCCCCTCCAGTCGGGCTCTGGCGAAATCCTGAGAGCCATGAACCGCTGGTACGACCCTGAGATGTACCTGCGCGCCTGCGAGCGGGTGCGCGAGCGCCTGGACCGCCCGGCCCTCTCCGCGGACGTGCTGGTGGGTTTCCCCGGGGAAACGGAAGAACATTTCCAGGAGACCCTGGAAACCTCGCGCCAGGCGGGCTTCTGCAGCATGCATATCTTCCCCTTCTCCGCCCGCGCCGGCACCCCGGCGGCGACCATGGGCGGCACCGTGTCCCCCATAGACGTGCGCCACCGCCGCATGCGCCTTTCGGAGTGGGCCAGCCGATCGGCCGATCAATACACCCAGAGCTTGCATGGAGTGGAAGAATCCGTAGTGTTGGAGGGTTTTTCCGGGCTTTCGGGCCGCTACCAGCGTGTCCACGTGGATCCTGCCCTCATCGAAGGCACTCCCCCACCCTGCCTAAATGTCCGCCTCTCCGTCGACCGCAAAGAGGCCGCAGACTCCACCCCCGACAGTCCTTCCTATAAGATTGTCTTGCAGGGAACGCCCTTGGCACAGGAGGCCCGATCATGAGTCAGGAACAAAACGAGTTGGCCGCGCTTTCCCAGGCCCTGAAAAAGACCATGGAGCGCAAGCGTCACCTGGGTCAGCGCCGTGTGGGCCGCGGCCCCTGCACCGCGAGTCCCAGAGCAACCACCGCAAAAATCGATGCGACCCCCGTACCGGTGGCGCACCTGGCCCAACCCCAGGTCCTCCCCGCATCCCCGGAAAGCCAAACCACCATGGCCCGGGAGTGTCTCAATTTGGACCAATTGGAACGGGCTGCCAGCCGATGCCAGGCCTGCCCCCTGCACAAGGGTCGCCACAACCCGGTTTTCAGCGATGGAAACCCCGGTCCGGGCGGCATTCTGTTCCTCGGAGAGGCCCCCAGCGATGCGGACAACAGCACCGGAACCCCGTTTTCAGGGCCTCCAGGCCAACTTCTCACAGATATCATCGTCAAGGGCATGGGCCTGAACCGCCAACAGGTCACCATCACCCCCATGGTCAAATGCCCGACCCCGGGCGGGCGCGCGCCGGCTGGTGAAGAGGTCGAATTGTGCGCTCCCATCCTCCGACGCCAGCTGGAATTGGTGAATCCACGGGTCCTGATTCCCCTCGGGCAAGGTCCAGCCAATTTTCTGCTGGCCCGAAAATCCCCTTTGGCGGAGCTCAGAAACCAGATTTTCGAATCACAGGGACGCCAAATTGTGGCCACTTTCCACCCTGGCCAACTCCTGCAAGATCCTGCCAAAAAACGGGATTGCTGGGCTGATATTCGAAGGGCCATGGCCGCCGCGGACATCAAAAAACCCTCCTAGCACCTGTTTCAGGGCCTTTTTTAGGAATTCCTGGCCCTATTCCAGCTGCAAACTTCGGATGGATCTTCCCATGGAAGCGTAACCCTCGCCGCAAGGTTGGTTATGCAACCGCCTACGGACGCACTGAGACCCTCGACCTCCGATTGTGGGGACCCCGCCGAGAAGAAAAAATGCCCTGTATAAATATCCGCACGGCCCCCAGCATTGACCCCCTAGGGGGCCGGGCGCTATGCTCCCTCCTCTTTTCCACACCTTTTTCGCATCGGCAGGTCCTTGGACCTCGGTGAGTCCTGGTGCATGGGCCGCTTTTGCGGGTCCTGCAACGGTGGCTTCCCGCGCCGGATCGGCAAAGGAATGAACTGAAAACTCAAGGCTTGGTCTTGCTACCCCACTCTTCGGGTGGCTCCGCTCCGGCCTTTCCCCTTCCCCCCGCTTTTCCCTACGTCGTCCCTTTTCTCCGAGAAGGAAAACGACTGCCCCCCAAATAGCCTCCGGGCCAGAGAAACTATGCGCTTGTCGTACCTGCCGCTGCTGATCGCGGCTTCCATCGCTTGCCATTCCACGGAGCCCTCCTCCGACCTGCGGACCGCGCCGGCCCAAGAGCCGACCACATCCGATGCCGGTGCGTTGCAAGACGCAATCCGCGTGGAGGGCAGCTTGAGTGCGCCGACCTTGCAGGACGGTTCCGACCTCAGCACGCAAGCAGCTCTCATCCAGCGACGCAAGGAAGAGACCCAACACCTTGCGTCTCGCTTGGTAGAAGAAGGTCAAAATCATTTCGATCGTGCCCAAATGAAAGAAGCTCTCACCAGCTTCTCCCAAGCACTCGAGATGGATCCCTCCAACGAAGCGGCCCGCGCTGGCCTGCGCAAGACCCACGCCGTGCTCGGAGATGACCTCTCCCAAGTGCGTGAGGTCTTTGACAGCCAGGTCGATCTGATCATGGTGCGTCGTGCCCAAGCCCGCCTTCAAATTGAGGAGTACGCCACCCAAGGTGATCTCGCCCTCGGCAACGCCGAGTACCAGAAAGCTGTCGAGCTCTACCGCAACGCTGCTAACGTGCTCAGCATCCACCCGCTGATCGCGACCGAGACCTTGGACAGCAAACTGATTGACGAGAAGCTCAACCAGGCCACGCGTCTGCGCAATGAGAACATGGAGGCTTCCGCCGCTATGGCTCAAGCAGAGGCTGCTGAGCTTCAAGCTCAAGCCGAATCCCAGTCCCAGCTGCAGCGCGAACGCACCCTGCGAAACTTCTACGATCACGCCAACGAGGACTTCCTCGCCAACCGTTTTGAAGATGCCGAAAAGTGGGCCAACATGATTTTGGCCCAGGATCCCGACAACGCCCGCGCCCGTCAGCTGCGCACCGTTGCCCAGGACACCCGCTATGCCCGTAAGGACGAAGAGTTGCGTGAGGAACTACGCTCCGAGTGGCTCAAGACCTTTGACGAGCTGTCCCAGGAAGGCATTCCGCAAACCGACCCCATCAAGTTCGACATCGAACGCTGGAAGACCGTCAGCCAACGCCCCGACCTGGCAGCTGCCGACCTTCAAAAGGCCGACGATCCCGACCGCGCCGCGGTCATGCACGCCCTGCGCACCACGCGCTTCGAGGCTCGCTTCAGCGGCCCCGACGGCGAAGGTACCGAGTTGGCCGTCGTCGCCAACTACCTGCAGAACCTCACCGGCGTGAACTTCTACATCACCCCCGGCGTCACCGACGAACTCGACGAGGAAGAGACCACCATCGATCTCACCCTCAACGAGAACAACGTCTACAACGTGCTCAACATCATCGCGGACACCCGCGAGAATCTGACATGGGTTGTGCAAGACGGCATCGTCAAGTTCGTGACCCGCGACCAGGCCCTCGGCGGCCAGAAACTCGTGAACTATCCTGTGCACGACCTGATCACGCCCGTGCGTGACTACGCTGGACCCGTCATCAACGTATCCCCCTCAGGCGGTATCGAGCCCAACGAAGAAGAGCCCGACGAGCGCGAGTCCAACGTGATCAGCGGTGACCAGCTCGAAGTTCTGATTCAAAGCTCCATCGGCGGCGACTCCTGGGACAACGATCCCCGCAACTCGATCCGCGTGGTCTCCGAATCCGGCACCCTGGTCGTGAGCCAAACCCCCGAGGTCCACTTCGAGATCCAGGCCCTCTTGGCTGACCTGCGTGAAGCCACCGGCATCATGGTCGACGTGCAAGCCCAGTTCGTCAAAGTGGAAGACAACTTCCTCGAAGACATCGGCGTGGACTTCCGCGGCCTCGGTCCTCCGGGCCTCGGTGTGAACGGCGAGCAGTTCAACGACTTTGGTGATCCGGCCCAAGCTGCCGAGCTCGCCTCTGAACTTGGCCGCACCAACGACCTCGGCGCCTTCTACGGCGATGGCGAAGATGGTGACTTCCGCTCCCGTATGGAGAACCTCTACGACCGCCAGCTCGGCAGCGACGAGTTCCGTGGATCCGGTGGACTCTCCTTCCAGTGGACCTTCCTGGACGACCTGCAGCTCGAACTCGTGCTACGCGCCGTTTCCAAGTCCGAGCGCATCGAGCTTGTGACCGCACCGCGCCTGCTGGTCGCCAACAGCGCACGCTCCCACCTGGCTGTTCTCAACCAGGTCTCCTATGTGCAAGACTTCGACGTGGAGATCGCCCAGGCAGCCTCCATCGCCGACCCGGTCGTGCGCGTCACCCACGAAGGTGTGATCCTTGACGTGCGCCCGGTGGTTTCCGCCGACCGCCGCTTCGTCACCATGGAACTGCGCCCCACCGTGGCACGCCTCAAGCGCCCCATCGCCGAGAAGGTCACCACCCTGGGTTCTCAAACTTCGGTCACGATTCAGTTGCCCGAGATCGAGTACCAGCGCGTGCGCACCACCATCCCGATCCCCGATGGCGGCACCGTGATGCTGGGTGGCATGAAGGAAATCGAACGTCAGGACTACAGCTCCGGCGTGCCGATCCTCAACAAGATCCCCATCTTAAGCGCCCTCTTCGAGCGCAAGGGCCACTATGTGTCCAACCGCAAGTTGCTCATTCTGCTGAAGGCCGACATCGTGATCCCCGCCGAGCACGAGCCCACCGAAGCTGAGATGGGCGCCTTCTCCGCCAACTAATGCAGCAGCGGCGGGGCCTGGTTCATACCAGGCCCCGCCGCCAATGACCTTTCCCTGGGGTGGCCCCCTCGTTTCTGGGAAAGGGCAAACCAACCTATCCCCCCCTCATTTGGTTACGGACAGACCGGAACGGCATAGACCTTCCATGGACTGTTCGATTCCGCTCCCCCCTCCCACCGCCCCGTTGCGCGGCTTGCCCCAAAGGCAACCCCGTTTCCTGGCAAGCGTCCGCGCCCGATTGGCTCCCATGGTTCGTCCCCATCTCCCTATGGCATTCCCCTTCATGGCTATCGGCCCCATCCTGGGCCTCGCCATCAGCGCTCCGGCCTTCGCGCAAGATACCAGCTCAGCCCAGATCGAAGCCGACCTGGCATTCGCGGAGGGTTTGGCCTCCAAGTGGGGCTTTGTGGACCTGGCCGAAGGTGTGCTCGCCGACGTGGACACGGGGAGTTTGAGCGACCGCCAGCAGGACCAATTGGCCCTTGTGGGATGCAGCCTCTACTCCCAGGGCGCCCGGCTCGAAAGGGACAGCGCCAAGCGCCGCGAGTTGTTCGACCGTGCCCTGAGCGAATACCAAGGGTTCTTGGACAGCAACTCCAACTCCCCTCTCATCGATCAAGCCAGTGCCGAATTCGTGAGCACCGCGCACCTGTACAGCCAATACTTGGCGCGGGACCTGGAGGACGCGGTGGGCGATGAGGCCACCAGCCTCAAGGAACGCCAATCCGAGGTTTTGATGGGGTCGGTGGCGCTCACCGGTGAAGCGATCACCTCCCTGCAGAGCATCGACGAAGACGAGCGCAGCCAGCGCCAAACCCGCCAGATGTACCAGCTCATGCTGCAGCGTGGTCAAATGTTGGCGGCCATTGGCGCCAACTCCGATGACGGCGAATTCTACTTCGAACAGGCCATGGATTCCTTCCGGGACCTGGCAAGCGCCGCCGGCGACGGCACGCCCGGAGCTTTCCTGGCATTCGATGCCATGGGTGCCGTTTTTGCCATGCAGGATCGCTGGATGGAATCCGCGCTCTTTTACGACGCCGTGCTCGAATCCACCATCCCCTTCAACTTGGACGATTGGCAGAAGGTGAAAGAAGCTGAAGGGATTGGCTTGCCGGCCATCGAGATGCGCTTCTCCTTCGTTCAACTTTCCGTCGATGGCGCCATCGAGGCCTACTTGGCCGACGGCGACAACGAGGCCGCCCTGGCCCGGGCCATGTACTTCATCAACACCTGGAAGTTGGAAGGCATCAACCTGGACCGCAATGGCAAGGAAGCCTTGCTTGTCGTGGCCACCGCACTCTTGGAATCCAACGGTTTTGTGGGTGGTGATCTCTCCAGTGGCGAGGGCAAGTGGTACGCCACCGAAGAAGCCATGCGCGCTGAAGTTCGCTCCCGCCGCGACCGCACCGACACGACCACCCTGGCTACCGAGCTAGCCTCCGAGGTCAGCGAAACCACCAGCTATGGCTACCTGCGCACGCGGGCCCAAAAGCTGCTGGCAGATATCAGCGACACCCCGGGCGTCGCCGTCTCCCCCGCCCTTCGAATGGAAGGCATCAGGGGTGAGTACCGCAGCAACAATTTCGACGTGGCCGTCGACAAAGCGCTCAACCTCTCCCGCGCTCTCGCGGCAGGTGAGAGTTCGGATCGCCTGGAACTAATGCCCACCCTGTGCAACGTGCTGGGCAACATATACGTCAAGCAGGAACGTCCCCTAGAAGCCGCCTTGGCATTCCGCGAAGGTGTCGACAAGTACGCCGGCGGCGACCTGGAGATGGATGGTAGCAACGCGCGTTCCTTCAACGCTTTGATGACACGTCTGGTGGATCCCTCCGAGACGACCGGTCCCATGGCAAATTTGGTCAAGGAAGCCGAGGCCTTCGTCCTGGAGCACTCAGAGACCGAGGGCGACAAGATCTTTTTCACCGCTGGCAACAAGCTCGAGCGCCTCAAGGACTACGAAGGCGCCATCGAAAAGTACAAGAACGTGCCGCTCGACGGCAACTGGGGCGAACGCGCCCTCGTGCAGCGCGGTCTGTGCCAACTGCGTCTCAGGAAGATTGACGCCGCCCTGGCCCTGTTCGACCAGTTCCTGAACGATGTCGTTCCCGACCCCCAGTACGACACCGAGAGCCCGCGTCGCAAGGGCAACCGCAAGCAAGCCCTGGCCACCGCCGAGTTCTACCGCGCGGTCGTGCTCTTCACCAAGCAGCAGCACCAGGACGTGATCGTCCAGCTCGCTGATTTCGCCGGACGCCACAAGGGCCAAGATTCCCTGGCCCGCAGCGCCTTCAGTCTGACCATGCGAGCCCACCTTGCCCTGGATCAGATCGAACAAGCCCGCGCCGCCCTGGACGCCCTGAAGGACTTCGCCCCCGACTCCCCAGTCACGGCCAAGGCTTCCACTAACATGTATCTGACCCTGAGCAAGCAGTACAAGGGCAAGGAAGACACCCCTAAGGGCCAAGAGCTCCTGCTGGCCATGGCGCAACTGCTCGAGGTCTCGAACTCGGTTGGCAGCCCGACCTACGGCAGCCTCTGGAACGAAGCCAAGCACTGGATTGACCTTCAATCCGACGACAACGCCCTGAAAGCCCTGCGTCGCGTATACGCCCGCTTCGGTTCCAGCGATGACGCCGAGACCCTCAAGAAGATCAACAACTTCGTGATTCCCGACCTGGCTCGCTTGCTGCTCAAGAACCACGAGATCAATGAGGCCAGCGCACTGCTGACCCCCCTCGCGCTTCAAATGATCGAGGCGGAAAAGGACGGTGGCAAATCCAAGGTCCTTGGCCGCCGAGCTACCACCTACTTCGCCCGCTCCCTCACGGGATGGTTGGAAGGCGGCGCAAATGGCAAGCCCATCGTCGAAGTGCCCGGCACCGGTGGCGACCCTGAACTGTTCAAGTTCGTTACTAAGAAGCTGGACACCTACGCCCGTCAGAAAGGATCCTTCTCCTGTGAGTGGTTCGAGCTCAAGTTCATGCTGATCTATGCCACCTACCAATGGGGCAAGGTCGATTCCAGCCTGGCTGGCAGCGTCGCCACCCAGTTGAACGCTATCGCAGGACAAATGTCCAACACCTCCTGGGATGACGTGGACCAAATCTGCGAGGACGAGGAAGACGAATTCATCAAGGCACGTACCACGGGCCACGCCCTCCGCAACTATTTTCGCTGGTTGGCGGGCAAAGCCAAGTAGGCCCCAATGCCCCTTTTATCCACCAAATCGCCCTCTAACCTGGGAAACGCCCTTCCCAGCTGGGAGCCAGAGCGAGATGGTCTGCCTCACTCTGACAGCCTCGCCCAAACCCTGCTTGTCCCGATCCCCACCACGGCTATCATGTTCAGCCCCATGAAGGAAGACGTTTCG
This sequence comes from bacterium, assembly GCA_024228395.1. Lineage (GTDB taxonomy): Bacteria > Planctomycetota > UBA1135 > UBA1135 > NORP259. The sequence goes on along the minus strand of JAAETM010000047.1, from coordinate 10,073 downwards.
ATCCCCGCGCAACCCATTGGCCTGCGGAGCAACTTGCTACGCGGAGCGGCTAAGCTCATGCTCGGCTCCCTATTGTGCGTGGCCCTGCCCCATGCGCTCTTGGCCCAGGGCAAGGACAAGGTTTCCCACTACAACTCTCGCACCGAACGAGTGGTCACCGAAACGGGAACGATCGAATCCAATGGCCTGGACGGGCTCAGCATCAAGATCGACGAAGACACCACCCACAAGGTGGATGCCAACGCGATCATGCGCATCGTCTGGGGTGATGTTCCCTCCTCCTTCAGGGACGCTGCCACCTATTGGAAACGTGCGGACTTCACCAGCGCCCTGATCCAGTTCCGCTTGGCTGCTAGCGACAGCGATGCCCGCACCCCCGTGCGAGCGGTCGCCCGCATGCGTGCGATCGAATGCCTCATGAAGCTCGGAGCCACCGACAGCGCTCGCTTCGAAGAAGCTGCCGATGAAGCCGGCCGCTACATCACCGATCACCCCAACGACCACGACCTTCCCCGGGCCACGCAAATCAAAGCTCGCGCCCTCTGGCTCACCGGCAATGCCAAAGATGCTGCCACCACCTACAACAGCATCTTCGAAAAAGGCAAGGCTAAAGCTGCGGGTTACCCGAGCCTGCTTTGCTTGGAGTCCGGCCTGCAAGCTGCATGGGCTGCCCTGGATGCGGCCGACACCGGCCTGGCTCGCAACTACTTCACCGCCACGCAAACCGCGATTGAAGCCTCCTTGGCCGACGCATCGCCCGCCGACGCAGCAAGTCTGACGAGCTGGGCAGCCAACGCTTCGGTCGGTGAAGGTTTCTGTCTCTTGAAGTCCGGCGACTCCCGCGGAGCCCGCTCCTTCTTCGAGCGCAAGCAAAGCAACGCCACCCTGGCTGCAAGCGGTGTTTTCGCCGCCACGCTCGGCCTCGGTGAGGCCCTACTCGCTTCCGGCGACGCCGCCGAAGCCCAAATCCACTTGGCTCGAGTATCCGCACTGGATCCCTCGGGTCGGGATCGCACGGCGCGTGCCCTTTTGGGCCTTGCAAAGTGCTACCAGGCCTTTGGTGATCCGAAATCGGATACCCAGGCAAGCATCCTGCTCGCCAAGATCAAAGGTGCGTACGGAGATACCCCAGCAGCCATTCAGGCCGCCAAGGTTAAATGATCCAAGACTCCTTTCGTCCCCCCCCCCCTTCTCAACTCTCTTCCTTACCCTGTTGCGGAGCCGCTAAGGCTCGGCCCCTCCCAACGAATACCCCTGGTCATGAAAATCAACCAACTCCCCTCTACTGTGGCCCAAATGGCTCGCCCCGCGCTCATCGCGGCCGCAGCTTTCACGGCTTCGACCACCTTCGCCGTGGCCCAGGAGGCCGCCAATAAAACTGTCGCCAAAGAAGATGACAGCATCTCCATCGGTGGACTGATCCAAGACTCAGGTCCCATCGGTTGGTGCATTATCCTGCTTTCGATCGTGGCATTGGCCCTGGTCATCGAGGCTTTCACCTCCCTGAAGCGCGACAAGCTTGCACCCCCCGACCAGATCGACGAGATCCAGGCCCTGTTTGACGAAGGTCAGTTCCAGGAGGCCATGAACCTCTGCGAGGAGGAGCCCAACTACTTCACCCGCGTCTGCGCCGCTGGCATCTCCAAAATCGGCCACGACTTCGAGGTTATCGAGAAATCGATCGAAGAGATGGGTGACGAGGAATCCATCAAGCTTCACCAGAAGATCGGCTGGCTTTCCCTGATCTCCAACATCGCCCCCATGATGGGTCTTTTGGGAACGGTTTCCGGTATGGTCACGGCTTTCAAGAAGATTGCATCTTCCGGTGGCCAGGCTTCCCCCGCCGAGCTGGCAGCGGGTATCTCCGTGGCACTTCTGACGACCATGTTCGGTCTCGTGGTTGCCATCCCCACCACCGCCGTCTTCGCCTTCCTGCGTAACCGCATGATCCGTACGATCATCGAGACCGGCGCCATCATCGAAGATCTCTTCGAGCGCTTCCGTCCGGGCGAGCAGGAGTAATCCTGACCCCTGGGAATCCGATTTTGGGATCCCAACACACCCCGCCACCAGCCAGCTGGTTACCGGGATCCTTCGGGGGGGTAGATCCCCTGCCCCCCCAGACCGCTCGACACGCCCCTTCGCCCCCTTCCGAGGGGTAGGCGCCCTTCCAAAAAATGCTATGAACCTGGCCAAACACGATCCCGAGACGGATATGGAAATGGACATGACGCCGATGATCGACGTCGTTTTCCTCCTGATCATTTTCTTCATGATCATCACCGACTTGACCCAGCAGGATCTGGAGGACTTGGAACTCCCGGTCGCTCTTTCCGCCGTTGAAGACAAGCCGGACCCCGATGAGAAGCGCCCGATATTCAATATCAACCACCAGGGTATCATCATTGTGCGCAAGGAGGTCTTGTACACGCCGGAGACGCACGAAGGCAAAGCAAACCCGATGGAGGATGTGCAGCGCAAGCTAGCGATCATCGCGAAGAACATGGATAAAGCTGCGGACGGCTTGCCGAATGAGCACCTGATGGTCCGTGGCGACCGCTCGGTGCTCTTCAGGCATGTGCAAAAAGTCATGCAAGAGTGCGCCCAGAAGGGTATTCAAATCTGGAAGATTCAGTTGGCGGCAAGCATGCCGAACCCCGAGTAGGGCAAAGACCCAAAGGATTCAAACATGTCTCTTATCACCGACATTCAAGCCGAAAAAATCGAGATGGATATGACGCCGATGATCGACGTCACCTTCCTGCTGCTGATCTTCTTCATGTGTACTTTGAAGTTCAAAGTGCTCGAGGGAAAGCTGACCGCTTACCTGCCCAAAGACGTGGGGGTCAATACCTCCGACGCCCCCCCGGTTGAAAAAGTCCAGATCGACATCCACGTGACCGTGGAAGGTCGCAAGGTCAAGCCGCGCGCCAAACCCTCCGATCCGTACGTCGCCTACGACGACCCGACCTTTAAGACCCGTTACGTGTTTGACGGCCGCAGGCTCAGCTACACGATCGGCACCCAGAAGTTCACGGACCTGAAGGATGTGCAAGACCGCCTTCGCAAGATCAAGATCGCCCGTGGCGACGACGATGCACCTGCGGTTTTGCAGCCCTACGCGGGCTCCATCATGGGTGATGTCATCCCCGTGCTGGACGCCGCCGTAGCCGCGAAGTTCAAGGATATCACCTTCGGCGGAGCCTTCGCCAAGCACATCAAGTAACTCCCGCCGCAAGGCAGGAACCCGGTCCTTCGGGACCACCATCTTCCACGGGGCGGGGGCTGCACTAGCTCCTCCGCCCTGTCCCGAAGCCCCAGCTGGGCCCCAGGGCACCTAAGTGCCTGCAGCAAAAGGGTTTGTTTTCAAATCAAGCCTTTTGCGAATCGAGGCCTTCTCGGGTATCTTCACACCGCCTTCGGGCACACCGGAGCCTCCTGGCTCCACTTCATCCCCCCACCCTTCCAGGCTGCACCCATCCCCCATCCAATAAGGATAGGAGGGTGCTTTGCTTCCCCCCCTAGCGCAAATTCGAATATCACTTCGAAAAGAAGAACCCGCATGAGGATCGTCGGAATCGCAATCACTACGTCCCTGCTTTACGCCTGCGCGGCTCCCTCCGGAGAGTCCACCACGGCACAAAGCGGATCCGAGGCTCAGACCACCCAAAGCGAGGACCTTACGGACCTTTCCAATGGGGCCGTGGTCGAAGCCAGTATGCCCCTCCCCCAGGGGCAGGACGCTATCGACAGGGTCGCGGAGCAGCTAACGCTGCGCCAGCAAGCCACTCGCATGATGGTCCAGACGCACGTTTTCAACGCGCAAACCCATTTCAAGAATGGGCAACTGGAACTGGCCCTTTCCGATCTGGAAGCAGCCCTGTCCCTGGATGACAGCAACCTGGAGGCACAGTCCCTCAGCGCTGAAATCCAAGGACTCATGGGTCATGTTCCGAGCGGACAGAGGACCCTCGGCGAGGCCATGGAAGATCAGCACAAATTGCGCGTGCAACAGCTTCAAGGCCGAGCAAGGGACTTCTACAACAAGGGTCAGTTGGCGCTCAGCCGCAAGGACTACAACACCGCGGTTGCCGAACTGACCCTGGCGGTCTCTTCGATCCGCGTGGCGCCCTACGCCCTGGACTGGGACGGCCTTGACAGCGACGCTTCCGAGCTTTTGCAACGCGCCAAGGATGAGCGCACCCAAGCTAGCGAACGCATTCGCTTGCAATCGGAGCAGGAGGCCTTCAACGAGCTGCGCGCCGCCGAACTTGGTGAAGCCCGGCGCCGGACGGCACGGGTCAACACCATGATCGTCGATGCCATCGAGGCCTTTGACGCTCGCGACTACGAGAGTGCCATCAGCTACGCTGACCTGGCCCTGCGTCGCGCGCCCCGCAACGAGAGAGCCTTGGAGATCAAATCCGCTGCATTCCAAGCTGGCCGCAAGCAGCTCAACCGCCGCTACATCGAAGAACGCCGCGACGAGTTCGCCCGCTGGAAGCAGTACCTGCGCGAGCTTGAGATCCCCCGCACCGACATCGTTACTCTCCCCGACGTGGACGACTGGCGCGAGATGACCGAGCGCCGCAAGGGCCGCCGCGGTCAGGACCTGGCCCGTTCCGTCGACCCCGCCGAGCAAGAGCTTCGAGAGCGTATGCAGTCCACCTTCGTGACCCTCCCGGGCATCGAAGACGAGGACAGTCTGGGCCACCTGGTCGACATCCTGCGCTCCTTCTCCGACCTTCCGATGGTCGTGGACCCCGCAGCCGAAGACGCCGTTGCAAGCGCTGGCATCACGTTCACCCTGGACTTCCCCAACCGCATCACCGTGCGTCAAGCCCTGGACTTCCTAGCCACCGAAGCTGGCGAAGAAGTGACCTGGACCGTGCGTCACGAGACCATCATGATCACGACCCGCGAGAAGGCTCGCGGCAAGCTGAGCGTGCACAACCACGACGTCCAGAGCTTGGTTGTCGGCCTCACCGACTTCACCGGCCCGCGCATCGACAAGATCCGCCTCTACGACGAGCTCGACGCTGACGAAGACGGTGGCGGTCCCTTCGGTGGTACGTTGGAAGCCCGTCGCGTGATCGAGATCGAGAACCTCTCGACCCTCATCCAAGAGAACGTGGCCCCCGAAACCTGGTCCGACGACGGTGTTAGCATCGAGAGCGGCGAAGGCTTCATCGTGGTCTCCCACACCTTGGCAGTTCAGCAAGCGATCCGTGCCTTCCTTGAAGACCTGCGCCGCTTGAACTCCACGCTTGTCACCATCGAGTCCAAGTTCATGACCGTGGGCGAAAGCTTCATCCAGGAGATCGGCAACGACTTCCGCGGATTGGACGGCCGCTCCCTTGAGGACTTGACCAACGGCCTTGAAGACCAAGCCTCCCGTGGTTTGGACAACGGCGGCACCGGCTCCACCGGTTCCGACGCCGCTGGTGCCCCCAGTGCCGGCTTCTTCTTCGACGATGGTCAGGACGGCTCCTTCGCCGCCCGTACCGGCAACTTCTTCGGAACCGCCCTGGGCGAGAGCCTCTCCACCATCGGTGGCATGACCTTCCAGTGGAACTTCTTCAACGACTCCGAGGTCTCCACGATCCTGCGCGCCGTCGAAAAGTCGAACCGCTACGAGATCATCAACAACCAAATGCTGAGCGTGCACAACACGTCCCGCGCCTACGTGGCCGTGGTCAACCAGCGTGCATTCATCCAGGACTTCAGTGTTGAGGTTGCCCAGTTCCAAGCCGTCGCCGACCCGGAGATCAACGTTCTCCACGAAGGCATCGCATTGGACGTGCGCCCCACTATTCAGCACGACCGCAAGTACCTGAAGCTGGAAGTGCAGCCCACGATCGCGACGGTCGTCAACATGCGCACCTTCTCCACCACCCTCGGTGGCAACACCTCACCCGTCGAGTTCCAGTTGCCCGAGTTGGAAGTGCAGACAATCAATACATCGGCCACCCTTCCCGACGGCGGCTCCGTGCTGCTCGGTGGATTGTCCACCATCCGCAACGTTGAGCGTCGCGCCGAGGTCCCGTGGATTGCCCGCGTTCCGATCCTGGGCTTCCTCTTCAAGAGCGAAGGTTACAACGATGAGCGTGAGAGTTTGATGATCCTGATCCGCGCCCACATCACCGATGTTCACGAGGAAGCTCAGAAGCTCGAGCGCCTCGACAACTAGGTCGCCAACCTAACGCCCGGATCCGATCCGGGAGGCTTAAAGGGCCGGCCCCATACAGGGGTCGGCCCCTTTTTTGTGCACTTCCGGGGTTTCAGGGGGAAGGCGGACCCCTTTTCCGTGTCCCGCCCCCCCCACTAGGCTACTCTGGGACAGAAGAACACCCCACCCCTTTCCCCCACGCCATGCCTTGCCTCCAAGCAGTCCTGTTCGATATCGACGACACGCTATTTTCAACCACTGAGTTCGCAAACAAGGCCCGTGCCAATGCCGTACACGCCATGATCAAGTACGGCCTGCAAGCCAGTGAAGAAGAGGCCCACGCCGAGCTGAGGGAAGTCATCTCGGAGTTCAGCTCCAATTACGGGCGGCACTACGACAAGCTGGTGATCCGTCTCTCGGGACGCTCCCTGCACCCGGCACGCAGGGCCATGATCGTCAATGCGGGGGTCGTCGCTTATCACGACACCAAGTTTAAGGGGCTCAAGCTCTTCGACGATGTGACCCCCCTGCTCGTGGGTCTCAAGTCCTGCGGAATCCGTATCGGTGTCATCACTCACGGGTGGACGGCCAAACAAACTGAAAAAATGATTCGGTTGGGGTTGGTGCCCTTGCTCATCACGCCGGACTCAGTTTTCATCTCGGATTCGGTGGGCATCAACAAACCCAACCCCAAGCTCTACCAAACGGCCCTTTCCAACATGGGATTGAACGACCCGGGACAGGTGATGTACGTGGGAGACAACCCCACCAATGACATTGCGCCGCCCAATGGATTGGGCATGAAAACGGTGTGGTGCACGCGGGCTAGTCGCACGAAGAAGACGGACATCCAGGCGACGCATACGGTTGCGAACTTTGTGGAGTTGGCAGAGATTTTGAGGTCGGAGTACCAGATCCCGCTTCCCGCTTTTGGTGGCGAATGAGGGGTGGGTGGTTGCGCTGCGGGGGATGGGGCGGACAGGGGAACGGGTGCGGAGAAAGCTTCTAACCTCCTGCGAGCCCATCCGCACGCTCCTAGCCCTCACAACAATCCACGATAGGCTCCAAGGAAAGCAGTGCGAGAAAACCCCGCACCACTACCTTCACCTACTTCATCTGCCGAAGCGCAAGGACCGGGCACTTCGCATGCTTGAGCACCGCATAGGCCGTACTGCCCAAGACCGTCGAAGCGATCCACCCGTGCCCATGCTGCCCCATCACAAGCAAGTCCACATCGGCTGTGGCCTCCTTGATGAACTCGACCGCATCCGCATCGACAAACCGGCTCTCGTGCTCGACGCCCTGCCAATCAAAGGTGCTCAACAGGGTCTCAAACTCCCGCTTGTCCTCCTCTTGGATGTTGTTCACCACGTAGTTGGGCATGACCGCGGGCGGTGCTCCCGAATAGGTGGTCGCAAAGAATGGCGTGGAGCAGCAGTGCAGCACCTTCAACTTGGCGCCAAACGCCTTGGCCAGATCACGGGCATGGGTCAGAACCTGCTCCGATGTTGGTGAAAGGTCCACCGGGGCCAGGATCGTTTCCGGGGGCGCCCATTTGCCCACCTGCATCCAAATCGGTAGTTCACTGGCGGCGAATACCTGGCGCATGGTGTTGCCAAAGTCGAAGACCCCGTGGCGACGATGCTGACCAATGAGGAGCATATCGGCCTCCATCTTGCTCGCATGCTCCAGGATCGTTTGCGCAGGACGGCCGTCATGGACTACAAGGTCCACCTGGGAGGCTTGCATGTCGGATCCTTCACACCAACCACCCAGGCGCCGAGCGATCTCCCCCTCAATCTTTCCTAGGGCCCCCTGCCGGGAGTCTCCTGAGTCGAGCATCTCATAGGCGGAATGCCGGGCCATGGGCACGGCGTGCACAAAAGAGGGTGTGGCATCCAAGGCCGAGGAAATCCCGACCGCCGCCCGGAACGTATTTTCAGATTCGGGGAATGCATCGATACCAGCCAAGATTCGCATGGTGACCTCCAGGTTGTGAAAGGGGTGAGCCGGGGTTGTCCCGACACGTTCAGCGTACCCCAGGGCTGCGTTTTCGGGTAGCCGGGGGAGTTTGGGGGCTTGATTTCTGTTCAGTGGTTGGGATTCCCGCCCCACGGCGACCCAGCCCCTCCCACGGCCCGGCGTCACACGACCAAGACCAAAACCAACAGTGGCCAAACCCACAACAGGAAAGTCCAATAGCGCCTGAGCTTGCCAAGCCCCCGAGCACAGGCCCCAGGGCCCACCACAGCCTGACGCCAGCCCATCAACGCCGTCGCGATACACCCCCCCACACAAAACACCGCGTGCAAACTCGTCAGCAAAGTGAACGACACGACCTCAACCCGCAAGCCCTGCTCCAAACCCGGCTCCAGCAGCCTCCAATGCACCGTCTGAGCTGCCCCGTACAAAAGCGCCCCAACGACCCCCGCCACCAGCCAGGGTCTCACATCGCGCCCCTGGGCCGCATAACGAGCCGCATACGCAAAAGCCCGCTGGGCAAAGATCAAAGCCAATGTCGCACCCGCCACCAACGCAACGCCCGCAGGGGTCCATATGGAGCCCCACACATCCGCCTCGGATCGCACCCCCACATAGCCGAAGAGGGCCAGCCCAAACAGCACCGACAGCACCCCCAAAAGGACGGGGAGACCCGCGCCCGAAGGGTCGCGGGTCTCCCCGTCATCTTCGGAACCCGACGCGCCATCACGGCCCGGCGTGCCCGAAGCGAATTCAAACCACATCAGTGGTCGCTGGCTCCGTTGTTGTCTTGCGCAGCGCCTTCGTCAGCGTGTTCCACATCCCCATGGTTGACCGTCTTTTGCTCGTGGCGACGGGGCGTGGGATGATCGCGCTCGAGCTGGTCGATCGTGTCCTGGTACTGAACCCTGTCAAACAGGACTCCACCGATGAATGCACCCGTCATCAGAAGGGCCGCCACCACCAGGAAGGAGTGATAGGCCTTGTCCCAGAGCAGGTGCATGAAGATGAGAGCAACCAGGGTGGCTTTCACCGCGGCGATAGCCATGGCCACGGGCAGGTCCATCGAACCGAGATCCCTGGTGGAAACGGCGACGGTGAGCCCGGTCAATACCATCAGGGCACCCCACACACCCAGCAACATTGGGATCGGCAGAACGTGGGGATGATGCGCTTCGGCGTCGTGTGATTGAGTTTCGCTAGACATGATTCTTCTTCTTGGGTGAAAGGACTAGGGAGCCGGGCTCAGTTGATCAGGTACAGGAGCGGGAACAGGAAGATCCAGATCAGGTCCACCAGGTGCCAGTACAGGGCCGCGAAGTCGATCGGGCCGTAGTAACTGGGGGTGAAATCCCCCCGTATGGCGCGCTTGAGCAACCAAACGAAGACGCCCATGCCGCAGAGCACGTGAATGCCGTGCAGGCCGGTCATCGCAAAGTAGATGCCGAAGAAGGTCTTGAGCTCGTCGGGGCGACCCGCGGCCTCTTGGAACCACTTGCCGGGCAACAGGCCATGTTCGAACTTGGCTGAGTACTCGATGTACTTGATGACCATGAACGCGCAAGCGCAAAGCAGGGTCAGGCTCAGGTTGATGATCAAGCCCTGCTTCTGACCGAGCTGCGCACAACGCACAGCCCAGGCAGCCGTCAGACTCGAGAAGATCAGCACGCAGGTGTTGATCGCCCCCATGGTCGTGTCCAGGTACTGGGCAGCACCCTGGAAGACCTCCGGGTTCATCGCGCGGTAGACCGTGTAAATCACGAACAGTCCGCTGAAGAACAGGATTTCGGTGAACAGGAAGACCCAGATTCCGAACTTGCCAGTTTCAAACTGGTGGTCGTGGCCTTCAAAGTGGTGCGCTAGGAACGGCGCGTGCTCATCGTGCGTAGAACTCACAGGGCACCTCCGGCCCGACGGGCCTTGT
>JAAETM010000046.1 GCA_024228395.1 bacterium | reverse complement strand
GCCACCGCTTGATACGGTTCGGGAGGCGCCAGCGGATCGGCTTGATCCGGGGCTTGTGGAGATGAAGATCCGCACGCCCCATGGACCGTCGTCCCCGGACGTGATGGTTCCGAACATGCACTTTGTTGTGCTGCCGCTGGATGGAGGCCCTCTGTCGGAACCGGTCTTGCAGGGAGTCACCGATTCGAAGGGCGAAGCGACGATTCAAGTGCCCCAGCAATTCATCAAGAAGCGCCCAGATGGGAGCTATTGGGCCAACGTCATATTGCGGGAGGACGGCAAACAATCGAGGCGCGCAGTTCACCTTGCGCGTACGAACTCCCCCTGGGGTCGGACCAGCAAGTTGTATCGGGAAAACCTGATGTCCATCGAGGTCTTCGATGGGTGCACCACGTTCGGACAGACGGTGGATTCGAGCGATAGGCCGATTGCAACGCCAGTCCGTTTCCGAGATAGACAGGGCAACTCCCTAAGTCAATTGCCTCCCAAGCGACGCATCATCCAGTATCGAAATCTGAACAATGGCTGGCACGCGCTTCATCACGCGGAAACGACGGTGATCCAAGCGAGTGCGGAGCATCCGGGTATTGGCACCGGCTCGATTACGAGCTTGCAGCTGAATTGCGAGGAGGAACGCCAGCCATTCAAACTCATGCTCATGGGAGAGGGAGTCCTGCAAGGCACGGTCGTAGATCAGAACAGAAGACCGGTGGCGGGTGTACGTATGTTCTTTGACAAGCGCGGGCTAAAGGAGGACGCGTTCTCTTCCAAACCTGGAATCGACTCTGGCTCCGCAAGATCAAATCGGGAGGGGCGGTTCAGGATCGATGGCATACAGCCTGGCAGCTATGGGGTGCAAGTCTATGGTGAACATCTCCGAACATTCACCAACTCAACTTTGCATGACCAACGCTTTCAAGCCAACGGGAAGGACAGTCTCCTCTCTCTCAAGCAGACCTGCCTCCAAGTCCACGTCCTTTCTAGTTCGGGGGAGAGGTGGAAGGAGGAACTGACGATTCCAAGCTCAGGCTATTTTGATCGCCATAAGCCCACCGTCAACCGATACGTTTTTTCCCCGCCTGGCACCCCTCGCATCGTCGTCACGGAAGCAGGAAAAGCCAGCGATGCCCATCTGGCCGATTTCGAGGACCTCGTAGGGGTTCGAATCAAAAACGACTTGTATTCATTCCAAGTTAGGGATGGTCAGGAATATTGGGTCGGCATCATCGGTGGCAACTTCCCGATGACCTTCCAAAAGGTGAAGATCGACAAGGACCACGACTACACGAACATCGTGCTGAGAGCTGTCGAATCGCCTGATTACGGAATAGTCAAAGTGCGACCCATGACGGCCCACACGTCTGGCACATACAAGACGGCCTCCAACAATTCGCGTGTATGGGTTGAAACCGTACCCGAGGGCGTCTGCATCAGCAAAACCCAGTTCCGGGGCGACACCGTGGATATGCGGTTGCCGGTCGGACACTATCGGGTTGTTGCCCAGGGGACACCTGACCACTGGGGCTACAGCAATCCTTCCTGCCTGCCCAGGACCTTGGGTTTCGAGGACATGCTGGTCGACATCAAAGCTGGCGAAACATTGATGGCAAAACCGATCCTCAAAGAGGGAGCCTTGCTCGAATTGACCATCGCCGCCCAGAGCGAAGCTTCAGCCTGCCCGTTCCATGACAAGATGGTGGGGTCTTTTCTACTTCAGGGAGCGCCGAAAGAACCCCATGCGAAACTCCATCTCGAACATGCCGCGCGCAGGTCTGTCCCGGTCCCCCACTCCGCAAAAGCAGGCAACCCCCACCGCTCCCCGACCCCCTACTGGCTCCTAAACGAAAGGACCACCAGCGAACGTCTCCCCTATGGCGACTACACCCTGGTTGTCACCCTCTGCGACGGTCGGGTTCAGCGTGTTCCTGTCCAACTTAAGAGCAAAAGGACTACAAAGCTCACCATTCAATTCGTTGAGTAGTTAAGGCTGCCACCCGATTTCCAACCAGTCAAGCGTCCAAGGGCCAGACCCCAACACCCGATTTGACATCAAAATGCTTCCTTCCCTCATTGCTCCGTTAGCACTCGCCCTGCTTGGCTTCATCCAAGGTCCCACGCCCGGGGAAACTCCTCCGGTCCAGGTCACCGAGGCTGGAACCGCAACCCTTGAGATTCAAACACCTGATGGCACCGGATCCACATCGGGAAAGGTGCCCGGCATGCATTTTGTCGTGCTGCCGCTGGAGGGCGGTCCGCTTGACAAACCTGTGATCGGGGGTGTAACGGATGCCCAAGGGCGTGCACTCATCGAGCTACCTGCTGGCACCTTTCGAGTCTCAGCAACCGGAGCATTATGGGCGCGAGTATTTCTACGCGAAGAAGGTAAGCAAACTCGTCGTGGATTCTATCTACACCCAAAAAGCCCAGAGTATGGATCAAATGTACTTTCGATCCCGGTGTTCGATGGCTGCACTTCTTTGATCAGGACGGTGGACTC
>JAAETM010000045.1 GCA_024228395.1 bacterium | reverse complement strand
TCGCCTTAAACGGATCTCCCGGCACCGCCCCATGCAGCACGCACTAAAACTATTACACGACACCTTCGGCTACCCCGAGTTTCGGCACAATCAGGCGGAGATCATCCAGGCCCTGTTGGACGGCCAGGATGCCTTGACCCTGATGCCCACTGGGGGCGGCAAATCTCTCTGTTACCAGATACCCGCCCTGGTGCGTCCCGGGACCGGGGTGGTGGTGTCGCCCCTGATCGCCCTGATGCAAGACCAGGTGGATGCCCTGGAGCAGCTAGGTATCCGTGCCGCCTATCTCAACTCCACCCTCGACCCACTGGCCCAACGGGAGACGGAGCAGCAACTGCTCGACGGCCAGTTGGACCTGCTGTATGTGGCACCGGAACGCCTCCTAAGCGAGCGTATGCTGGGGCTACTGGAACAAACGGAGATCGCCCTGTTCGCCATCGATGAGGCCCACTGCGTATCCCAGTGGGGGCATGATTTCCGCAAAGAGTACCAGCAGCTGTTTATCCTGCAGCAACGCTTTCCCCAGGTCCCCCGCATCGCCCTCACCGCCACCGCGGATGAGCGCACCCGCCAAGAGATCGTGGCGCAGCTGGGACTGGACCGGGCCGCCATCTTCATC
>JAAETM010000044.1 GCA_024228395.1 bacterium | reverse complement strand
TGTGCCAGCCAGTTTTCATCATCCCGTTCCGGGTGGTCTTCCCGGGTGTGGGCGCCGCGTGACTCTCTACGTTCCAATGCGCCTACTGTCACCGTCTCGGCCAGGTCCAGCATATTTTTCAGCTCCAGGGCAGAGACCAGTTCGGTGTTAAAGGCCTTGGTCTTGTCCTGGATTCGCATCTGTTTGAACTGCTCCTGTAGATCTGTAAGTTCGCTGATGGCGCTCTCCAGATCTGCGGCGTTGCGGTAGACCCCGACCTTTTCCGCCATAAGGTTGCCCATGGCGCGGCGAATGTCGGCTATGGTGGTGCCGCTACCCTTGCCATCCATCATGGTGGTAATCATCTGGGTGTCCTTCTCCTCCTGCTCGCTGCTCACCGGTGTGAAGCTGGCACTGCGGGCGTACTCCAGGGCGTGTTTGCCGGCGCGCTTGCCGAACACCAGGATATCCAACAGGGAGTTGCCACCCAGCCGGTTGGCGCCGTTTACTGAGACACAGCCCGCCTCACCTGCGGCGTAGATCCCCTCGATTTCGGTTTGGCCATTGATGTCGGTGTGGATGCCGCCCATGGAGTAGTGGGCAGTGGGTTTGATGGGGACCGGTTCCTCGATTGGGTCCACGCCCTCGAACTCTATGCAGAGTTCGCGGATCTGTGGCAGTTTCTCCAGGATGCGTTCCTTGCCCAGGTGGGTCATATCCAGGAACACCTCCCCTTCAGGGCCACCACGGCCTTCGCGTACCTCGGTTTCACA
>JAAETM010000043.1 GCA_024228395.1 bacterium | reverse complement strand
CTTGCGAACCACATCCTCCATCCGCGACACGTCGTCGGGATCTAGGCGGGGTTTGGTGAGCTCAAGAACGGCTAGCACTTGCTCCGGGGTAGCGCCCAAATGAATCGCCCCGCGCGTATGGCTGGCGAGTTGACGCTCCAGGTTCGAGTGCAATAGGCACACGATAGCCAGCAATTCCCGTAGGGCAGGTGTGAGCCCCGGGCGCGCGAGAATCCGGCCGTAAGCGTGTTCCGCAATCCAGTGCGCGAAGTCGGGGTGGTGTTGGGCCAGCTGTCGACGCACAACCGGGGCCAGGTCCTGGTAGATGCCGCCGAAAATCGGGGCGCCCTTGGCCTGGAAGTCATGATCCCCAGACTCATGCTCCTCGGGGGTGGGCGCGTGCAAGGCCCCGTCGTGGGTCAGAATCTCAAAGGCCTCTTGCGGGAAGTGCCCCCTGTTTTCGTTTGGATGGCAGGCGCGTCGCGAAGATTCTGGCAGAGGTCTCGACTGCAGCAAGGGACTGGCAAGGAGTTGCGGAGAGGCAGGGTCTCTCAGTTGCAAGTCGGGATCGAATGCGGCGCGCGTTTCGATTCGTAACGTGGTGTTGCCTGGGCTGGGTATGTGAGGGAGG
>JAAETM010000042.1 GCA_024228395.1 bacterium | reverse complement strand
CGCATTGCAGGAGGCCATCGAGCTCGCGCCGGAGTGGGAAGTGCCGCGGCGCAGGCGGGATGATCTTCTTCGGCAGTCCTTGCTCGGCCCGCGCGCCCTGCGCTCCCACTGGGCTGCCATGGAACAGGGCGAAGACGTTGCGATGCACGCCTACCTGAGCGGTCGATTGAACACGGAGCACAGCGCTCAACGGTTTTTGCAGGCGACCCGCTCGCAGCCGCGCAACCCCTGGGGTTTGCATGGATTGGCATTCGTCGCCGCGGGCAAGGGGCGTCATGGGCGGGCGGTTGAGCTGCAAACCGAAGCCCTTTGGCTCGCACGCGAAGCGGAAGAGCGCCGGTTGTTCACCCTAGCCCTTTCCAACTATCAAAGGGCCGCTGGAGATGCTGAGCAGGCGTCGCGGACCCTCGCGGAATTGTGGCGAGGGCTCGACCCCGGTTTTGTGCGCGATGGCGTGGAGCTGCAGTTGATTTTCGCCGAGGTCGCCATGGATGAGGATGCTGCCACCGCAAGGGCCAAGGTGCGCGCGAACCGGTTGGTGCGGCAGGGGAACCTGGCGCGCAGCGAATGGAATGCGCTGTTTGAGTTGGGGCTTTTGGATGCGGAGGTCATGCGCGCTTGGCTTGTGCTGCGACATGGGCAGGGGGACCTGGGCGATTGGGCCCGGGATCTGGCATTGCGTTTGTTCGAAGTGTTGGATCCGGAGGCCTTGGGTGCCCGGCGCTTGCGTGCCCCTTATGCCATTTCGATTCGACAACGTACGGTGGCCATGATCGAGCGTGGCCAAGTATTGAGTGCTTGGAACTTGTGGAGGGGCAGTCTGCCGAATTTCTTGGGCGACCTCTTCTCGTTCCGCATGGATCTTGAGGCCGTGGGCAAGGCGGCTCGGGACTATCACAAGGATCCTGATAACCCTGAGACCTCCGCCTATTTGGCCAGGGCTTTACTGCGCGTCGGTTGGTTCGAGGAGGCCCAGGCCTTTGTTCGTTCCTTGCCCCCGGCCATGGATCTGGATCTGGCCATGGAAGTGGACTCCCAGGCCACCTTGGCCAGGGAGTCGATTCGCGGCCTGGCAAAACTGATGCGGCGCGTCGATCGTGGACGTGCGCATAGTGGCCCTTCAGACCCGTTGGTGGAAGAGCAGCGAGACCGTGCAAAGGTGGATAGTCTGGACGATCTACTGCGCGCCGTGGGCCAGGTGCTTTGGCAAGCGGGTCCCGCTTTCTTTGGTGAAACCAGCCGAGAGGAAATGGAAGAGCGGCTGGTCGCATCTCCAAGACTGCGCTTCGGTAGTTTCGCACAGGTCGTGCACCCCGGGCCGGTGTTGTCTTCCTGGGATGCGGGGCGTGATTTGGGAGCGACGGGTGAACCGGTTCCTGGACTCGCACAGGAACTGGGGCGTCTAGGTCGCGTGGGAATATTTGGAAGCGCCATAGGCGTGGGCGCTCCCGACGCAACCGTGCTTCGTTTGGTTTACTCGGAAGGGAAAAGTGGGGAACACTTGGGCGTGCCTTTCCACGGAACAGTGCTTTGGTGCGACGGTACGGATGTGGGAGCGCGCAATGTGCGTATGGGTGCGAGCGTGGCGGGAGCGGCTTTGCACGAAGGTTATTTCATCGACCTGCATGAGGTTCGCGTGGCCAACGAAGCTTGGGAACGCTTGGCTACCCGGTTCCAGGCTGGAGGTTCCGAGGCTCGCTTGACTCACCTGCGCGGGATCTTGAGCGATCCTGGATTGCCCACCCATGCGCCGGATTTGATTGCATTGCAAACAGGTCCCGTGGACCCGCTCAATCCCGAGCCTCTTGCGGTGGATCCTTGGTTGGAAACCGGAGTATTGCTTGGGCAAGCCAATCGCAACCGCCTGGCATGGATGGGCGAGAATGCGCAGGAGAGGGGCGGAAAGCCCGGAAGCCTTGCACCTCCCAGCTTCGAGGATGCCGTGCTCTTGACCGCCATTCACGAGGAGGGACACCTCTGCGAACGCACACGCTTCTTGCCCTTGAGCACGCATTGGCCGGCCGCGCTGGGTTTCCTCGCCGACCAAAACTTCTCCCCGCTTCGGGTTCAACAACGATTCGAATATCGAGCGCAGTTGACCGCACTTTGCGCGGTACGGGACCCACGCTTGGCCCTGGTTGAGATCCTGGACCTGGCAGAAGGAAGCACTTCGGGCCTTCCCCATGGACCCGCATATGCGGAGCTGTTGAAGGACCTAGTCGCGGAACTAGGCGCGGGCCTCAAAGCGAATGCTCCCTGGTTGCGCGGCTTGAAAATGGATCCTGACCACCGATTGGTGTTCCAGTTGCACCGTTTGCCCAAAGAAGCCCTGTTGGCCACAGCCCTCCGGGTGGCAGCTAAGGAAGGCCTTGTGGCCCCCGGTTACTTGGGCAAGTAGTCACCCGCCAGGATCGAGTCTGCGATAGCACGCCCGAGGATGTTGGCGCCATTGTCGGTGAGGTGTACCTCCTTGGTGAAGACGCCCTCACGGGAAAACTCCATCCAGAGTTTGCGACCCTCTTCGATTTGAGCTGGGTCGGAACTGGCCAGTTGAGCTGGGTCGGAACTGGCCAGCAGTTTTTCGGAGCGTCCTTCTTTGGCTTGTGTCTCAGCGGAGACTTTAGCGAAGGCCTGCTCCATCACCGCGCGTGCCTCGCAATAACCCGCGCCGGTGTCTTGGGAGACCTTGAGCAAGATGCGACCCATGCGGTCCATGGAGTCCCACTGTAGCTGGCGCGAGCCATCATGGTTCAGGTCGGCACGGTCCATGGCCTGGCTGATCAGCATGGTCTTGGCGCCGTGGGCCTTGGCGATGGCGACGATGCTGGTCAGGTTGTTCCGAAACGAATCGAAGCCCACGTCGCTGGCGGT
>JAAETM010000041.1 GCA_024228395.1 bacterium | reverse complement strand
GTGGCCCCTGTTGTTTAATCGCATCCGCACCACCGTGGAAGCCCTGCCGGAGGGGCGTGACGCGCTCATCAGCACTATGCCCTTCAATCCGGCCGATATGAAACGCGCAGTGGTCCGCGGCGCGCACCGGCTTGCCGTTGAGCCTCATCTCGACAACGGCATGAGCACGCTGAACCCGCTTGCCATCATCAAGCACAGCGGACCCACGGTGTCAACGCCGGAGCAAATGTCCACCATTCGCCGGAGCAAAAGTACACCACTCTCGGTGTTGCGTAGGCTTGTCCGCGTAGTCCACGGGAGGGACCCGCGCGCACTGCGGAGAGCGCCTCAAACGCTGACGCAGCAGGGCGCGTGGGAGGGGCCTGTGGGCCCACGGGGTCAAGCCGGGCGGCTGTGAGCCCTCATTTTTGGGAGATCTTGCGCTTTTTGCTGTGCTTGAGCCTGAAGCTGTCGCCGTTCATCTCCAGGATATGGACATGATGGGTCAGCCTGTCGAGCAACGCACCGGTGAGGCGCTCGGAACCGAAGGTGTCGGTCCATTCATCGAACGGCAGGTTCGAGGTGATGATGATGGAGCCGCACTCATAGCATTGGCTGATGATCTCGAAGAGCAGCTCGGCACCGGTCTTTGAGAGCGGGACGAAGCCCAACTCGTCGATGATCAACAGATTCTGGCCGGTGAGCTGTTTCTGCAGACGCAGCAGGCGCTTGTCATCGCGCGCTTCAATGAGTTCGTGCACCAGGCTGGCGGCGGTGATGAAGCGGACCTTCAGACCCTTCTGACAGGCGGCGAGCCCCAGCCCTAAGGCAACATGGGTTTTGCCGGTGCCGCTTGGCCCCAGAGCGATGATGTTCTCGCGCCGCTCGATATATTCCGAACGGGCCAACTCCATGACCAGTGTCTTGTTGAGAGATGGGATGACGGTGAAGTCAAAGCTGTCCAGACTTTTGACCGCCGGGAACTTGGCTGCCTTGATCCGGCGCTCGATCATCCGCCGCTCACGTTCAATCAGTTCCAGCTCCGACAGGCGCAGCAGGTATTGCACATGGTCCTCGTTGCGCGCGGCGCATTGCTGGGCAAGCTTGTCATATTCTGCCAGGAATGTGGGCAGGCGCAGCTTCTTGAGATGATGGCCAAGCAGGATCTGCGGAGTGTCACTCATGGCCCGGTGCTCCCCAGCAGGCTCATGTAGGCGCCTGGCCGTGTCGTGTGCACGGTTGCCTTGGGCAGGTAAGGATAGACATCCAGATCGAGCTTTGGTGGGCGGCGTTCTATGCGGCACAGCACCAGATGCTTGACCGCGTCATAACCGATTGCCCCCAAATACAGGGCGTCCCGGATAGCCTTGTGCACCACCTCAAGCTCGAAGCTCTCAAGCAGCCTGAGCACCTGGACATACTCTCGCTTGCCCGCCTTGCCCATCCGAGCCTCCAGCAACCGGCGTAAGCTGGCGAAGCCATCAGGCAGAACCCACCCCTGCAACGGGGCGGCCTGATCGAAGGCTCCAATCTTCTTCTCCAGCAATGGCAGATAGTGCATGGGATCGAAGGTCATATCCTCGCGCTCATAGGAACGCCGGTGCCGGGCAACCTCTTCGCCACCTGCGCAGATCACAACCTCATCCACGTAGCCGCGCACCACAACCTCGCGGTGCCCGTAGGCCACTGGTACCGAGTAGTCGTTGCCCCGGTAACGCACCATGGATAGTGAACTCACCCGCGTGCTGTGGGTCTCGCAGGCCTCGAAGGGATGCTTGGGCAATGCACACACGGCCGCCACGTCATCGGCAAGCCGTTCAGCAATGGTCTGCTTGTGGCCCCGCAGCACTGCTGATTGACGCTGCAAGCATTGGTCGGCCAGGTGTTCGTTCAACGCATCGAAGTTCTCGAACCGTGGCATCGGCACCATGAAGTTCCGCCTGGCATAGCCAACCATCCCCTCGACCTTGCCCTTGTCGTTACCCTTGGCAGGACGACCAAACCGGTCTTGGAACAGATAGTGGGATTGGAGGGCGGAGAACATCTGAGTGCGCTGCCGTGTACCGTCTCCCAGGATGCGGGCAACGGCCAGCTTGGTGTTGTCATACAAGATCGATTGCGGCACCCCGCCGAAGAAGGCGAAGGCCGCAACATGACCATCGCAGAAAGCTTCGGATGTCTCACGAGGATAGGCCTTCACAAAGACCGCATCACTGTGGGGTAGATCAACAACCAGAAAGTGGACCTTGCGTTCAACGCCACCAATCACCGCCAGGGCCTCGCCAAAGTCCGCTTGAGCATGACCGGGCGCGTGATGCAACGGCACGAACACCTCACGGGTGTGCCGGCGCACCTCGCAGATGTAATCCTTCACAATCGTGTAGCCGCCTTCAAACCCGTACTCGGCCCGCAGCCGTTCAAAGATGCGCTTGGCCGTATGGCGC
>JAAETM010000040.1 GCA_024228395.1 bacterium | reverse complement strand
TCGACCGCGAGCGTTTCCCCATTTGGCCCCTCGATCGTCATCGACTTCAGGTTCGCGCCCCAGCTACTCAAGTCAGGGCTCGTGTTGACACTCGTGTGCATCCCTCTGAGAGGTATCACCGCTCGAACAACATAGTTGGTTGAGCCGATTGACTGATGGGTCCAACTCCAGCTCTCATCCCACTCCGACAACGTGGCCGGATTTCCTGAGTAGTAGCCCCCACCGATAGTGCAACTCCAGCCGGTGGGCTGGCGTAGTTGGACGGCGCCACCGTCGATCGTCACGGAGTTCGAGGCGGCGGCAGCGAAGCAGGTTGTGTCGTCCCAGCACATCTTCACGCTGAATTGGTAGGTACCGGGGTCGAGGCCGGTCACCTGATGGGTCACGGTTGAGCCGCCCCCTGGGGCAATGTCTTCCGCTAGGTAGGAGAAGCCGACCCCGGAAACCGTGTAGTCCTCTCCCGACCAGTGTTCGGCGTTGGCCGGGCGGGTCCAGCTGACCGTTATGGTCTGCCCATCCGGCTCGACCGTTGCCGTGACCGACCCCGGTGCCCCCGGGCCGGCAGGAAACGCTGCGCCCAAATCGGCACAGGTCGGCATGGGGAAGGTCAGGTTCTGAGTTGAGTCGTCGGGATGATAGATCCGCAGTGACTGGAGCGCCCCTGCCGAGTGTCGATCGTCGTTGTAGTGCGAATAGGTGGTTGGACTCACCCAGAGATCCACCTGGGTTTTGGTGTGGATGGCTTCGTAGCGGAGCTCCCCTTCCGAGTTGTCAGTCCAGGTCCAAACCGATTTGAAGCCCCAGAAATTGTGGCGATCGGTGTACGAGCATCGAAGGTTCGTTGGGGCCGCAATGATCACCCCACCCCCGGCCTCAACCACCACGTTGAGCACTCCGGTGGCCAGCACTTCCAAAGCGGGGCCGAGGATCTGGTACTGGAGCTGGAAGTTGTATGCGGCCGTGTCTTCCCGCACATGGGTCAGGTCACCGGTAGTGGCATCGAGGTTGAACGTCCGATCTCCGGTCACGGAGACGGTATTGCCATTGCCCTCACATCCAGCCGGGATGAGGTTGATGGTCGCATCATTCTGGCTAGCGAGGACGGTTAGCGTAGGGTCACCGACCTCACAGGTGCTCAATGGGCGGACGTCGATAGTGAG
>JAAETM010000039.1 GCA_024228395.1 bacterium | reverse complement strand
GGCCTCGGATGCCGGTATCAATACCGAGGCCAGGGTGGCCAGGACTCCCAGCACCGCCCCCTTGATCAGGACTACCGGTTGCAGCAACAGGTCGCTTACGGTGAGTACAAAATAGAGATCGTTGATGGTGCGGGTGACCAGCTGGATCAGCTCCTGGGCCAGGAGTAGTCCCAATGCCAGACCGATGGTGGTCCCCGCCATTCCGAGCAGCAGGCCTTCGCCCAGGACCAGGATAAAGATGTCACGGCGGGTGGCGCCAAGTACGCGCAGGTTTCCCAGCAGCTCTCTTCTTTGCAGCACCGAGAAGGAGATGGAGTTATAGATCAGGAACATGCCCACCACCAGGGCCAACAGGCTCATGGCGGTGAGGTTGAGGGCAAAGGCCCGGGTCATCTCACGCATGGCCAGTGTGCGTGCGCCGGCTGCCACCAGGCGGGTTCCTGTGGGCAGCATAGAGCGTATGGCGTCGATTTCTGCCTGTTGGGAGAGGATCAGATCGATGCGGCTCAGCTTGCCCTCGCGCTGCAGCAGCTCCTGGGCGCTGGCGATGTCTGTAACCAGCAGGTCACGGAACAGTGCGGCCTGGGATGGTGGAGGGGTGAAACGGCCGACCATCAGGGCGGATCGCCGCACCCCTCCAACCATAAGTTCCACGGGGTCATCGGCGGACAGGCGCAACAGATCCGTCAGCTCCCGACTCATCAGTATGGCGC
>JAAETM010000038.1 GCA_024228395.1 bacterium | reverse complement strand
GGCCAGACCCTCAAAAAGCGGCGATTCCGATTCCACAGGCCTACTTTTCGGAGCTCTGCGCAACTCGGGGGCCCTGCCAGTCCCACGACCCCCGTTCCTGACCCCATGGGGGCTTTCCATGCTCACCCCAGGAGATCCACACGGAACCCAGGCAGTTGCACTCGCTGCCCACGACCAAGGCCCGGGCCTTGGTCGCAAGGGGCAGGGCGCAACCCCTAGTTGTCGCTGCCGTTGCCCTCGGGGGCGGTGGACGCGCCCGCGGGAGCTGCGGTGGGCGGGTTGGAGATCATGGCCAGCAGGTTCTTAAGGGTCTGCGTGGTGTTCGGGTCCCCGTGCATGACGTCGAATTCGATGCGCCAGTTGCAGGCGTTGAATTGGCAGCCTTCGATGTGGGTTGGAGCGTTGGTCATGACCAGGGTGCAGCGATCAAAAATGCAGTGCTTGAAAGCGTTGCCGGCCAGGTGAATGGCTTGGGAGGAGAACTGGGTGTTCTCGTGGAGCACGAGTTGGGGTTTGACGGGTTGTTGCGACATGGCTTGGAGGGGATCGAAATTGGGGTGAAGCGGGACTCTAGCATATGGAGGAGGTCAGGTCGCCCCGGTTGCAGCCCAAAGAGAAACCCCGTGCCACGGACGAACCGGGACACGGGGTTTTGATTCTGGCTTTGCGTGACCTACTTGGCGGCGAGGCTGCTCTTCAGAAAGTCCGCGAAGTCGCTTGGATCGAGCAAGGATCCTCCGACCCCATCCTGGCGAGCCAGGATTTTGACCTTGCTGGGATCGAAGCCTTCGCTCGTGAAGTCCAGGTCTGAGTCCGCGGGTACCACGATGTAGACGGGCTGGGCCACCGTCTTGGCCAATAGTTTTTCGAATGTGCTGAACTCAGAATGAGTGTCTGTGTGCATGCGAGCTTCGACGAAGTTGTTTTCAAGCTGCTCAGCGACCGCTGAGTGGACGAAGGTACCTACCTCCATCAAACGACAGTTCACTCATGTCTCGCCGGTGAAGTTCAGAAGCAACAGCTTCTCCTCCGTCTGCGCGAGAGCCACTGCCGCATTGATGTCATCCTTGACGATGGAGTGTTTGGCGACCCGGGAACCTTCCCACCCAAATGGCTTTTGAATCCAAGCATCGGAGTAAGGGGGTAGCAAGGCGGTAAGAATGAATCCAGCTCGCTTGGTGCCGGGCAGGTGCGTACCCAACAAGACCGTGAAAGCCAAGGTTGCCGCCCCCACGCCCAATCGGAGCGGATGTCTACCTGATTTCATGGCGCCGATTATCAGGTAGGCCGCAGCTGCAACGAATATCACAATCCAGATGAATAGGAAAAGCTCTCGCCCGAGCACTCCCCAATGCATGTAGACGTCAGCGTTCGAGAAGAACTTAAAGGCCGCCGCCAGCTCCACAAAGCCCATAAAGACCTTCAAGGTGTTCATCCACCCACCGGCTTGGGGCATCTGTTGCAGACGTCCTGGAACCAGGGACAGGAACACAAAAGGTGTCGCCATGACGAAACCAAATACGCCCATGCCGACGATGATGCGGATGATTCCGTCCATTCCCTGACCGCCCGCTGCCGCGGAACCCAGGAGGGTTCCCACGAAGGGCGCCGTGCAAGTGAAGGATGTGACCACCAGAGTCGCTCCCATCAGGAACACACCCAATAGGCCGCCTTTCATGGAAGCTTGGCCAGCCATCTTTAGCATGAACGCTGGCGGATTCAGGGAAATGGCGCCGAACAAAGTGAATGCAAAGTAGACGAAGAGTGCACCGATGATAATGTTGGTCACCGGGTGTTGGGCGAAGGGAATGATGACCGGAGCGGCCAACAGTCCGATACCGATAAAAATCACCACAATGCCCGCGCCGTATGTCAGCGAAAGGGGTAGCACGCTTCCACCGCGTGAAGCTGCCTGCTTCGTAAAGAACGAAATCGTGATCGGAATCATCGGGTAGGTGCAGGGCATCAACAGGGTGATAAGACCCCAGATGATCGCTTGCCCGATGAGGGCCCAGAGGCTGCCTTGCTCTTCGGGCTCTTCCGATTCGTCGGCAGCGGTGTCTCCAGCGGCGCTCAAAGCATCCACGGTTGCCACCTCAGCCTCCAACTCGAGACTGAACTGCAAACAACCCTGGTCGTCACACACCTGACCAGCCAGGACAGCGGTTAGCCCATCCAATTCGGCTCCTTCCGCAATAGTGCCCTCCGCGGTCAATGTCCAAGTGCCGTGGTGGGCATTGATCATGATTTCGCCGGTGGAATTCGCACCCTTTTCCTCATGGGGTTTGGCGTAGACCACATCACCCCACTCAACCACGCCGCCTTCCCATTCGAGCACGGTGGGTTGAGCATAGGGCTCGCCCGGTCCAACATCATCCAGGGTCGGCCCATGGTACGCGTGGAAGCCTTCTTCCACATCGATCTCGATGGTGGCGCGGACCTTGGTGCCGGCGCATTCGATCTTGTAGCGCGCATCGATATTTTGCTCGTAGTCGGGGGTCCAGCCGAAACTGTTTTCCGAGGCGTCCAGACTTCCCAAGGAGCCCGCATCAAACCCGAAGGATCCAGATGAAGCGGGCTTGGCTCCGCCGGCTCCACCTTGCTTCACCACCATGGAAGCCGGCGCGGAGGCCCAGATGGTGTCGGACGTTTTGGCGCCCAGGTCCGCATCAAAGGGGACGCACATTCCGGTTACATGGCTGCACGTTTGACCGGAAACCGCCAGCTTGAGGTCCGCTGCTTTGGCCCCGTTGGCCGCCCCGTTGAACCACACAACAAAAGTTCCGGTGTGATAGTTGTAGGTGTACGGATCCATGTACTCCTCATCGACCTCGCCCACGTGGGGCTTGGGCAGGACCGGCTCCTGCCAGTCCACATCACCACCGCTCCAATCGAACGCGAGTGGCTTCCCGATGGCGTCGGGATGTCCCAGGTCGGTATGGTAGATGTACCAGCTGGCTTCCACACTCACGCGCACGACGGCCTGGATTTGGCCGCCGATTTCGCGCGTGAACAGTTCTGCGTTGGCCTTCTGAGTGGCCATTCCCGAAGCCCAGGGAGCCAACAGAATGGCTGCGAGGGCAATGATCATCGTTCTCATGGTGTGTTGATTGAAACAGGGCTGCAGACGTGCTGTGAAAAACGCAGCCGACCGGATCTTGGCCCTGTTGTACGGGACCTTGGCCAAAGACGGACGCTTCTGACACGTAATTTCTCCGTCAATCACCCCAATCCTGGCCCTCAACCTTCTTGGAGGGCTTTGGCGCAGCCTCACTCGGGTTCTCGGGCGTGTTCCAGGCTAAGATGGAGCCCACCGCTGTGTACCGCTCCAAGGCAACCCCCGAACTACGATGAAGATCCGCCCCCTCCGCCCGCTGCACCTTTTGGGTCCGGTCCTTTTCCTCCTGCCCCTAGGCCTCGCCGCCATTCAGGACTCCAAAACCGCGCAGGATCCCGCCAAGGAAAAGGAAGTCTTCTCGGACCGTGATTTCTACAAGACCCAAGGAAATGCGGCCAAGGATCGTGCCCTGACCATGAAGCTCCAGGGTTGCTGGAAACTCACGGGCGTGGAGGCGGAAGACTTCCCCGAGCGCGGCCGCCACCTGCTCGGCTACATGCTGGTCTCAGGCCCATTCCTGTCCCTCAAACTCCAAGCCTACTGGGACGAGGCCAATCTGGAGGAACCCGAGAACGCCTACGAGTCCTTCGTCGGTGAACTGAAACCGGTCGGACGCAACAGCATGGAAGTCAAAGTCATGATGGGCTCCACCCTCAACCGGGACGAAGGCAACCTCCAATGGTACAAGTCCGACAAACCCGAACGTTTCGCCGTCTCCATGCCAACCACCAACACCCTAACCCTCACCTGGAAGGACAAACGCAAAATGACCTTCCGCCGCCAGAGCCCCCGAAACAACGCCGACCGCGACTTCTACGGCAAAAAGAAAGGCAGCGACTTCTATGACCGAGCGGACAAGCCGGTCAAAGGTGAAGATTCCTCCAAGGGTGGTCGGCGATAGACCGCGCTCCACCTCCGCGATTATCAAGGCCGCCCCGCGAATGAATTGCGGGGCGGCTTTGTTTTTTGACTGGCCGTATTTCAACGCAAACTGAATGCGGCGCATTTGGACAGCGGCGCCTACACTCCACCGCGTCGCAATCATTGGGGCGGCCAGGCGAGCTCGACGGTCTCCCCGGCGCGCACTTCGACTTCGGCTACCACGGGTCCGTCTTGGGGAGCGGTATGACTGTCTTCAGATTGATAGCGCAGCTGGATAGTTCCCGAAATACCGCGATACCAAGCCCCTTGGTCAATCGCTGAGGCCTACAACCCTAAAGGCATCTCCCGGCTTGACGCACAGCTGCACCCCTTCCCCCTCCACCTTGAGATCCACGATGATGTAACTGGCGGGGTACACATTGTTCAGGATCGCATCACTGGTTTTGGTGACCTTGACATCGGTGATCGTGAGATCCTGCTTGCCCTTGGATCCTAAAACCTCTCCGAAAACCTTGTTCAACTCCGACATGGAATCGATCGTCATCTTTCTATCCATCGCGAAAGGAACATCTGAAAGAGCCGCCGTCACGGCGACCTCTCCGCGGAACAAAGAGCTAGCCCAAGCGGTTGCAACCTGCTTGGCCATTTCCTCTCGCGGGTTCCATTCAACCGAAGGGGTGACCGGAACGGGCTCTGACGAGCGAAAACTGGCGCCAATCGGAACGGCGGCAAGGAGAAGAATGGCTATCGATTTCATGGGATGGGTCCTGATGGTGATCGGATTGAAGCCGCTCCCCGAGGAAGCGCGCCACGCTATCCTAGATCATCCTACTTCAGAAAGTCTACTGACCAAATAGCTAGCCCTGGTGCATGCGGTGGCGGCGCGAGGTGGCGGGCTGCGGTGGTACCGCGTGATACCAAGCCGCATACGTTGTCACGGTTTCCGTTGGCTTCCTGCCCTGTACCTTCCTGTCAAAACATGCCACGACGAGCGCAGCTCGGCATCACGGGTGGGGAAAGTTCGCCACAAACAGAGAATGTGTTGCATAATCGAAGCAACACCCGAAACCGCTTACTTCTATCAATCCATGCGAATCCACACATTCTGGTTGGCGTCATTCATGCTCATTGCTTCAGCAGCATTGATTTCCATTGCTTCCGCTCGGACTGCTGGGGGCCAAGAGGCTCAGGGTGAGGAACATTGGCGCGACCTACAGAAGCGTTTTCAAGATGGCGAGACGGCCGCGATTGCTGCTTTCGTTGCTGGTGGCGTCGACTCGGTGCCGTGGTTGATAGAAATCATGGAGAACCCCGAAGCCGGTGGGTCCCGTCTCATGGCCGCCAATACTCTGGGGGAAATCGGAGTACCCGAAGCTGTCGATCCTCTCATCAAGGCACTCGGATCAGACTGGTTCAACGTCCGTAGATGTGCGGCGCTGGCGCTCGCTAAGATCGGAGATGTTCGAGCGATTCCAGCGGTTCAAAACCTGGCTGAGAACGACCCCTTCCTTTGGACGAAACCAGATACCAAGGAGCAGATTTACTTGGTTCGAGTGGATGCCGCGCGAGCACTGAAGACACTCAAGGATTGCGTTGAGACTTTCATGAAGGATGCTTCCAAACGTCCCTCCTCACACCTGGCTGCGCCCAAGGAAAAGTGCAGGTGGCCTTTCCCCGGAAAATTCAAGGAACAAAAACTCTACAACAACTATCAACAGCCTACCGACATCTACGTTCATGCAGCCATGGACTTGCTTCAAGAGGCGGGCACGAAGGTTCGTGCCGTTCAAAGCGGTACGGTCGCGCTGGTGGCGACCAATTATCCTGACTGGAACACGCATCACTATTTCGTGATCGAGCCCGAAGCGGGTTCGGGAGAAGGTTGGAGCTACACCCATGTCGATCCAGCGAGCTTCACTTTCAAAATCGGAGACCGCATCCGCAGGGGTCAACCACTTGGCGAGGTGGTGGATTTCTCATTGGGCAAGAAGGATGGGATTGATCATCTCCACTTGAACTACGTGTCATTTAGAAAGCAGCCAGATGGCAAATATGAGCTGACAAGCCTGTACGACCCACTCTCCCGATTCAAGTTTTCTGACAAATTCAAGCCCACCGTCCATACGCCCTTTCACTTCGTGAGAAACGGCACATTCGAACCATTTGCGCCCGTAGACGGCCTGCCCGAAGTTTCTGGCAAGGTCGACATCTTGGCCGCGATCTCAGACTGTGCCTACGAGAAACACATCGCCAATTGGATGACACCTGTTGTCACTTTGGAAATCAGCAGCGCCGAAATCGAGCCCTTGAGGAAATTG
The DNA here is from genome assembly GCA_024228395.1 of bacterium. Lineage (GTDB taxonomy): Bacteria > Planctomycetota > UBA1135 > UBA1135 > NORP259. Next base: position 4,120 of record JAAETM010000038.1, on the reverse strand, counting down.
GTGCTCGATCAACGGGGCCGAATTGCGGATCCCAAACAAACGGCTCTCTACGTCCCTAGCCGCAACCGGAAACCGTTTGCGAATGATCTTCCTCCTTCCCCTTGCCCCCAATTGGCAATCGTCACCAACACCGACGGGGACGGAACCATCGAAGCAAGCGACGCGGCCCACTCGTGGAATACGGGCATGCTCAACGAAAAAGGTCAACCTCGGTTTCCTGATGGCAAGTACACGGTGGTGGTCAGAGCTTGGGACTTGGCCGGGAACAAGGGTGAAGCTCGGATGACTGTTCGCGTGCGGAACTCCAAAGGTCCTCGCTAGGGTTTTCCACGCTGCGGACGGCTTGTGAGTGATAAGCGCTGTAGGTGCCGAGAAACAATCTCGGCCGAAGGGTCAGGACGCTGTAGGCGCCCCCATGGTACCCAAGGTTAGTGGGTGGTGTAGCTTATCTGAGTGCCGGACATACCGAAGATCCGAGCGAGAATGCCAGCGATAGACTTCCAGTCGCCAGGGGTGGAAACAACCGTACGTATCTGGGCGCCCTCAGGAACCATTGCCCACGCCTTCTCGTGGTCATCGTGAGGGATTTGCAGCCCGAGCAGGTTGAACGTTTCGGCGTGCACCGTGGATTCGGTCCCGTTAGTGCGGATTCCCGCGCAGGAGCAAACGGAAGTAAGAAGAAGAATGGTTAGAAGTTTTTTCATTGGTTGAGGGCTTCGATTTATGAGTTTGAAGCGTTTAAGAAATGGCCCACCAAGAGCTTATCGGGCGCAGGCGGCCGCGTCGACTCCGTGGTTGCGAAGCTTCGGCGGCATGGAAGGGCTAAAACCAAACAAAAGGCCTTCTTGAGGGCAATTGGCGGCGTTATCCCGTGCTAACCACACCCAAAATGGCATCGTCCAGTGACATAGTTCGCCCAGCGTTACTGCCGATCAGCGACGCGGCGAAGCCGCGTCCGTCTGCATCGCCCTGTTAGGCGCCATCATACTCCGCTCGCCTGAAGGCTTCCGCAATCATGTCACGCACCTGCCTGTAGAGATGCCGATCCGCGGTTGACGGATCCAACCCCTCGGCGACGAACACAGCATCGGTGAACGTGATCACGTCAGAAGGCGGGTCCTCCTCGATTCGCTTGCCATCTTCTGGCGAAAGGCAGAATCCAAGCTCCACGCACAAATTGCACAGCAGGTCTCTGACTTCTTTCTCATTGATCATAACGCGCCAATTCAGTTGACATGGAATAGATGGTAGCCCACTAGGTCATCCTGGGCGTCGAGAAAGAGGTACACCTCGCCGAAGCCCATGACCCCCCACAGCCGCGAGAGCTTCTGAGCGCGGACTGCATGCCGGCCGGTCTCGGCCTCGGCACTCGTGAGCGCAGCGAGAACATTCGGGTCCTCAATGACCAAGTCACGTTCGTCAGGAAGATCGATGGGCAAGTCCCATTGCACTTCGACCTGGCCGCCAGCAGCGAGCTCCTCGATGCACTTGCTCAGCGACATGCCTGGTTCGAGGTCCTTGACCGCGCTGTAGTTGTGTTCCACGCCCATGAGGGCGTAGCACCCGGAGAGCGCGAAGACGCAAGCCAAGGATAAAATGGTGGCTGGAAGGTGTCTCAACTGTTCTGTCCAACGGTTGGGCGATCAGCGGCGCCGCGAAGCGGTGTCCGCCTGCATCGCCTTGTTAGGGAGACTGCTCATTCTCAAGAAGTCCTCCCTGGAGCTCAATGACTCCCCAGTCCGGCCGAGCATTTCCCTCAAGTATCATTCGACGCAACGCTCCTTGCACCACTTCTCGAGCCCACTTGAAGTCTGCGCGATCGGCTTTCTTGGAAGCGATGCTTCCGTTGTGTATTGCATCGGAGCACGCATCATACACGTCATTGATCTTCTTCCGGCTCTCCACGCGGCGTCCGCGATCGCCGCCTGTAAAAAGTGCTGCTCGGAGCGCAAGGCGGTATCGAAGCTCGCCCTGCGTGTTGTCGTTCAGGAATAGCGATTCAAGTGCTAGCCGAAGGTCTATCGCTGCTTGCACGCCACCCGAACTAGCAACGCACTCATTTAGCTTCTGCATTGGAATACGCAGATGTTTCTGGTCTGAGGCCTCCAGCGAGATAAAACTCTCGTGCAGCCTCTTGGCGTTCCTCCCCTCGACATCTATCAAAGGTGCGGCAAATCGAGGCGCCCGGTAGGAATGGGTCCACCATCCAAACCCGTTCAGAATCGGAACCTGGTCCCCAGCTACAGTTGTGCTTCCAAGTGCTTGGACACCACAGCCTCCCGTGCGCACGAGTGCCAAGCACAAGTGAGCGTCGGTCAAGGCCTGTTGAACTTCATCTGGGACGCAGCCATGAGAAGGTTGTCCTTCTCCTGTCTGGTCATCCTGAGGACTGTGAACCTTCTTATGGGTGAACGAACGGATGAGTGTGCTAGAAATATCCGGCGTGGGAAGCCCGTTCCAATGGCCGCGTCCGAGGACGACCTGCAGGTGTTGATTGGGAACTGCATGCGTCGGCACAAGCCGAACACCACCCCCAATGTCCATCTCAGACTCAACAGGGAGGCCTGACAGCACCATGACTTGGTGGGCCTCAAAGGTGTCCTGCGTGATATACCGTTCAACGTCCTGGAGCGTCTGCTTGGCGCCGACGGCCCTCGCTCTTTCAACCATCCAGTTGGCAAGTTGGCTGCGCCCGACAGCAGACCCACCATTCCCTATCATCTGGAGGGTGCCATCGAAGAGTTCCAAGGATTTAGCTGCCTCGATATCTCGCAGGAATGCTGCCCCCTCTACGGTTTCAACCCAAGCAGGAGGTTGAATGGGAGTCCGGGTGTGACTATCCGGCAAGGCAGCCGCAGCAGCCCTATCGAGGGTTTCAGTGAGGGACTCGTTGTTGCACAGTGAAGGTGAGGTCACGCTCTTCTCCCTAACTACAGTTTATGCAGACCTGCATAGCAGACTAACGGGGAAGGCTCTGCTGTGTAGCGGCCTGAATTGGTGGATGGTGATTGGTGCGGTATGTCATTGGGAATACTTGAGTTCGATGATATCGATGAGAACGGGTTGCAAGGTTGTACAGGTCTGTATATCAGGCCTCTGGGAAATGGTCAAGGTGGGGTTGGGCTGAGGGTGTCCAGGGCGAGGGATACGCAGAGAACCTCGCTAGGGCTCCACACGGTGCCAGCGTGCTCCAGGGCCGCGCCCTTGGGAAACAATGATTCCCGAGTCTCGCATCGATCTTAGGGCCTGCCGAATGGTGTCCCTACTCACGCCGGGACAGTCTCGCTCGAGTTCAGAGATTGCGAAGGGCTGGGTCCTTGCCAGCACGGCTCGACGAACTTGTTCGGACTTGCTGCCCCGCCCGCTCGAGACGTGCTCGACACGCTCCTCGAACTCCTGGTAGGCCCGCAGAAGAACGCCCCAGAAGTAATTCATCCAGGGGTTTGGGTCGTGTGCGCTCTCATGCCAACCCGCTGAGCTTTGCTCGAGTGTTTCATAGTAGGTCTCCTTCGAGTCTTCGAAGATGCGTTCCAGGCTGATGAAGCGTGCCACCTTGTAGTCAAAGTGGTAAAGGAGCAAGAGTGTCAACAGTCGGGAGATGCGCCCATTTCCGTCACCGAATGGGTGCACGCAGAGGAAGTCCAGGATGACCAAGGGGATGATGCTTAGGGGGTCATGGGTTCCTGCCTGCGTCTCGCTGCTATAGCCTCCAATCAACTCATCCATCGCGGCGGACGTGAGGTGCGCACTCACCGTCTTGAAACGAACCCGACTGATCTCTCCGTGCGGATCACGCTCGACAATCTCGTTGTCAGCCATTTTCCAGCGACCGCCTTCCAATGGGAGATATCGATAGAGCATTGAGTGAAGTTGTAAGATCACCGACGTGGTGACTGGCATGCTCTCCCGAGACTCGTGGATTAGATTGAGCGCGTCCCGATAGCCAGCGATCTCCTGCTCGGAGCGGTTCCGTGGCTGCGTTGACTCCATGACCAAGTCTCGGACCCTCGCATGGGGAGCAACGATCCCCTCCAGCCGGTTTGAGGACTCACTAGACTCGATCCTCGCAGTGCTTCGTAGAGACTCGAGAACTTCGGGCCGCTGTTGCTCAAAGAGCTCC
>JAAETM010000037.1 GCA_024228395.1 bacterium | reverse complement strand
GCCGCCACCGCACCGCCGATCCCCACCCCGGAAGCCCCGTTTGGCTGGCAATTGCCTACAATCCACCCCATGCTCGCCCCCGCGCCCCACCTCGCTTCCCCCCGCTCTCCCGAAACTGCCCGCTTGGAATTCCTATCCACCCGCTTGGAATTCCTATCCACTATCCACCCGAAGCAGAAAGCGTCCGACCGTAGTCATCGAGCCTAAGGACCCAGCCAGTAAGGAACTCACATGGGAGTACCGAGCGCGCGCCAAACGCTTTCTCCCGCCCGGTGAATACACGGCGACCATCGGGACTCGAATGCACGCACCGGTTACGCACGACTTTTCCATCCGTGCAGGCGAGATCACCCACTTGAAGCTTGACCTCAAGCTAGAACCCAATCTGCGTAGTCTGCACCCCAAAATCCGCACTGAATCCGGCTCTGCCCTACCCGACTTTCATTCCACAATCCGATTTAGCGGCTCCCGCATGGGAGTGTGGAGGGTTCGCCCCGATACCCATCCCCGTTCACATTTCGAACGGGCAGGCTATGACGACTATCCGGAAATCGTGGCCGGCACGAACTCCAGCCAAGCCACGTTCCGTATCGACGACATCCCATTGGCGCCGCTTAGAGCCACTACCGAATCTGGCAAATTTGAATGCCGAAGCCGGCTCACGGAAAGGGAGGATGGAGACCTGGACCTCGATATTCTGATCATGGATGTCGTGGCCGACGACGGCGATTAGGAAGGCCATCGCTTCGCCACCGGCATCGCCCCGTAGCGGAATGGCGCAAAAAGGGACCCGAATGGGCCCCATGGACCTGGCCCCGGTGGAGCCTCTTTCTCTAAGCAGACTTTTCCAATATCATGCGGGCATGAAGATTCTCCTCCTATCCATCCTGGCGTCCTTCATCGTCAGCTTTGCCACCGTCCAAGCTCTGCGACCCTCCACGGAAGAGTCCACCACCTCCTCAATGGAACCAGCCAAGGCTGCGCCCACGGCTAGCCTGCAAGACGAGTTGCACGCCCTGGCGGAAGCGAACAGTGCGCTTTCGAATCGGATCGCATTCCTTGAAAACCAACCGTCCAACGCGGTGCGGATTCCGGCTGAAACGGATTGGGTACCTCGCGAAGAGTTCTTGGCGCTGCAAGAGGAGCTGCGGGCGGCCACCAAATCCATGGCCAGCAATCGCATGGCCGCGGGCGACCCTACCCACCCCATGTTCCGCGACCAGGTCGAGAACGTTCTCGGGGAGATCCGCAAGGATGCGCTCGTCAACCGCTCGACGGTACAACAGGATAAGCGCACGGCGAACCTCGAACCCACCCTGGCTAAAATGCAATCGCGCTTGGGGCTCAATCAATCCCAAGTCACCGAAATGCGCACGGCTTTGGAGTCCAAAATTGCAATGGATGCCGAACTCACCCAACGCTGGCGAGACGGAGAAAGCAACGAGGTCCTAGGCCAAGTCAAGCGCGACAACCGGGCCACCCACCAGGCCGAGCTGGAACGCATCCTGACCCCCTCCCAACTCGAACAACACCGGACGCCGCGTACGGGTAAGTGATCCAATGGGGTTCGTACGGTTTGCGCTCGCAACCAAGCACCCGGGCATCGGAACTCACGAGGGCCCATTCCACCTGGCCTATGGCCTGGCGAAGGACCACCGGATAGCGCAATGGGATCGCGATGACCTATCCGAAATACTCGCATGGTTTGACACGAACCTGTCTGTTCCGAGCCGGTTTAGTAAAACCAAGTCCAAGGGACATTATCGCCGGCCCACAAAGGGTATTGCTTGGCTGCGAGACTCCGCCAAGGAGCATATCTCGCGCATGAATCAGCTAAAGGTCATCCTCGAGAGGTATGACTATGAGATCAACATGATCCGGGAAACCCGTGTTGGCTATCTGATTTACGAGGACCAATTTCAAGTCATCGCCGAGCCATTTTCTGATACCCACACTGCTCCCCCGCTCTGATCTCAGCCTTGGTCAGGAATCACTTGGCCACGAAGCGTCCAGATTCCAGGAACCGCAACGTGGCTTTGCACACATTGCGGTCCTTCATCATTGTGGTGTGAAGAAGGGGTTTGATCAGGAGGTCGGTTGCGCCTGGCAGCATGGCTTCCGATAGGCTGACGGCTCCGTCGCTGGAGCCATTGAGGAGCGGGTTCCAACCTTGCCGATTGTCGCGGTGGCCTCCGGCGATGATTCCGAACTCGCAGGGAGGTGTGCCCAGGGTGCGGCTTAGGTCATTCCAGCCACGGCCCATGGCTTCGATGCTGCTGCCGGCGAAAAGGGGGAACACCAGGGTCGGGTACAGGATGCGAGCCATGCGCGAGCCCTGGTTGGGAGAACCCATCATGACGAAGCGTCCGATACGGGAGCGGGCGCTTGGGCTCGCGCTTGCCAGGTAGTGCCTGATGACGATGTTGCCCCAGCTGTGGCCCGCAAAGTGGATGGTTTGGACATTTGGGCCGAGGCTTTGGATCAATTGGGCCAGGGACTCGGATTGGCTTTCGATCGATTCGCGGGTGCTGGCGTAGGTGAAAGGGATCGACTGCCAATCGGTTTGCTCTTGTGCGAGCTTTGCCATGGGCTTCCAACAGTTGGAAGTCCGCCCCAAACCGTGGGCCAGGATCAGTACCGTGCCCCTGTTGGCCGGAATGGTCTGGGTCAAGCCATCGAGCTTGTCCTGGCAATTCTGGCGTGTGCCCCAGACCTCCCGGTAGTCACTCGGATCGAGCAGGCGAAAGTGCCCGGAGGCGAAATGGCGCTGGATACGCCAACCGGAGCGGTGATACACATCGGTCCAAAACTGGGTACCGCCCATGGTCGGTAGCTTCCAATTGGCGGGTGCGCTCGCCTGGTGGCTGCCATCGGCGCGGGTTGTGACGCAGCTTTGCAGGGAGAGGAGGGCCGCGAGCAGGCTCGCCAATCCGAGCCATCGAGCCATGTGCTTTTGCATGGAAAAGGCCGGGAGGCGATGACACCAAAACAAAGCTCGCCTCCCGGGCCATGACCTCCTGGCATGCCCGGCCTGGGCCGCTTCGATGATGTCACGGTTCTGGTTCATTGGGTCGCTCCTGGCCAAATCACCAACGAATAGCGTGCCAAACCGATCGAGCCCACGGGATCTGCCCTAGGAGCCGCTTTGGTAGCAACACAAGCAAACGCAAGCGTACAGGCGATGTTCGCCACCGGACATCGGGTGCCTACTCCCCCACACGCTTCCCCCGCTTCTGGCCCTTGCCGCGACCCCACCCACGATCACCAAAGCCAAGTACAATCAGGCCATGGATCGCACTCGCGTAAGTGCTTGGAGCACCATACTCCTGGCCTCGCCGGCCCTGCTCGCGGCACCACAGGCACCGGCGGCAAGCCAAGGTCGTGCCCAGCATTTCGCGCAGTTGCAGCACCCCTACGAACTCGCCGAAGCGCAGCTATCCCACACCGCCAGTTATCTGGGATCGGATCAGCACGCGCGGTACACGCTTGGAAACGGGGCTTGGCATTCCGTGTCGGCCGGGGATTGGACAAGTGGGTTTTACTCGGGCTGCCTGTGGTTGATGTTCGAACAGACGCGCGATCGGGATTGGCGCACGCGGGCCACATTGCAAACCTTGGATTTGGCGGGCCAGCGATTCAACACGGGTGACCACGACATTGGCTTCCGCATCATGTCGAGTTATGGGCAGGCGTACCGGCTGACCGGGGATCCTGTGGCTAAGGCTGTGGTATTGGACGCAGCGCAGAGTTTGGCCACTCGCTTTGACTCCGATGTGGGCTGCACCTGGTCCTGGGACTTCGGACCCTGGCAGTTCCCGGTCATCATCGACAACCTGATGAACCTGGAGCTCCTGTTCTGGGCCGCAGCGAATGGTGGGGATGGAAACCATCACGCCATGGCCCACGCCCATGCCTACGCTCCTTGCAGGAACACGTGCGCCCCGATGGAAGCACCTACCACGTGGTGGACTTCGACCCGACAACGGGCGCTGTGCTTTCGAAGGAAACCTATCAAGGTCATTCCGCGGGCTCCACCTGGGCCCGGGGCCAAGCCTGGGCCATCTACGGTTTCACCATGGCCTACCGCTACACCCAGGACCCGCTCCTGCTCGCCGGTGCCATGGACGTGGCCGATTACTTCCTGGCCAACCTGCCTGCTGACGCGGTCCCCTACTGGGACTTTCAAGCCCCCAGCATCCCGGGCGAACCCAAGGAATCCTCCGCCGCGGCCATCGCCGCCGCGGGCCTTTTGGAGCTCTACCAATACGCCCCAAACCCCGCCGATCGCATGCGCTACTACCGCCAGGGCTCGCGCATTCTGCGCTCGCTCTCCTCCCCCGCCTACCTGGCCTCCCCGGGCACCAGCGACGGCATCCTGCTCCACGGCGTTGGCAACAAGCCCACTGGTCGGGAGATCGATGTGTCGTTGATCTATGGGGACTATTACTACTTAGAGGCCTTGGGGCGTTGGTAGCCGGGCGCTTGGTTGATCGGCTGCATAAGCGCCCCCCCAGCTCACTCAAACGACAGGCTATCTAAGGCTTGCTGGAGTTGGTCCCAGACCTGAGTGTTCCCCGGCTCATGTCGACAGGCGCGAATTCGCAAGATCGTTGTCGTTGCATTCGGGTACTCCGCCGCGACTAGCATGTTGAGAGTGAGTGGACTCCCGTCCTTGAAGGAGTCATAGGTCTTGACCTGGGCCTCGAATCGACCATCGCCCAAGGAGCGCATGGTCACATCGGAGGGGTCCTCGGGGATGGTGAAGGGTTTGTTGTTCCGCGCGACCATCCCCATCAACCCGTCGTAGTACAGGTCCAGGATTTCACCGATGCGCTCGGCTCCCACGTTGGGCTCCTCGAGCTCCATGAGCAGGGCATAGGCCCAATTATCCTCCGCACCCTCCGTGCGCCAGCCGGGTGAAAACAGCAGGCTCTCCCGCCCTGCCGGCATGGTCGGCGCAAAGTGCGGTGGGAACTGGATCAGCTCGGTGGCCCAGTTGGACAGGTCCACGGGGGGGGCTACGGGGGCGGTGGCTACGCCGTCCGTGGGTGATTGGCAGCTCACGATGAGGGATAGGGCGAGAATGGCAGAGAATTGACGCATGGAAGGTAGGGGGAACGGTTGGGGTGTTCAGAAGCAAGCTGTGCAACAAGCGGTGTGTCCATTGGGTGAATTGGACCGTTGCCCGATGCGGTGGCTGTTAATCGAAGTGCGAATGCCTCTTACAGTTGAAACGTACGCGCCGGCTACCGGTATTCAACAATTTGACAATTTCCCAGGGGGGTAGCCCTACGCCCCTTCTAGCGGGGGAGGCTGCAAGCTGTTCCGGATGGCCACTCACGACGCGGGTGGGACAGAAAAATCCCTTGCACGGATCGTTGCCAATGGCCAGGACGCCACGTACTCCTTCACTGCTCTATTTCAATCTCATTGTACCCCTCGACCACCGGATACCGAGTGGGTGCCTTGCGCGGCACCTTGTAATGAATGGCTATGTGGTCCACGGGAGTCAGAGAGTAGACCGAAATCGTCCCGTCCACGTTGGTCGTGCTATCAATAGGCACGCTAACACGACCCGCATATCCACTCGCTACCCAATAGTGCTTGGCCTCCGTTCCTGCCGGAATCCTGAGCCGAACCGTATAAGTGTATATGGCGGACTGCGGTGTGATCTGCCCCAAGTCCAACACTTGGCCCACACTAAGTTCAACTTCCTCAGACCACAATTCGTTGTCTGCTTTATTGGCGAATTCGAAACCGACGATCAAGGACAATGTGTATCGCCCGGGAGCAATGCCCTCCAGAATGCCGACAGGGTCCGAATTGAAAGGATGAAAGGAACTTGGCTTTTGGGAGGATGTTTCGGTCAAGACGAGGGTTAGCGCCCGCAGTTGATCGGGTGGGACACCAGCGAGTCGCAAGGTCACCGACGCGGCAAGCTCAACGACGAGTTGAATATCCTCCGTTCCTGGTGTCACCAGGACTTCCTGGGTTTGCGAGTAGTGCACTCCTTGAACCTTGACCCCGACCTGGCCCGCTCCCCCATCGGTGCGCAATAGGAAATAGCCATCACGATCGCTCTGGAGGCGCCATCGAACCTGGTGGCCGGACTGGGACTCGCCTCCAGAATTCAATTTGGCCGGGTACTGGGTAGCCACTAGCTGACAATGCACCCCCTTGCCAGAGGTATCCACAACTCGGCCCGCTACCAGGACGGGTGGGGGATGAACCACAACCGTGCCCAGGTGCCATTCCCCGGGGCGCAAAACGGCTGGCATTGGGACCTGGGCCGTGTGCTGTTCTCTCAGGCCTGCTTGAATGGCCAGGAGCACAAGGCCCGGGTCTCCGGACCATTGAAGTAGCTCTGGCATCTCGACCCGGATGACTCCGTCCGCGTCGGATTGTGTGCGGTGCACCTCGCTCGGGCTCGGTGCCGCGGCGGCATGTTCCAGGGGCACCACATGCACCTGTTGATTCGCCAGGGGGTTGCCATCCGCATCGACCAGGCGCGCCACCAGGGTCAGGCCCAGCTCCTTTGCCTGAAGCGTCACCTCGACCTCCCCGCCTGCTTCAACGGGCCCCGCAAATGGGACTCGACAACTTGGCTCGGCACCACCCCCTAGGAAGAGAAAGGCCTCTAGGTCCATTCCGACTTCCACGTTGTGAACGTTGTGGCTCGCTTCCCCCCCGTGAATCGAAATGGGTTGAATTCCGCGGAGATCACGGTAGGACTCCTCAGCCTCACCCTCCCCCCGGGGGACCACAAGGATGGTTCCGCTTTGAAGCGGCTTGCCCTCCGAGTCCAAGGCGATGATGCGCACGGATCCCATGTCGGGCACCTGCAATTCAACGCGCTCGGGACTGTTCAATTGCCAGTCTACAGGAGCGGCTGGGGGCTGGTAGAACAAACCCTTCACACCGATTTGTGCTTCCATGCCTTGCAGCTCCTCCTTGGATGCGGTGGCTTCAAAATCCTTGAGCACATTGCCCAAAAAGGCCGATCCCGTCTTCTTTTCCGTGATCGCGATAGCCAAAGCACGCATGTCCCCAAAATGGCGGCGCTGCCCAGACCAGCATTGAAGCTGCACTTCCATGCCTGCGCGCGGACGGCCCTGCATATCGGTCACATGGACTTCAAATCCTAATCGGGGTTGCAGTACCAAGGTGTAAGAGGCCTCCAGCGCCTCCCTGGAGGTCAACATGGCCCTCAGGGAGACCCCATCCCTGTGCCAATCCGCCCGGAGGAACATCTGGCCAAGCTCGAATGCCGGGCGTGCCTGACCATTCTCATCGCAGCGGTAGTGAAGTCCAAATTCATCGAGCACCGCGTCAATGCTCGCACCCGAGGCCAACCGATCCCCCACCGCTGCCCCATTCATCCCCTGCTCGCGCAGCAGGGTGAGAATGGCATGCTTTGCTGGGGTTTGGCCGTCTGGCAGAACAACGGTGATCAGCGTGCCCTCCGCCAGGGACTCGGCGTATTGGATGGGCTCAACCTCGGGCTTTGTGGCTTCGGCGGCAGGCGGTGGATCCTGGACGAGAACGGTGCGTACGGGGGCCTCCGCTCCTTGAACCACGTCGACCATGGATTCCGAACCAACCTCGGGTTCCTCCGCATGCGGCGCTGCTCCACCAGGCTGAATCGTGCCCGGTTGCACGTCGGGGGCTTCCATAAAGAGGGCATAGCCGGCGATCAGGAATAGGACCAAAAGGACTATGGAGACAACAATTCGCATGGGGCCTTTGAAAAGGAATCGGTGGAAGGCTGAGTGGCAAGTATAGCGTCAGATGCCCAAATCGCCGCTGAACCACGATGCGCTTCAGTTGGCGGCCCCTGGCGGCCAGCTGCGGCCACGGAACCGTTGCCCGAAGGGATCCCCCCATCGAACTTTGAACACAACCGCCCAGCGCCTGGGTACGCGCTCACCGGTCCCCGGGGGAAATCGACTACCGGTCCATATCGCCGTCCGTATCAGGGTGAGCCGAAGTTCCAGATTCCCTGAATACCCACCTGGGTGCGATTCGTTCTTAGGATGTACCCACCGAAATGATCCCTCCCCATTCCGAATCCCACGGCGACGACATGCGCGCCTATTTTGAGCAGCCCTAGGCCTGGACACAGGTTTCCGGCGGGTTGCAGCGCATCGCTGCCTACAATCCACCCCACGCTCCCCCCCCTGCCCCACCTGGCTTCCCCCTGCTCCTCCGAAACTGCCCGCTTGGAATTCCTATCCACCATACTGAGATGAAACCAAACATACTGATTGTGTGCATCACCTGTCTCGCCTCCATAGTTGGTGCAGCGAGCGGGTACGTTGGAGCATGTCTGAAGTGCGAATCGTCACGCGTCATGGAGGGCCCGGTGGTTCACGAGAAAATCCTGACAAAAGAGCTGCTGCTAGTTGATGATGACTGTAACCCCTGCGCAGGCTTCACGACCTACTCGCCGGAGGGCGTCCGCCTGTGGCTTCAGCGCGGTGGATCTGATACCCCGCTCCTAAGCTTCACGGTAGATCAGCTCGAAGGTACTCCGACCGCGAGGATCACGGCGCGGACTAAGGGGGCGTCCCCGGAAGTTTCGAGTGCTGCAACCCTCACTAGTGTCCTTGGTATTTCGCAACTCACCCTGCACGAGAGCAAGGCCCAGGATGAGTGGCAATCGATTGTCATCGGTTCTACACACGAAGGCGATACGACAGCATTGCGCACAACGAGTGATGGGTCGACAGTCAAATGGCCATAGTCATTTCCATTGGATGTCGGCTGCCAATCACGTGTCCAAAGTTCTTCAGGTCTGGCCAACACGACCATTCGGCATCGGGCCTCCCCTGACGATCGGGGATTCTCTGCGGC
>JAAETM010000036.1 GCA_024228395.1 bacterium | reverse complement strand
CTTTTCCAGTCCTTTCTCCCAGACATTCCAGGCCTCGAAGAACTCGGACTCCTCCACCTCCGGAGCGGGGGTTCCCAGGTGCTTGGCGTAGGTCCGAAGCCCCTCATCCAGCAAGCGCAACTCCCTCAGAAGAGGCTCCGCCTTCTTCAGAACTTTAGGGATCTCGGTCATGCGCTCCCTCTCCGCGCGCTTTCTCCAGTCATCAGCGCTCCCTTTCCACCGCTTGGGCTGCTTGGGAAGCGGCCGGTCCATCATCTTTTGCCCCCCTTTCATGATTTTCCGGAAGGGTCGTTCCACGATTTTTAGACGGAGTATGGTCGCATGCCAAAGCTCTGGGGAATGCAGCGCTTCTGCCACCTTCATGATGGTGCTCCGGGCGTCCTTGTCCAGTTCATCCTTCATGACGGTCCGCAGCACTCCGACAACCTCGGGCCCAGGCACATCACCCAGGGCCAACACGGCCATGCGCAGTTGCAGGGATTGCTTGGCGCTGTCCATGGTCAGGGTTTGCAATTCTGTGAGGGCCCCGAGGAACCGCTCGAGGGTCTTGGTCTTGCCCCTCGGTTGGGACCTGGAATCCAGCCAATCCAAAAGGGTGACCCCTTCGAACTTCCGAGCCAGCAGGGCATCCGTCCGGCGACCCTGCTTCTTCAACTTGGGGCGAGCAGATTGCACCATCGAGGTCATCTGCTCCTGATAGCGCTCGGGCCGCGGGAGTCTGCTGATCACCATTGCACAGGTTGCACGCACATGCCAACCGCGCTCGGTCTGCAAGCAGCGGGTCAAGACGTCCAGCAATTGTGGAGCCGAAGCGTTGAAGTGCTCACGGGCCATCTTGCCCATGCTAAGAATCCGGTAGGCCTTGGTGGACTCACTCGCCCCTGCCCAGTCCTTCCAAATCGCGTCCGCTTGGCGCGCCATGCGATCCGCATGCTTCTCGCAGAGGGTCGCCCCACCCTCGTCTTCCGAGCAACCGCCACAGGTGTCAGGCTCGCTCCATTCTGCCGTCAGATCCTCATAGGCATTCTTGATCAGCTTGCGCTCAGAATCCGTGCCAGAACGGGCCGTGGTGGCTTCCACAAACACGCAAGTCTGAGCCGCCGGAACCAGCGCGAAACCGGCGAATAGGATGAAAATAAGCGCGAGTAGGGTTTTCATCGAGGACGAGAGCATTTATGGACACCCAGACGGCCAGGTAGTTCGCAATGGTGAGGTGAATGTTGAGAGCGAGTGCTGAGCCAAAGCACTGGGTGAAACTGATGGCGCCGGGGTGAGCCTTGGGGGGGGGACTCAGGGGTGAAGTTGAGGCGCTCGGGTCGAGGTGCTTCGCTGGGCGCGCACGGCGCTATTGTAGATCCGCTTGACTCGTGCTCAGCGCATAAAAATCGGCAGTGTCGAGTGCGGGATCGTTAGGAATAGGCAGTTCACCGCGGTCGAATAACTAGTGCCGTATTGACTCTTGATCTCCACGCCGGAGGGGCCGGTGCGGGTGTCGGGCCAGTGGCCGTCGGGGGTTTGGGTGCGCAATAGCGTAGCGCGTTGGGTCCTGGACCAGCGGGTGAAGTGGGTCAGGTCCTTGTGCTGGTAGAGCGCCTGGGCCAGGTAGAGGCGTTCGTAAAAGGGAAACGGCAGGGCCACGTCTTGGCCGCGTTCGACCTTGAGTTCGCGGTCGGTGAGGGAGCGCCAGATGTAATCGTAGCCAGCGTCGATCTCGGGGCCCGCGTAGGTGCCGGTGGCGTGCAGGGTGGAGAGGGCGGCGGCGGTTAGGGCTACCGAGGTGCGCGGCCGGGAGGCGCTGTATTGGAACCCTCCGGTCTTGTCCTGCAAGGTTTTGACGTAGGCGATGGCGCGGTGGATGGGGGCGGCATCCACGGTGATGCCGGCATCCTTGGCGCCGCGCAGGGCCCAGACCAGGGCCACGGTGACCGAGCCTTCCTGCTGCACGGTGGGCTTGGGGTCGTAGTACCAGCCGCCGTCCACGCCCTGGGCGGCGATGATGCGATCGCAGGCCAGCTTCAGGGCTTCTTTGATCTGGGCGCCCTTGGCGGAGCGTGGCGAGATGGTGAAGGCTTGGGCCAGGGCCAGGGTCGCCAGGCCGTGGCCGTGGGTCTGCGAGCGCTGGTCGGTGGTGTGGGCAAAGTAACCCTTGGCTTCGCCGTCTTTGATCTGACAGGAGAGCAGGTAGTCGATGGCCAGGCTGAGCTCGGTGTGGTGCGGGCCGCGGGTCAGGCTTGAGCCGCCGCCGATCCAAGCCAGTGCGGCCAAGGACGTCACGCCGATGGGGGCGTGGTTCTCGCCCTTGGAGGTGGGCAGGGCGCCGGTGGAGAGGCGCGCTTGTTCCTTGGCCAGGAATGCGAGGCCGCGCTCCAGGGAGGCCATGGTGGGGGCCTCCGATCCTGGTCTGATCTCCAGGCCCGCCAGGGGATTGTTCTGGGTAGACCCGGGACCGCGGCGCACGTCCTTGTCGTCCGCGGCGAATGCGGAGGGCATTGCGACCAGGGCGCACAGGGAGACGGCTACCAGGGTGCGAAGTGCAAGCGGTACCATGTCAGACCCCCCAAAGCGGGTTTTGTTGGGGCTTGGGTCTGACACTGATTTCACTAGCGGCTGCCTTCCTTGTTTAGGCGGCGGTAGTAGTTGTCGATCCAGTCGCGGTAACGTGCGGGCATGTCGGAACCACCTTCCGAGCGGAAGATGTCGCGCATGTGCAGGGGCAGGTTGCCCCAGGTTCCTTTGCCGGGAATCACGCTGACCGGTTGGCCTTGCTCACCCTGCTTGGGGTCGCCTTGGCCAGGTTTGCCCTCGTCTTGGCTTTGTTGGTTTCCCATCGGCTGTCCGTCGGAGCCGGGTTTCTTGTCCTGTCCAGGTTTCTCACCGCCCTGTTGGTCGGGTTTCTCCTGGCCTTGCATTTGCTTCTTGCCCGAGGAGTCCTGCTTTTGGTCGGACTCTTCGCCCTCACCCTTGGAAGGTTTCTTTGCACCGGAGGGCGAACCGCCCTCCTTGCCCACTTGTCACAACCCGGATTTTCCGCCGGAACCATCCGAGTTTTCCGCCGCGATGCGCAGGATCTCGTCGATGCCATCGAGCACGTTTTGCCCTTCGCCCTGGGACGCATAAAGCAACTCGGCCAGGGCCTCGGTGGGCGCGCCCTGGGGGCGGTCTTCCGCTTTTTGCAGGAGCAGCTCGAAGCCCGATGACTTTGCATCGGCCAGGCGCGTGGTGTCGCCCTTGCTAGCATCGAGCAACAGCAGGTTCAGATCCTGCAACCCCGTCTCGACCTTTTGGAAGGCTTGTTCGAGTTCCTGGCGTGGATCCTTGGTCATTCCGGGCAAGGCCGCTTCGGGCAACCAGACCTCCGGTTCCTTTTCCTGGGCGACACTGAATGTGGCTGCGAGCAGCACGCTGCCCAGCAGGAATGAGGATCGTTTCATGTTCGATTTTTTCATGGGATTGGTTCTCTTTATCTTACTGGAAATTGTCTCATTGGCTGCTTTCACCTGGGGCAGGCATGCCCAGGCGCTCGCGGAAGCCCTTGAATAGGTCGACAATGCGCTGGTGCTGGTACGCAAGGCGTCCCAGATCTTCTAGCACAAGGGGGTCATGTTCTCGATTCGAGTCGCGCAATTCGGGGTGCAGCTTCAACATTTGGCGGATACGGCTGAGCACTTCCACCTCCATGCGCTTGAGCAGGCGCAGCTCGGCCACGTCGGGGACCAGCGGCTCTTCCGGTTGGGGGCCGTCGTCGCCCTCGCCCTCACCTTGCTGGTCTTCCTTTTCTTTCTCTTCCTCGCGGCGATCGATCTCATCCTTGAGGGATTCCTGCAACCAAAGCAAGCCCTGTTCCACATTGGCTTGGCGTGCTTGCAAAATTCCGCCGGATTGAAAACCACCACCTTGGCCCATGTCGCGCGCGATGCGTTGCAGATCCTCCGCAGCCCCGTTCATGACTTCGAAGAAAACCAAGACGCCTTCGTTCTGCAAACCTTCGGCGATGCGGGTGGCATGGGTGCCCAGGGCTTCCTCGTTGCGCGAGATGCTGCGAAGGCCCAGGCGCACGGGGCGGCTGGGGGTGGGGGATGTGCCGCGCTTGTCGTCGAGGACCAACGTGGCTTGCATGGCTTCGCGGTGGCCGGCTAGCAATTGCTCCAACTCTTCCGCGATCTTGAACAGCAATTCCTCTTGGCGCAGGTTCTTGTATTGCTCTTCCTCCTGCGCCAGATCGTCCAGCGCCTCCTGGATCTTCTTTTCGGTCTCCTCTTGTTTTTCGGCCGCCTTGTCCAAATCCCCCGAGCTATCGGGTTGGCTGGATTCTTCCAAGGACTCGGCCGCCTCGCTGGCGCTTTGGGCTGCCGAGTCTAGCGCCTGCTCGCTGTCCTGGGATTCGCGTTCGGCCGCCTGACGGGCCAGGTCGAGCAGTTTCTTTTCGACCTCCCGTTGGCGCTGCGCGAGTTCTTCGGCCTTGGCTTTTTGCTCCTCGGTTTTTGGTGTGCCGCCTTGCTCGGCTTGCTCGGAGGCCTCCTGGAGAGCGTCCAAAGCCTTGCGTTGCTCCTTGGTGGCCTCGCGTGATTGATTGCCTTGTTCGAGGGCTTGGGCTGCTTTCTGCATGGCTTCCTGGGCCTTCTGCATGGCCTGCTCCATCGCCGACTGGGATTCGGGAGGCAGCTCAGCCTGGTCCGCCTGCAGCTGGGCCTGTTGCAGCGCCTGCGCCAGATCGGCCTGTTGTTGGGCTTGCTGTTTTCCTTGGGATTGGCTGTTAGCCTGTTGTGCTTTTGCCATGGCGCCCGCCAGGGCTTGCGCGGCTTTCTGCATGGCGGAGAGGCCTTCTTCGGCGGCGGATGCGGCCGGTTTGCTCTCTTCCTTGCTCACATTCTCCGCCGCTTGGTCCAGGGCTTGGCTGGCTTCCTTCAGCGCCTCGGATGCTTCTTGCCCTTTCGCCTGGTCGGCTTGCTCCGCACTCTTGAGTGCGTTCTCCAATTGCTCCGCCAGGCGCGCCATGGCTGCGGCTTGCTCCGCTTGGGAGGCGCGCAGCGCTTGCTGCAACATGGCCTCCGCCTGCTGGGCCTGGTCGAGGGCACGCAGGGCGTCGTCGGTGGCCTGCTGGCTTTCTTTCGAGGTCTGTTCTCCCTGGGCCTTGTGCGCCTCGCTGGCGCGCTCGATCGCTTCTTGCACGCGCTCGGCTGCGGCGGCTTGCGTGCTCTGGCTGTCGGTGGATTGTTGCAGTTTGTCCTGGGCCGCTTGCCGCGAGGCCTGGGCCTGCTTGGCTAGTTCTTGGCTGGCAGCCTGCATTTGGGCCGCAGACTGCTGCATGGATTCAGCGGCAATTTTGGCCGCCTCGGCGTCACCCTGTTCGCCCGCTTCTTGGGCGGCTCGCATGTCAGCGGCCGCTTGCTCCAAGGCTTCGGCGGTTTGTTTGGCGTCTTCGGTGGAGGTGGCTTGGGCACGACGCTTGGCCGCCTGCGCGCTCTGCTCGAGGGCTTTGCGCGCGGCTTCCTGTTCGGGGGTGGTCCCGGGTTGGTTCGTGGCCAGGGCCGCTTGCTCCAGGTCGTCCGCGGCTTTTTGCAAGGCTTGGGCGCGGGCCTCTTGGTTGCGCGCTTGGGCCAGGTCCTCGCGCGCGGCTTTCCACGACTTGCTCAGCTCCGGCTGCCAGTGCTGAAGCGCGGCGGTGGCGAGTTTTTGCTCCTCGATGTCCTGCTGCAATTCATCGGCGATGCGTTCCAAATCAAAGGATCCACTCTTGCGCCCTTCAGTCTCCACCTTGCGTAACAGCTCGGTTTGCTCGTTGGAGATTTCGTCCAGGACCTTGGTCAATTCCTTCTGCGGATCGCTCTGGGAATCCTGGGCCAGTTCTTGGGTTTCCTTGCGCAGCTCCGACTCTTGTTTTTGCAGGGCGTCGAGTTCGGCGCGCATGGCCTTCAGGTCATTGATCTCCTTTTCCAGGTCCTCGACCTGTTTGCGATCCAGCAGGACTTCGAGCAGGCGTTCCATGCGCCGTAGGGCCTGGGTTTGATCCTCATAGGCGCTCGCCGTGCGGCCCGCCAGGAGTCCACTGCCCGATTCCTTGGCTTGCTCCTCGATGGTTTGCCCGCTGTCGCCCTGGCGTGTGGACAGGTCGTTCAAGGCTTCCCGCAGGAGGCCAGCCGCATGCACGCGACCCTCGTCGCGGTAGCGTTGTTCCAATTGCACCATCACCGCCGTGAGGCGTTTGATCTGCCGGGCGATGAGGGCTTGCTCCTCGGCCAGGGCCGCTTGTTCGCGCGTGACTTTGGTGTCCTCCTGGGCTGTGGCTGCCCAAGTGGCCGACATGCAGCAGGCTAGAAAAGCACCCAAAAGGGCCAAACCTGAGCGCAGGGATCGGGAATTGGGGTTGGCTCGCATATCACTTTTCCTCGGCGTATTTGCGGGTTCGTTCGCGCACATTGCGCTGACGTTTGATGATGTCGCGCGTCAGGGTCAGCACGGATTGGAAGTTGTCCCACTCGCCGAGGCGGGTCAGGAGTTTTTCGATGGCTGCGCTGGCGGCTTGGCCTTCGGCATAGGCCAGGTCCAGGGCTTCCGCGGGGGGCAGGCCAGCACCGTTCTTCAAGGCTTCGGACATGGCGGCCGTGTGTTGTTCGGAAATCTCAAGGGATAAGCCGACCAACTTGAGCAGGTCCGCGCCCAAACCGGCTTGGCCCAATTGACCCTGGTCGTAGGCCAGAACCAGATCCAGCCACGGCGCAGGATTGAAGTTGCGCGCGGTTTGGCGGGCTTGCCTTTCATCCATGGTGCGCATGAGCGGGCCCGCGCGGGAATCGAGTCGTGAATAGAGCAGACCCTCGCAGAGGCTGGCCAGGTCGCGTGCCAATTCCAGGGAGTCGCCCCCCAGGCGTTGCACGTCGAACAAGGGGTCGCGCAGGTCCACGTCCCCGTCGGAGCCATCGCCGCCCAGGCCTATTTGCATATTGCGCATTTGAGACTGGGTTTGCTCCAGGAGCTGGGCCATACGGTTTGCTTTGTCGCCGGCTTGCGCTAAGCGGGTTTCCAACTTGCGCAGGTAGTCGTCCCCCGAGAGAACGCGCACCCGGATAGGGCCGGAGCGCGAGACTTGGGGTTTGGGCTCGCGGTTGTCCAACACGGAGAACTGCAAGGTGAAAACTTGCCCTTCACTCACGCCCACGCCCTGCATGGGGGAAAGGTCATTCACGGCCAACAAGGAGTGTCCCAAGCCGGCTTCCCCGGTTGTCAGAGAATCCAAATCGATGGGGGACCAGGGCAAGGTCTTGGAATCGCTGGGCATGGGGTCCTGGCCATTGGGCACCAGGGTGTAGCTGGCCGGGGTCATGCCAAAGTCATCTTGAGCGCGAACTCGGAGGGGCAGGAACCCTCCGGAGACGACCTCCATGTCCACACGGGCGGGTGCCAGCACGGAGAGCACGGGACGCGCGTCTTCGCGCACTTGAATGGCATACAGGCCCGGATCCGGATTGAGCAAGCCGCTGGGGCTTTTCAGTTCGAGGCGGAAGCGCAGGGAATCTACGGCGGTCCACTTGAAGGCCAAACCCTGCGAGGTTTCGCCTTCGCCGGTATCTGGGAATGGGGTGGATTGCAATTCCAGCACGTCACCGGAGGGCAATATGTGCACCTTGCCAACCACGTCGAGAGGGTCCGGCAGCAGGTGGACATCGATCTGGCTTTGGGCCAGCACTTCCACATCGGTCCCGAAGGCCAAACGTTCCGGTAGCCCGGTGTAGGCGGGCGGTGTGATGCGGAATGCCAGGTTCGTGATGTCGGGGGGATTCAGCACTTCGATGCGGACCTCTGGTTTGTGATCCCCATCGTCTCCGCCGGTCGCATGGAAGACCAAGTCCTGCTGAACCGATCGCAATTGACTGCGGAAGAGTTCGGAGCCACCCGATTCCAGCATTGATCGGTGCCCGTGATCAAAGATCAAGAACACTTGATCGGGCACCACGCCGCCAGCGCGCACGAGAATCGGGACATCACTGCCACGGGCTACGCGCACGTGGATGAGATCTCCGGTGCGTTCTACGAACATGCGGTCGGCCCGTCCGGGGATCTCAATGTCCAGATGGGTGCGCTGGGGCCAGGGCACGTCCGCGCCAAACATGCGCGCCACAAAGATGTCAGCAGTCGTGCTGGTGCAAAAGTAGATCACGATCAGGCCAACCACGGAAAGCAAACCGCCTTGCATCCACTTGCGCACGGGGGCGGGATCCAGCACCGGGCTCAAACTCAGATTGGAAGAAAGCTCCTCGCAGCGCTCCAAAATTTGAAGTTCCCCGCGCTCCATGAAAGCGGGATCTTGCGCAAGCTGGATCGCACTGACCAGCAGGTCCTGGTTGTCGCCGGTTCCGCGCTCGGCCAACACGGCCAAGCCCGCGGAGTCGGGAATCCCAGACCAATGCTTGCGCAGTCGGTGCATCAAGAACCAAACCGGCAGGGTGGCCAGCACGATGGTGTGGATCAAGCGCAGGGGGCCCGGCAGGTGCAGCAGGGTATCCATGGCGTACATGAGGCCCAACCAGCCGCCGGTGAAAACTGCGGCCATACCCAATTCCTGCCGCAACGCGGAGCGTCGCAGGCTGCGCCGGAGCTTGTCCAGCAGGGCATGGGTTCTGGGGAGTTGGTTCAACATGCGGCGTTTCAGCGTTGGAAGATCGGAAGGTAACCGTAGGGGATTTCGAGGATCAAACAGGCCACGGCCGTGCTAAACGCGGGGCCCGGGCCATCCCGGTTGGGCCAGGATCCGTCCGCCCGTTGCTGGTCGAGCAAATACTCGCGCAGTCCCCTGAAGTAGGTGAGCCAGGCGTGTCCACCCACGGTGTACATGGCCTGCACGCCATAGTAGTGGCCGTACCAGAAGTAGTAGTGGCCGCGACTGCCGTACAGGGAATTGAAGTGATCCAATTGGCTCTGCAGGAAGTCGATGCCGTGGTCGATCAGCTCGGAGGAATACACACCCAAACCGTGCAGCGCGGTCACGCCGGCGGCGGTCAGGGGGAAGGTCGTGCGCGCCAGGTCTTCCTTTTGATAGTGGAAGGTCCCCAGGTTGCCGGAGTAACGTCGACCGCGCGGATCCTTGCTGGTCTCATTGGTCACGGCCGAGGCCGCCACGTAATCGATGGCACGATCGATGGTTCCTTTGGGGACCCGGATGCCGATGTTGCGGGCCGCGCGCAGTGCGAGCACCTGGCAAACCACGATCGACATGTCCGAGCCCTTGTCGAGCGGCACATAGCGCCAACCGCCTTCCGCGTTCTGACTTTTGACGATGAAGTCGATAGCCCTTTGCAGGTGTGCCCGCACGTCTTCGCGGTGGGTCATGCCATAAATTTCCGCCAGGAAGAGGGTGGCGAAAGCGTGGCTGTACATACGTGTGCCCGAGTGTGTGATGTAACCGTCGTCACTCACACAGGACAGGACGAAGTCCAAACAGGACTCCACATTCTTTGCATAGGGCCCACGGCCGGGGAAGTGTCCGCCGGCCAAGTATGCCATACCAGCCAAGGAGGTGACCCCCACATGCCCCTTGCCCTTGGCGGTGGCCCGGTAACCATGGTTCAGTTTGTAACCCACGTCGGCGGTCCAGCTGCCGTCCTTGTTTTGATGCTCGGCCAACCAATCCAAACCCCGTTGCGCCGCATCCGCATGTTCGTCGGTGATTTGAATGCGATCATTTTGGACCGGCATTTCCCTTGAAGGTTTGGTCACCTGGCCGATGGCTGGACCTGACAAGGTGCAAGCACAGGCAAAAGCGATGGGACCAAGGCGTTTGGTGAGCATGCTCTGCATGCGAAGGCGGAGGCTCTCTGACCCGGTTTGAATTTGCGTTGTCATCGTGTGGAAGCTCCAAGGATTTGGGAGGCGGTGCCTTTCCCGAACACCAACCAGGGGCCGATAGCGGAAAGCTGGGGGGGGGCGTTCTTGGGCCCACGCTCACGTATCATTAGATCGCTCGTGGCCCGACCGTGGTCCTTTGTAAAGGTCAGAATATAGTAAGTCGTTAGATCGGGCTGACCCCTGGAGCCGCGCTTGGGAAGTGCGACCGCCACGGCGTCTTCAGAGACCATGGGGCGCGGAAGGCTCTCGGGGCGCACCATGTACAGATTGCTGGAGATCGTACGTTCCCAGCGCTGCCCATTGCGCAGGTGTAGGGCACGCAGGGCGTTGCCCGTTGCGAGCGTGATGCGTGCAAATACCCAGGGGCTTTGCAGCTGGATCGTGGCCCGTTTTGGCAGGCCGATCAGCAATCCACCCTCGGGCAATCCGAAACGGGATCTGTTCGCAATGTTGCCCTTGCGCACGTCGAGTTCATGCACCGCCATGGAGCGTGGACCTTCCGCCGGAGAGCGGTAGATCTCCAGGTAGGTGTCGCCCCGGAATTGCAACACGCGCCACAATTCGCGGCCAGGACCGAAGGGCACACGCCAAGCACGCGAGCCGCTGGCCATGTCATAGGCTTCGATGTGATTCTTGCTAGGAACCGCCAGACTAGCGAACGTTGGGAGGATCCACTTGCCGTCCTCAATCCATGAGGCGCGCAGGGTGACGGAACTCAAGCGCCCGGTTTGGATCGTGGGGCCGGTGGAACCGGAAAAGAGGTCGAAGACCTGGGAGGGGTGTGTACCTTTGGAAATCAGAACCTGGAAACCGGATCCGATCACCGTGTGATGATGGAATGAACTGGAACGAACCCGTCTGCGCCACAATTCGGTGCCACTGGAGGCCTCCAGACCTATTTGAATGAAATCACTTGGAGTGTCGTTCTCCGACGAGATGTCGATAGCGGTCACAACCAAAACCCCCTGACTGTGTAGCACCTGGTCTATGAACTGCTCATCGTCGGCTTCCCAACGCCAGAGTTCGGTGCCCGTGTCCCGGTCTGCGGTGAGAAGGGTGCTAGGGGTTGCCACGTGCGCACGGCCAGGAGAAGCGGCCCAGCGCTCTGGGCTCTGGCGATCGTACGCCTCGGGCAGGGTCCACAGGGGTGTGTCCCCATCACCAAATGCGGCCACGATCGGATAGGGGGAAAGCGCATCGTTCCAGAGGTGAAGCGTTACCGAGGGGGTGGGTTGTGTGGAAGAGGCGTCGTTGTCTGTGAGGTAAGGGGGAATCCAAAGTCCCTCGCCGGCGATCAGCGGGGAACGGTTGTTCACACTCTGCATTTTACTGGGGAAGGTGGGCAGGGAGGGCGTCCGGGGCACGGGCACCTGGGCACTCCACCGCAAACTTAAGTCCTGCATGGAGAGCGGGTCGCCCATATCCAGGTCCATGGTCTGCCGTGGCGCGCTGGCGCTCAGCCTCTTGCCCAACTCCGCCCGGAAGGTGAGGCCACCCTGTTCTCCGATTTTGAGTGCCAATAGGGCCAGGTGCTCCCGTTGGGTGGGGGTGCAGCGTTCCAGTGAGAACTCGGCGGGGAAGTCGCGCAGAACTACTTGGGCCAACAGGGCGATCTGCCCGGTTTGTGCTGCCCAGCGGATGCGCTCTTCACCGGCGCGTTCCGCTTGGGAAGTGAATGGAAAGAACCTTTGCACCTCTTCGAGTTGTGATCGATCGCCACTGGCCAGGGCCTTTTGCAGGACCATTTCCGCGCGCGCTTCGATTTCGTCAAAGCCAGTTTCGAAGCCACGTTCCAGGGCCATCTGGATGCGGGCGGCCGCGGCTTGGCCAGCACCGCCCTCGATCCAATCCCAGCTCGAGAAGTGCTTCACGATATAATAGAGGGCGGGATAGGGGCTGGTGACGGATTTCCTGGCGCGTTCACCTAGGACCGAGTCCGCATATTCCATGCGCGCCCACAGACCCAGGGGGAGTCGCGTGGGTTTGCCGGCTTGCAAGGGGTCGGAGCGGGTGGTCGCCACAGTGGGGATCCAGCGCGCGGTGCTGGCGGGGTCATCGTCGGAGGTGCCGGGGCGCAGCAGGCGACAGGGTACGGACAGGTGCGGGAATTCAGCGGACAAACGATGTAGGCGTTGCCGCATGCGAACCTCGTCTCGGCCCCGGTCCAGGGAAATGAGCATCAAGAGTGCGGTGGAAACTTCACGGTCGCCCTCGGCCATGGCCAAGGCGCGTTCCCAGGCCTGGCGGGCTCCGGCGGGCGAGGCGGACATGCGGCGCGCGCGCCCCTCCTCCAAAAGGGTGTCAAACAGCAGTTCGCGCAGGCGCGTGCTCGATTGCGTGGGTTCCTTGGAAAGCGCGTCGCTGAGCAGTTCGCGGGCCTTAGCGATGGAGCGGCGCGCTTCTGCAAGGCGCGGCTCGGGTTGTGCCAGTCGCGCGGCTTGTCCACGCTTCTGCAAGAGCAGGGCCAGGTTGTAGAGGGCTTCCTCGTCACCGGGCTTTTCGTCCAGCGTGCGCTGAGCACGGGTCAGGTTTTCCTTCCAATTTAGGAAGTGGAAGACTTCACGGCACCCCACGGTGAACACGCCCATGGCGGTGACCAGGGGGCTGCCCTTGTGCCCCGTCCAATCGAGGGAGCGACGCGGACGCCCATTGCGCCGATCCACTCCCACCAAGGCTCCGTCGGTGGGGACCAGGATTTGTCCGGAGGTGGAAACTGCACGCAGTCCGGGGTTGGAAATGCTTTCACCAGTGGGGTAGACCCAGACCAAGTGGCGCGGGGGGCCGTCCGCCAGGGTGCCTATGTTGGGGGAGAAGGAAGCCACTCGCCGGCCTCCGAGGATCACGTTATTCTCATCGGCGTCCACCAAATAGTTGAACTCCGACCGGGAACGAACCCCGGAGCGTTGGTTGCGAAAATCCTTGTGTTCCATGGACCAACGAACGGTTCCGTCATTCAGGTCCAAGGCCAAAAGGGAATCCCCATCGCATGGTGCAACCAGGACCAAATCATCGACCACCACCGGCGGGGAGTTGGTCCACAATGAGCGCATGTACCCGGGTGAGTAATACGTGGCTTTGGTGATCTCAATCTGTGGGTACAGGCTTTGCCAAAGGGTCGCGCCGGTCTCCAGGTCCAGGCAAACCACCGAGCCAAGCTGGGTTGCGACCAATACCCGGTCGCCTTCGATGCGCACGGGGGGGGCCGTGAATTCGGAGATCTCCCGGCCGAACATGTTCAGCTCGCGTTGGCCGGTGACCAGGGGTGTGTGCCACAACGCCTCACCTGTTTCCAAGTCAAAACAATCCACATGGAACTCCACGCGACCGCGCAGGTGCACGGTGGGGACCACAATCTTGGAGCGATCGATGACCGGCGGACCCGCAATGCTCACACGCTCGCGCGTCGGTCCGCTCTCCCCATCCCAATCCGTGGGGGGGGCGGTGTCCCAAAGGGGTTTGCCGGTCTTGGCGTCGAAGGCGAAGAGGCGGCGTTCGGGCACCAAACAAATGATCCGCATTTGCCGGAACTGGTCGGGCGGCGTGAGCACGAATGGCAGTTGGAAGGAAGCGACCACAATGCCCTCCGCAACCGCAGGAGCAAAGAGGACTCTTTGGAAATCCATGGCCTCTTTGAAGCGGGCATCTTGATCCTCACCCTGCGTCCAACCGGCCATCTCCAAGGGACTCGACCACTGAATTTCGCCGGTCCAAACGCCCAGGGCCAGCAGTTGTCTGGATGTATTGACGAACAGACGATCACCATCTGTGTCGCTATGCATTTGGAATCCCCAATCGAAGATCATGGGGTGGCGGGGAAGCTCGAGGGCCTCGGGCCAGCCCGCTTCGTATTGGTCTAATGCGCCCACAGCAGCTCGGCCGGGCTGCAGGGGCGTGGCCTTATTCAAGGGGGCTTCAACCAGGAGGCCATTTCCACTTTCGAGGAGCCAGGCCACCCGAGACTCAATGTTCACCAAGTGCTCTTTGGTTTCGGTGGACCCTAATTCCGCCAGGGCCTTGAGGCCGCTTTCCCACTGGGCAGAGGTTTGAGGAATGGCGTGCGGTGTACCCAATTCACATGCCATGGCCCGCGCCCAAGAGCTGCGCCCCAGGTCCCAGCGACCCGCTTCCATGGCCAGGTCGCCAAGGGCCCAACGTGCGCGGTTAGCGGCCTTTGTGATGGGCCAGCGGCGCGCGACCTCGACCCAATCGGAGCGCTTGCCTTGCAGCATGGCCAATTCCAGGGCGGCCTGTGCTTGTTTCTCGAACATGCGCCGATAGGTGGACCTCGCTTCGGGGTTGAGCCCTGCAACCTCGAAAAGTTTGTCGTTTGCCCAACCCGAACTGCCCACGTGCACCACGCTGGGCACGTTTCCCCTGTTGGCGGGGGCTTCGGTATAGAGGGAGGGCAGGACTTCACCCCGGTGATTTTCGAGCATCTCCTGCAATTGTTCCAAGGCCTCGGGCAAACGACCGGCTTCCAGGTGTTCCAAGATGCTCTCGTGCAGGGCTCGCACCTGCATGGTGTCGTAGATCTGGAAGGGCAGCGTGTCGGGATCATCCAGTTCTTCAGCCGATACGCGCAGGCCCTGGGCATATGCGGTTTTGGAACCTGCCAGCCAGATAAAACCAAGCGCGTACATCACAAACACCCAACGCAGGCTCCCAGCGTTGGAAGCGCGTTGTTCAGCCCATTGGTCGGCGGGGTGTGTGGTGGTTCGGCTCATACGGAGTTCAAATCAGCTCATAGCGCTTGCGCAGGATCCATTCCATGGTGAACAGGAAAAGGGCGGCCAGGAGCGTGCCCAAGCGGTCCCAAATGTCCGTCAGTTCGGAGGCCACCGGCAGGCGCCTCTCCTGGCCTTCGGGGAAAGCTTCTAGCAGGGCCATTCCCTCGGTGATCGAGAGCGCTTTGCCACCGGTGATCTGGGCCATGGCCTCCAGGGCCGCGGGGTCCGGACTGGGGTCGCGCGTCTCCTGGGATGGTAGCAAGACCTCGAATTCCGTGGATGCGATGCGCATGCCATCCTTCTCGATCCAAACCTGGTAGTTGCCAATGCGCTCCACGTTGCGACTCAGCCGATAGCGTCCGGGTTCGCCTTCGATGGCTCCCACCTCGACTGTTTCCGGCTGCTTGCCCGGCGTCTGCCACTGCACTTCGATCATCGGCTCTTCGCTGGGCTGATAGTCGTCGTCCAGAATGCGTGCTTCGATGGCCACCGGTTCATCGAGCAGGTAGCTCGGTTCCAAGGAATCCAAGCGATGCTTGCGATCGGTACCTTTCAGGCGGCCCAAGGCCAACCAGCGCAGGGCGTTGAGCCAGAAGCGGTGGTGGTAGCGATTTTGGAAGCGCTTGCGCCAGCGCCAGGTGGATTCGATGCCCAGAAAAAGGGTACGCCCGGAGGGATAGTATCCGGCTACCATGATGGGGGCTGGTTCGCGGCTTGGACCCGCCGTGAGTTTTGGGTGCGATAGCAGAACTTGACTGCCTGGTTTTGCACCCAAGGTCGGGCTGAACCAGAGGAAGCCGGGCAGGCCTTCGGGGTTTTCCCAAAGGGCGCGGTTGATTTCCAAATCGGGGTGCAGGCGCAGGATCTCGTGGGGCGCATCCGGCGTGGCGAGTATCGGGCTCTTGGGCAGGTTGGTGTTCTGCTCGGGCGCCAGGGATCCGGTCGTGTCCAGGATCACGGGAAGCAGACCCGCAAACTCGGTTCCAGCCACAGCCCGCGGGTTTTCGTATTCGCCGGCGATCACGCACAGGCCACCGCCCTTCTCAAGGAACTCGCGCAAGCTCGCCACGAACTCTTCGCCCCGCGCCGGGTCGGCGGAGATGCGATAGGGATCCAGGTCACCCAGGATGATCACGTCGTAGTTGTCGAGTAGCTCGCGCCGATCGGTGGGAATGCGTTTGAGGCTCGGCATGCCAGGGGAAGCATCTTGGGAAAAGTCCGGCGTGGCCGACATCAGGAAGATCTGGGCTTGAATGCGTTCGTCGCCACTGCGCAGGAGTTCGCGCAGGAAGCGGTACTCATAGCGGGGGAAGCCCTCCACGTACAGGACGCGCAGGCGCGCCGAGGTCACCGGGATGCTCAATTCCACTTGGTTGTCGTCGAGCAGGTTTTCCTTCGCTAGGGGGGTCAAGCGAATTCGGAAGCGCCGCACGCTCGCATTGGGGATCAAACCGGCGGAGGGGGCCACAAGAACCACGCGGGCATGGCTGCCATCGAGCGTGACGTCTTGGCGATCCACCGCACGTGGCTGCAGCCCCGATCCTTCAGGTCCCAGTTCTTCCAACAGCACTTCGCTTTGCGCGTCGTCGACGCCGGAGGAAGTGATGCGAACGGGAAGGGAAATCTCATCGCCTTGCAGGACACCCGTGGGCGCGTCCAACATTTCGATCGTCAGGTTGACCTCGGGGGTGGGATCTCCCACCAGCATGGTGTGCACTTCGACCCCGGCTGCCCGGGCACCTTGTCCCGCTTCAAAGGGGTCGATTCCCCCGGTGAAACGTCCATCGGACAGGATCACCACATCGGTGATGAAACGGTTGCGCTGTCCGGCGAGTGCGTTGGAAAGCGCGCTGCCCAAGTGGGTGGCACGCCCCTTGGCGGTCAGGGTCTCAAAGTCAGAGACCGGGGAGAGGGCGTCCGCGAAGCGGAAGGTCTGGGTTTGATAGCCGCGCTGTTCGAGTTCCGTCAGGAAGGGGCCTTCCACGAATCGCCTGGCCAGTTCGGAACGGGTGACCTGCTCGGGCGGCAGACCGGCAAAGCCGCGCACCTTGGAGCGCAGGGCGGGGTCCGCGTTGTACGAATCCTTGCGCACCATGCTGGCGGAGTCATCCACCAGCACCAGCACGCCGGCGGCCTCGACATTCTCCCGGGACTCCACGCGCACGGGGCGGAAAAGCACCAGCAATAGGGCCAGGAAAGAAAGGCTGCGCAGCGTGATCAGGGTGGCGCGCACTCTAGGTTTGATCGGTTCGCGGCGGTAAGCCAGGTACGAAATGCCGATGGCCAAGGGCATGATGACCATGGCCAAAACCCAGGCTGCCGGCAATTCCAGGAAGCGCCAGGAAGCACTTTGGGCTTCTTGGCCTAATGTGGCGAGGGGAACATTCATACCCGTTGCCTCCTTTGGCCCAGGTAGCCCGCCCAAAGGGATTCGGCGACCAGGAAGAACAGGGAGAAGATGGCGAGCGTGCGCCAAATCTCTCCGCCTTGGCGTTGTTGACTAGGGGCTTCACCTGGAGTTGTTCCGGAACTCTCAAAGTGCAAGGCGTCGTGCAAACCGGGCAGTTCAGAACTCACTAGGCGGGACATGTCGCCCTCCTTAGGGTCCAGGACCACCGCGAACGCATGGTCTTGCGCCCCTTGTAAATGGACCTGATACAAACCGACCGCACGCGTGTCCGAGGACGGAACCGGAGGTAGAACATAGTGGTCACCCCCCGAGACCAGCGGGTCGCCTTCGATCAATCGCCGTGAGCTGTCGGGTCGTTCCAGCTCCGGAGAGCGGGGGAAGCCTTCCACCTCAACGAAGACCTCCCGGCCGGGAGCATATTCAAGGCTTTCGATCTCCGATCCGGCCGCGTGGGTGAGCAGCTCAAAGACGAATGGAACAAAGGTCCGACCCGCCCGGGGCAACAGGGTCCAGGCCTCGTGAATCGTGCTGTTGAAGACCAATACGCGACCCCGTCCCAGACTTTTTTCCACCAGCAAAGGACTCGATTCCCCGTCGTCAAGACGCATCAAAACACGGGCGTCCGGTTCGGGGGCCAGGGAAAGGAAGTCCGAGAAGGGCACACCGATCAGGAGTGGGCGCAGGCCCGGGTCGGCGAAGAGTGAGAGTACGGGGTGGTCTTCGACAAACTCCGCGATGCGATAGAAGTCACCCTGGCGTGCGATCGAAACCTTGCGCAACCATTCGCCGGGCATGAGCCCCGAGCCGTCGGAGGCGAAGGCGCGTTCCCGCCAAGCGTTGAGGTCGCCGACTTGCGGACCCGCTGAAATGATCACGGCACCGCCATCCACCACGAATTTTTCCAGGTCGGCCAGAACCGCGCGATTGGGTGCGGCAATGCCAGCGAGCCAGATCACATCATGGTCGGACATCTCAAGGTCGGATGCGGCCAGGTTTGCGGCGCGGATCTCCTGGACCACAAAGGGACCATTGTTGGAACCTTCCCCGGAACTATTGCCTTCGATGGCCAAGCGCAAGTATCCAACGCCGTCCTGGGTCAGGTTATTGGAGGGCGCCCCGTTGACCAACAATACGCGGGTTGGCTTGGGAATGTGGGCCACGTGGGCGCGGCGGTCGTCGACAGCCAGACGGTCGCCTTCGGTTTCCGCCACCAACGTGTGCGGGCCGGGTTCCAGGGAACCCAAGCGGAAGACCGCGGTCTGTTCGGAGCGGGGTTCCAGGTCCAGCCGTTGACTCGGAATGCGATTGCCGTCCACGTCGAGGCTGATGCGCACACCGGGCTGTGGCAGGTTGGAGTGGTTGACCACGGTGATGCTGGCTTCAGCCAAACCACTGGTGGCGTTTGTGAGGCGCACTTTTGAAACGGTGCGATTGGGGGGCGTGCTCGAAGCCGAACCCAGATCCTCCACCCAAACGGACCAACCGCGTGCGTGCAGGTCGTCGAGGCGCTCGAAGTAGGCGGGCCTTTCGGACTCGGTGCCGCTGGCCAGGAATGAGTTGCGTTGCAGATCGGTGAGCAGGCGTACCTCCGTGTCGCCGCCATCCATGAGCTCCCCGTCCTTGATCAAGCGTTGCAGCTCTCCGAAGGCCCGGTCCAGGTTAAGGGGTTCGTCGAGCGGGGACTCCAGGGTGCTTAAGACGCTCATGGCCTTGGCGGGGGAGGGCCAGGAAAGCAAACGGGGTTCTTCGCCCAGGAGCCAAAGGTGCACACGATCGCCGCGCCCTTCGTCCAGGGCGTCCACTACGGCTTCGGCGCGCCGCACGATGCGGTCGAAGGTCGTTTCGATGTCGGCCCGGTAGCCGGTGGAGGCGGAGCCATCGACCATGAGCACGATGTCGCGACTGGCTTCGGTGAGTGCGCCCAGGGCGCCGCGTCCGACGAAGGGACGCGCCACGGCAAATGCCAGGGCAGCGACCGCGGCCATGCGCAGCAGCAACAGCAGCAGATTCTCCATCTGCATGCGCCGGTGGGTGCGCTTGTAGGCGGCTTCCACAAAACGCATGGCGCCCCAGGCCAGGGGTTTGTGGCGCCTGCGGTTGAGCAGATGAATGATCAGGGGCACGACGGCGAGCAGGGCGCCAAATGCCAGGGCCGGGTTAACGAAACCTTGCATGGTCAGTGACCGCCCCCGCGGGTGCCGGCGCTACGGGCGGCCAAGTAGGTGGAAAGCACGGCGTCCAGCGGTTGGTCGGTGCGCATGGGCACAAAGTCCACGGAGAGGGCGCTGGTGGCGCGAGCTAGTTTGCGGTTGTGTTTGTTGATCTCTTCGCGGTAGGCCTCGCGCAAGGAGCGCGGGTCGATCTTGCGTGTGCCGCTGTTTTCCAAACCGTCCAAGCGCAGCAGTCCGTCAAAGTCGAAGAGCAACTCCTGGGGATCTAGGATTTGAAAAAGGATCGGCTCGTGCCCCGCGTGCAGAAGGCGCTTGACGCCTTCGAGGATCGTATCGGGATCTTCGAAGAAGTCGGAGAAGATGGCGGTGAGGCCGCGCCGGCGTAGGCGCCCGGTGAGCCATTGAAGAACCTCGCCCACCCGGGTGGCGCCGGAGGGCGACGCGTCGGAGAGGGCTTGCAGGATGGCGACTTCCTGGGGACCGCCATTGGCGGGCGGGACCTTGGTGCTGCTCTCTTCGTCGAACAGAATCAAACCCACCTGGTCGCGTTGGCGCAGGACCAAGTGACTGAGCGCGGCGGCGCACCATCTGGCGTACTCTAGTTTGGTGCGCTGGCTGGATCCAAAGGCCATCGACTCGGAGGTGTCCACCAGGATGTTGAGCGAAAGACTGGTCTCCTCCACGTACTCTTTGACCATCAAGCGCTCCGTGCGCGCGAAGACCTTCCAGTCCACCCGGCGCAATTCGTCGCCGGGGGAATAAGCACGGTGCTGGGCAAACTCGATTGAGCTGCCCTTGTGGGGCGAGGTATGATGCCCCGCCATGTAACCTTCGACCACCCGCCGGGCCACCAGCGAGAGGTCGTTCAAACGATCTAGGACCGCCGGGTCTATAACGTCTTTGTGTTTTGCCACAGGCCTGGGATCAACCTTGGCCAAGGCCGGAAAGGCCAGGCAAACCCGCGCCGACGGAACCGCCCACCGACGTGCCTTCCAGGAGACGACTGACGATGGCGTCGGAAGTGACACCCTCCGCCTGGGCGCTGAAGTTGGTAACGATGCGGTGACGAAGCACCGGGTGGGCCACCGCGTGAATGTCCTCGCCGGCCACGTAGTCGCGACCATGGATGACCGCGTGGGCCTTGGCGCCGAGCAAAAGGAATTGGCCTGCGCGCGGTCCCGCGCCCCAGGTCACAAACTCGCGCACGCTGGCGGCGGCGTCGCCGGCACGCACGCGCGTCCGACGTGTCAATTCTACGGCCATGTTGAGCACTTCGTCGGCCACCGGGATGTCACGCACCACCTCTTGTAGTTCGAGCAGTTCCTTGCCACTCACCACACTCTTGACCTCGGCGGGTTTGCCCTGGGTCGTGCGGCGCAGGATTTCGCGTTCTTCATCCACGCTGGGGTATCCCACGTGGACCATGAACATGAAGCGGTCGAGCTGGGCTTCGGGCAGGGGATAGGTGCCCTCCTGCTCGATCGGGTTTTGGGTGGCCAACACGAAGAAGGGATCGGGCAGGTCGTGGGTTTGGCCGGCGGAGGTGACCTGGCGTTCGACC
Organism: bacterium; assembly: GCA_024228395.1. Taxonomy (GTDB): domain Bacteria; phylum Planctomycetota; class UBA1135; order UBA1135; genus NORP259. The sequence goes on along the minus strand of JAAETM010000036.1, from coordinate 17,920 downwards.
ATGGCCTCGAGCAGTGCGGCCTGGGTCTTGGGCGGCGTGCGGTTGATTTCGTCGGCCAACAGCACATTGGTGAAGAGCGGACCCGGAGCGAAGCGGAAGGAGCGCTCGCTGGATTCCGGATCGATGTGCAAGAGCTCGGTGCCCGTGATGTCGGAGGGCATCAGGTCCGGCGTGAACTGGATGCGACCGAAGTCCAGGTCCATCGTCTTGGCCAGGCTGGAGATCATCAGGGTCTTGGCCAGCCCGGGCACTCCGACCAAGAGGCAATGCCCCCTGGAAAGAATGGCCATGAGCAGCTGCTCGATCACTTCGTCCTGGCCCACGATGACCTTGGCCAATTCGTCTTTCATCTGGCCATGCACTTCGCGCAGGCGCTTCAAGGAGGCTTCCGTCATAGTTTTATCCGTCGTACGGTTCTGGAATTCGTTCGTCGATCTGGAGGAGGGCTCCACGGGATGGGGGCCCAAATTGCCCACCAAACCCGGTCCACCCCCCAAAAACAGCCCCGGAAGCACAAAAAGCGCCTTGCTCCAGGGCCACCCCTCAGTGATCGACCATGACACCCTTAATCTACACCCTCTAGCGCCCCATCCCTAGCCTGGTAACCCCAGGAGAGCCACATTGCCCCCCCCCGCCCCAGCCATGGGGCCCCTGAACAAGAAACATACAGCCCAGGGCCCTGGGGGGATCCGGTGTCAGACACCGGATCCCCCTGGGGGCGGGCGCGGTACCGCTACAGTTGATCCGCAGCGTGCGCCATTAGGTCCTTCATGACTTCGGCATCGAAGGGGGAGCGTAGGCCGGCGCCGGAAAATAGGTCTAGCACGTGCTTGGTGCCGCCCAGGCGGCAGAGCTCCAGGTAGGTCTCGAGGCAAGCTTCGTGATCCTTCGCGTCCATCAGGGCTAGTTGCATGGCGCCGGTTTTGGCGATGGCGTAGTCGATGTAATAGAAGGGGTAGCGGAAGATGTGCAGTTGTGCGTACCAGCGGGTGGAGCGGTAGGCTTCGGCGTCGCCGGACCAGTCGATGCCGGGCATGTAGATATCTCCCAAGCGCGTCCATTCTGAATCGCGCTCGTCATTGGAAGCCGACGGCGTTTCGTAGACCCACTGCTGGAAGGCGTCGACCACGCACACGTAGCAGAGTAGGCGGATGGCTTCCGCCCAGCGCGTCGCCACGAACTTCTTGATTTGCTCGGGACTGAAGAATTCGTCCAGGTAGGGCATGGTCAAGTATTCCATGCCCATCGAATGCACCTCGGCGCCGTCGGACGTGGGCCACTGCAGGTCCACCGACTCGATGGCTTGGCTCTCCCAGGCTTGGAAGGCGTGGCCCATCTCATGGGCCAGGGTTCCGATGTCGTCCTCGTCGCCGGTGGAGTTGCAGAAGATCGCCACGCGGCCCTCATCGGGCATGCTGGTGCAGAAGGCACCGGCGGCCTTGCCCTTGCGGTTGGGCAAATCGATTAGCTCTTCTTTGCGCATGCGCTCGAAGTGGGCCGAGAGCTTGGGGGATAGGCGTTTGAAGATGCGGCCGATCTTGTCGAGTTGCTGGTCCACGGGCTTGGCAGCGCCGTCCGCCAGGGAGCGGCCGGGGAAGTAACTGGCGTCCCATGGTTTGAGCGTGTCGGTACCCAAGGCTTTGGCCTGGGCCAACGCTTGTGTTTTGAACAAGGGCGAGGCGTACTTGAGAACGGCTGCGTGGAATTGCGCCACTTCTTTGGGGCCGTAGGCGGTGCGCTCCATGCTCGCATAACCGAGCGGCACGAAGTTGTCGAAGCCCAGGTTCGTCCCCATCTTCGTGCGCAGCTCCACTTGTCCGGCATAGATTTTGGCCAGCTCGTCGCGGTGATTGTCGAACCAGCTAAAGTAGGCTTCAAAGGCGGCGCGGCGGGTCTTGGCGTTCTCGGAGGAGATCTTGCTACGCGCTTGGGTCAGGGTCATGGTCTTGCCTTCGACGCGGACTTCGCCGCCGGCCACAATCTTGTCGTACTCGGTACCCAACTGGCTGACCTGGATGCGCAGGTCGCTATTGATGGGGGCCAGGGGGCCTTCTTTGATCGACAGCACATCCAGTAGTTGATTGCCAAAGTGCTTGGCGACCGCATCCCTGTGGTCGCTGGCGAGCAGGGCCTTGCCGAGCAGCGCATCGCCCGTTTCCGAGGCAGGAATGATCTCCTCGCGCATGATGCGATCCTGTTCTTCCAGGGCGGAGTCATTCATGTCCTGCCGGAAGCGAAAACTGCGCCGGGAATCTTCGCCTTCGACATACGCTTTCAGCGAGTTCCAATCCTTGCACAAACCCACCCATTGCGCATCGTTGCAGGCACTGTCCGCCCGCTCGCACAAGGCGCGGTAGGCCCCTGAGATCCACTCATCTGTCATGGTTTCGGGGCGTTCGGCGAAGTGGATGAAGGTGCTGACTGCTTGCATGGTGGAGTGGTGGGTTGGGCGGTCGGGGTGGGAGCGCGCATCAACGCAAAACCCAAAGCGTATCTTCGCCCAAAACGAGTACGCGATCCCCAAGAGTGTAGACGTTTCCACCGATTCCGGCGCCCTGGTCTTGCAGGGCGTAGTGGTGGATGAAGGCCCACTCGCGGGCCGGGTCGAGCACATAGAGGCCGCGGGTGCTGGCGAACAGCCAAGCATCCCGGGTCCTGGCCAGGGTCCCGGTAAGGTGTTCTTGACGGCCCAGGAAAGCCGAGTATTGGGCGGCGCCCTCCTCGGGTTCATACCACAGGGTTTCATGGCGACCACGGCGGCCCAGGAAAGCCCTGCCCGTGATGTCGGCATGGACCAAGTCCAATCGCAGACCCTTGGGGGTCGGGTCTTCTTTGAGCGGCGAAAGCGCCTGGCGCCGAAGGTCGAGTGTGTACAGAAAATCGCTGTCGAAAGGGGCCACCCAAGCGGTGAGTTCCGAGATAGGGGGACGGCGCGAGCCCGGCCAACCCCGCTCGCGCGGGTTGCGGCGGCGTGTGCGCAGGCTCCAGCGTGCGCGTCCGTCCGTTGCATCGAATGTCGTGATCAATCCGTGATGGCTGGCAACCAGGACCTGACCACTATTGGGTTCGAAAGCCAGGGGCATGCAAACCGTGGGAATGCCCTGGGATACGCTTGAATCGTCCCGTAGCACCAGATCCGAGGCCTTGGCGAAAGGCACGGAGTAGACCAGGGAACCATCGCTCGCGTGGAAGGCCATCAGGTTCAAGAAAGCCTCACCGGGTCCCCCTGTCGTTTGGTCTTCACCCTCTCCACCGGCCGCATTCGGTTCCGGTATGGCGCGCGCCACGCAGATCAACAGGTCGTCGACCAGGATGGGGCCCGGTTGGAATTCCCAGGCGCCGCGCGGTTCTACATTCCCCTGCAATGCTCCTTCGGCATCGAACAGGCCGTCGCTCGAACGGCGCCAAACGACCTCCAGTTTGCCGTTGGCGGCGGCCTGCAAACAGATCAAATGGTTGCTGCGCGATGGGATGGGTAGGTCGTAACGAATAGAGCCGGACCGGGCCCTATCGACCACCAGGAAAACCTTGGACCCCCGGGTCACGGGCATCAAAGACCAGCCGCCGCTGCTGCTTGGGGTCAGGGGGCGAAGGGGTCCCTCCTGGGTGATCGATGCCAGGCCTTGCACCTGGGCGTTTCCGGCTTCGCCATCCAGGTAAGCGGCGGAAAGATGAATCACCGTGCGCGGGGTTTGCACCACGATGGATCCGTCGTCCATGGGCGCCAATCCTGGGATTAGACCTAATCCCAGGGTGGGGATCTCCCCCTGGGGTAAGCGGCCCGGGCGAGCTTCCAAGCGCACGGCTCGCACCAGTTTCAGGTCGCTGAGGTTCCTGGGTGTGGGGCGTTCTTGGGGACGATGGGATTGCCAGCCCCGCGCCTTGAGGTGGTCCGTCCAGGTTTGATTGGAGCCCATGGGGTGTTGGTGCCACGCGGCCCGATCGAGCCAGGTTTGCGCCCGCGAGTGGGCGCCGCGTTCGAGCTCCAAGTCGGCCAGGCGCAAGGCTGCGTGGGATGCGGCCAGCGTCATGGGAAAGCGGTACTCCAGTCGTTTCAGTCCTTCCGCATCAAACGGCGAACGCTCGAGTGCATCCTTGGCGAGCGGGCCAAAGCGATCGATCCATGCGGTCTGTTCGGAGGGCTCCAGTTGCATCAGGCGGTGCGCAACAGCGGCTTGAACTCCAAATTCCAAGCGCCCGGGACCACCCCTTGCCGCAGTCCATAGTTTCGCCGCCACACCGCCCGGGTCGCAGCCATGGACCCAATCGGTGGGGGAGCTTTGTTGCAAGGCGAGTTGCCAAGCATCCAAGGCGGAAACCAGGTGGGTTTGGTTCTGCTGCCGTCGAGCGCTGAGCAGGTCCATGTCGCCCTTCAGTAACAGGCCCGCGGCGTCCCTATGGATCGGAACGAAGGTGTCGTTCTGGAGCGGCCCCTCTCCCGGGTTGTTGGATTGCGCTAAGGCCCACGCGGGAGCCATGAGGCAATACCCGATGCAAACAGACCAACCGAGCCACTTGCGCATCAACTCCACTGGAAATCAATCTCCCAGAGTGGTGGGGCCCGACCGATCCTGCGGGCTGTTCTCGGGAACCGGCGACGCACTCCAAGTGGGGGAGCTCAAGGTCAATGGGCGCGGGTCCGTGGGTTGCAGATTCAATCCCACCGTGCCCCAGGTCGACTGGCCCTCGAGCAGTGCTTCGCTCGGCTCTTCGGCGGAGTTGTTGTAGTCTTCCAGGAACTCCGCCGGGGAGGCTTGCTGCCCTTGCCAATCGCCGTTGGCATCCAGGGACTCCTCGGAGTCGTACCATCCTTCCAAGGTCTCGGCCACGGGCTCTCCCAAGGCCGCCTCTTCATACTCTTGGGCAAGCCGCTCAGGGTTGGGCTCTTGGGAGCGCAGGCGTCGGCGGCGCTCCCGATAGACGGGGTCCTGCCAGGCCTTGGCCTCGGCCTGTACCTGTTCGAAGGCTGATTTGGCTTCCACGTGGCGTGCATTCACGCCGGGTGCGACCTCTTCCAGCCGGTGGGCCTCCGTCAGGGTTGGTTGCAGCCCCTTGGTCGTGAATTGCCAGAGGAGCATGCCTGGGATCCAAACCGGCGCCCAGTATTTCACCTCGAACACCAGTCTTCGCACACCGGCCACGACGGCCAGGGGGACGGGGCTTGAAGGGGTGGAGGGCATGGCGTTTTCGCGCATCGGGGTCAGGAAACCAAGTCCGCAGCCCCATGGCACCCGGAAATGGGCGCCAGCGCAAGTTTGCCTTCAAATGAATGCTCCTTGCTGTCCCGCTGCTGGTTCCGGCCGGCGTAAGATCCAAGGTATGAAACCCAGCTCCATCCCCATGATTTTCAGCCTCGCGTTCCTTTGGCTCGTGGGCTCCTGCAAGCAGCCTGTGCCCTATCAAACCAAAGCGCCGGCCATGGTCACCGGGGCTCTCGAACAAGCCCAAGCCGATGGTAAATGGCTGCTCGTCGACCTGGGGGCTCCCTGGTGAGGCGCTTGCAAGAAGATGGATACCGTGACGTATCCCGATCCCCAAATGCAAAGTGAACTCGAGAACTGGGTCTTCCTACACGTGAATGTGGATGATCACCCGGATATGCAAACCTATTTCGGTGTCAGAGGCATTCCGGTGACGCTGGTCCTGGATGGCAAGGGCCAGGAGATCATGCGCTGGGAGGGCTTTAAGGGTCCCGAGGCCCTGGCGGGCGAACTGTCGGGGCTGCGCAGCCAGTAGCCAGCCAATCGTTCGATCATGGACGATCAACCGCCGGGTCTTTCCTGGGGGACTCTATCGGTGGAAGAGAGAGCTCCCCGGGAAGGCGCCGATTTCTTGGCCTCCCGCTAGGTCAGGTCGCGGGGACCGTAGCGCGCGGAGAAACCCAGGTCCTCTTCGATGCGCAGTAGCTGGTTGTACTTGGCCACACGATCGGAGCGGCAGGGGGCGCCGGTTTTGATCTGACCGCAGTTGGATGCCACGGCCAGGTCGGCGATGGTGGTGTCCTCGGTCTCGCCGGAGCGGTGACTCATCACGCAGCGGAAGCCGCTTCGGTGGGCCAGGGCGATGGTGTTCAGGGTCTCGGTCAAGGTGCCGATTTGGTTGACCTTGATCAGAATCGAGTTGCCAGCTTTTTGGTCAATGCCCTGTTGCAAGCGCACTTCGTTGGTGACGAACAGGTCGTCGCCCACGATTTGAACCCTGTCGCCGATGGCGCTGGTGAGGCCTTCCCAAGCGCCCCAATCGTCCTGGTCGAAGGCGTCTTCGATGGAGAAGATCGGGTACTTGTCGCACAGGCCTTTGTAGTACGCGACCATGGCATCGCCGTCGTGGGCCTTGCCGTCGATGGTGTAGATGCCGTCCTTGTAGAACTCGGAAGCCGCCGCATCGATGGCGATTCGCATATCTTCGCCGGGTTTGAGGCCCGCCTTTTCCACGGCTTCCAGAATGATGGTGATGGCCGCTTCGTTGGAGTTCAGGTTGGGGGCGAAACCGCCCTCGTCGCCGATGGCGGTGCTCATGCCACGGGACCTGAGAACCGATTTGAGCTGGTGGTAGACCTCGGTGGATTGGCGCAGGCCTTCGGAGAAGCTCGGCGCGCCCATGGGCATGATCATGAACTCCTGCAAGTCCACGTTGTTGTCCGCATGCTCGCCACCATTCAAGATGTTGAGCATGGGGATGGGCAGGATGTGGGCGGCGGCGCCGCCGACCGAGCGGTACAGGGGCAGGTCGCTTTCATCGGCGGCGGCTTTGGCCATCGCCAGGGAAACACCGAGGATGGCGTTGGCGCCCAGGCGGGACTTGTTTTCGGTGCCGTCGAGCTCGATCAGGGTGCGGTCGACCTCGCCCTGATCCAGGCCTTCGATGCCCTCCAGGGCCTCATCGATCTCGCCGTTGATGGCCGTGATGGCCTGGCGCACGCCCTTGCCACAGTAGCGATCTCCGCCGTCGCGCAGTTCGTGGGCTTCGTAAATGCCGGTGCTGGCGCCGGAGGGTACAGCGGCGCGGCCAAAGGCCCCGCTCATCAGTTCGACGTCGACTTCTACCGTGGGGTTGCCTCGGGAATCTAGGATTTCCCGTCCGTGGATGCTCAGGATTTCGCTCATGATGGGAAACATAGTAGGGGAGGGGACACCGCAAAGGAACTAGAGGCGCCCATATTCCCCACCTGGCCCGCCCCCGTGTTAGATTCTGGCCATGGCTATTCCCTCGCCCAGCATCGCCCTACTCCCGTCCCTGCTCACCATGGCCAACGCCGGCTGTGGATTGCTCGCTATCTCCAAGGCCATCGACGCCCTGGCAGCCGGCGCGGGCAGCCCGACCTATCACCACCTCCTGGCCAGCGCCTGCTGGTTGATCGTATTGGCCCTGGTCTTCGACGCCTTGGACGGCAAGGTGGCTCGCATGACCAATACGTCCAGCGAAATGGGCGCCCAGCTGGATTCGTTTGCGGATTGCATCACCTTTGGAGTGGCGCCCGCCATGGTGGCCAAGACCATGCTTGAGGCGGAAGGGCTGTACCATCCGCGTCTGAACTTCTTGGCGGTGGCTTGCTTCACTCTCTTGGCCGTCATTCGCCTTGCGCGCTTCAACCTGACCACCGAGCCGGGGGAGGAGCATCACCGTTTCTTCCAAGGGTTGCCTTCTCCGGCAGCGGCCGGAACCCTGGTCGCCACCATGCTGATGATCCTGTCCCTGGGAGGCGGCATCGAAGGGTCGGGTTCGGAGGCCACTGCGGTTGGGCGTGGTTTGGCTTTCATCCCCGAGTCCGCTCGCATGGGTATCGTGACCTTCCTGGAACACTCGGTGCTGGCGTTGCTGCCGATCCTGGGATTTCTGATGGTCAGCCAGGTGCGTTATGGGCACGCCATGGCCAAGGCCGCCAAGGAACGGGGCAGCAGTCAAACCCTGATCAAGTGGACGGTGTTGGCTCTGGTGTTGTACCTGGTGCCCGTGCCTTTCCTGTTCATCCTCGGTTACTTCTATGTGGGGCGCGGATTGGTCGGTGCCCTTCGACGCAAGGGCCAAGGGCCGGATCCCCTGCGCAAGGTGGGTTGATTCCCATGCTGCACAACGAACCGAAAATCCGTGCCCAGGCGGCGATCGCAATGGGCGGGAATGTGGGGGACGTGCAACGCACGTTTAAGCGCGCCCTTTCACGTTTGGACAAACATGCTGAGATCACATTGCTGCGGCGTTCCGATTGGATCGAAACCGCTGCGGTGGGGGGTCCTCCAGGGCAACCCGATTTTGTCAATGGCGCTATCGTGGTGGAGACCACCCTGTCGCCGGGCGCCTTGTTCGAGGTTCTTCAAGGCGTGGAAACCCACTTCGGGCGGGAGCGCTCCGCAGAGCAACACTGGGGGCCGAGAACCCTCGATTTGGACCTGCTTTTGTTCGGGGACCAAAGCATGGACGAGGAACATCTGACGGTGCCGCACGCACGCTTGGCGCAGCGGCGTTTTGTTCTGCAACCCCTGGAACAGGTGGCGCCCGACTGGAAGGTGCCCGGGCTGGGAGCCACGGTTGCCGAGTTGTTGCGGCGTTTGCCCGCGGAGTGCAGCCTGTGATCATCCAGTGCTTCGAAAACCCGGAACACGCCATCGATTGGTGCCAAGCGGTGGCGGATCAGGGTTTGACCTTGGGTTTTGTACCCACCATGGGGGCCTTGCACGAAGGCCACCAAACCCTGGTGCGCCAAGCGACGTTGGAGAACGATCGTGTCTGCGTGAGCATCTTTGTGAACCCCCTGCAGTTCGGGGAGTCTAAGGATCTGGAAACCTATCCCCGGGACTTCGAGAGCGATGCCAAGATGCTCGAACAAGCGGGTTGTCACATGGCGTTCACCGGCACTTTGGCGGAATTCTTTCCCGGGCGTTTGGATCCAGAGGGGGGCTTGCTTCCCGAATATCTGCTGGATCCAGGGCCTTTTGCGGAGAGCTTGGAGGGGGAGTTCCGCCCTGGACACTTTGAAGGCGTGGCCACGATCGTGGGACGTTTCTTTGAAATTCTAAAACCCACGCGCGCTTACTTTGGGCAGAAGGATTGCCAGCAAGCCTTGGTCGTGCGCGATCTGGCGCAGCGCATGCACGGACCCGAGGTGGTGGTTTGCACAACCCATCGTGAGACCTCCGGCATGGCCTTTTCCTCGCGCAATACGCGGCTCGATGAAGCGGGGCGGAGAGCGGGCATGTTCATTTCCAGGGCACTCTTTGGCGCGCGCGCCCTTTGGTTCCAGGGCGAACGCAACCCCGCCGAACTGAGCCGTTTCATGCACAGCGTTTTGAACCAGGGCGACCTGCGCGTGGAGTACGCTTCCATTCGCGATCCCGAGCAATGGAGTGGCGAGCAACCGGATGGACCCTTGACCCGCGCCGTGGCCTTGATCGCAGCCCGCGCGGGTGACGTGCGCCTGATCGACAACATGCTTCTTTCCGTGGGGAACGACGCGGCTTGCAAAGAGGGTTAGGGGGAGTCCATGGCTTTTCCCCGGTCCATCGCATCTCCGGCCAAGGTCAATTGGACCCTGAAGGTCGGGCCCAAAAGAACGACCGGTTTCCATGGGGTGGAGACCCTGATGTTGGCGCTTGGTTTGCAAGATTCCCTGACCCTGCGGTTGGATCCCAGGAGTCCCAAGGGATCGATGCGTCTCGCGATTCAAGGGCCTGCCCATAGTTCCGACATCCCAACAGATGGGCACAATCTGATCCTGCGTGCCGCATCGAGTGTCGCGCGGTGGCAGGTGCTCGCCATGCGCGAGCTCCCCTGTGGTTTGCGGTTCGAATTGGAGAAACACGTGCCCAGTCAAGCTGGTTTGGGTGGGGGAAGCTCCAACGCGGCGGCGGCGGCCATGGCCCTGTTGCTGGCGCTCGAAGTGCGCTGGACGGAAGAGGACCTGTTGGACCTGCTGGCTGAACTCGGCTCCGACTGCCCATTTTTCGGCCATGTTTTGGGTCGCTCAAAACACGCCGGGGATACGGTTCAGTCCGCCCTGGGGTACGACCAGGGCCAACGCATTCGAGCGCAGATCGAACCGGTACCTCCCCTGCAAATCAGTGTGGTCACCCCCCCGGTCGGTTGCCCCACGGGGGCGATTTATGCCGCCGTGCAGGATCTGCGTTCCGATCTCGAGGAACAACCAGACCCTATGGCATGGAGCTCGGCACGGTCCTCGCGTTGCAACGATTTGGAAGCGTCCGCGCTGGCGGCCGTGTTTGAGCTGCGACCCTGGCGCCAAGCCCTCACCGAATACGCTGGGCAGGCTTTCCAGCTCAGCGGCAGTGGGGCGAGTTTTTATGGGGTGATCCCCGCTGGCGAGGATCCGGAGCCCTGGCATCGGGATCTGCTGGCCCATCTCGGAGGGGGCGGCCTGATCCCCAGATTTCATTGGAATGGTCCCCTTTTCTCGCTCTGACGTTCCCAACCGACGGCCAGCCCTAAAAAACGACGCGCTAGTTCTACGGTCGGCCCCTCCCACAGGTTAGGAATGGGGGTGCCTGCTCGGCCTCCCACCCGGCGCACGATCTGAAAGTTCGAATGTCCCAACCATCCAACATGCCCCAGTTTGTCTCCAGAGGCCCCCTCGGAATCGTGGGCGCCGGCGCGCTGGCCCACGCCGTGGCCGCCGGTTGGGCTCAACGGGCCGTGGGTGGAGAGGGGTGCGTGCAGGTGTATGCGCGTACCCCGGGTGCGGGCCAAGCTTTGCACGATTCGGTGCAAGCATCGATCGGTGAGCCCACGGGCATTGGTGCGGTTTGTCTCCTGAACTCCATCGATGAGTTGGCATCGGTGCGCACGACGGTCTTGGCGGCTAAGGATAAGGACCTGCCCGGTGCTGCGGCGGAATTGGCGCGCTATCCAGCCAGCTTGCCCGGTCGAATCGTTCTACATGCCAGCGGGGCCCTGCCGGTGAGCGTGCTCGCTCCCCTCGAAGCGGCGGGTTATCAAATCGGACGCTGGCACCCACTCGTGAGCCTGCGCGTCAAAGCGGATGTGCGCGCGTTCCGTGGCGTTGGTTTTTCCTTGGGCGGCAACGAGGCGGCCTTGAAGCGCGGCACCCAACTCGCGGAGTACATGGGTGGTTGGGTTTTGCCTGCGATTGCAGAGCCTAGCAAATACGTTCAGTATCATGCGGCAGCCTCGCTTTTGGCGGGAGGGCTGAGTGTGCTCTTCGAGCCGGCCCTTGCAGCCATGGCCCAGGCCCTCGGTGATCGGGATGCGGCGCGCAAGGGTTTGATCCAGTTGCTGCGCAGTGTGGCAACCCACCTTGGCAGTGTCGAGCCGCGCGAGGCTTTGACCGGGCCCAGTTCCCGCGGCGACGTGGACGTGGTGCGTTCACACCTGGAGGAGCTGCCGGATGGCGGCGCGAAGCTTTACCGTGCCCTGCTGCCCGCCATGTTGGACATGGCCCAGGACCGTCAAACCCTTTCCGCTGAGGATCGGGCGCATATTGAAGCCCTGCTCTCGAACGATTTCAAGGACTGAGGAAACGGCGTGATCACGGTTTCCCTGCTCGCGCGATCGTCCCAGGAACTTGTGGATTTTGGTTCGGCGGCGGTGGTGCTCGCCGACATGGTGGAGATCCGGTTGGACCATGCCTGGGGGCAGGATCGGGGTCCTTGGCGGGAGGCTGTACTGGCCCTGGGTTTGCCTTTTGTGGTGAGCCTGCATGGTCCCAATGGGCTCGGATCCCTGGCTGGCAGCTTGCAAGAACACGTGGCCCTGCTGCAGGAGGCCGCCGGCTGGGGGGCCTCTTTTGTGGACGTGGATTGCGAGCATGCGCATCTGTTGGGCGAGCTGCCGGAGGGCTGCCAACGCATCGTTTCCATGCACGTTTGCGGCGCGTGGGATGGAACCTGGCGCGAGGCCCATGGGCTGCTGATGGCCCGCGTCACCGACACCGATCGGGTCAAGTTTGTGGTCGAAGCCGAGGATGCGTTCCAGGGATTGCAGGTCATGGCGTGGTCCCGCGATCTGCCCGCCCGCGACGCGGGACAGTTGCTTTTTTGCATGGGGGAGAAGGTCGCATTCACGCGGATATTGTCCCTGGCCCAGGGGGACCCTTGGGCGTATGCCGCCCCGCCCCGCGTGCTCAGCAAAGTGCTGCCGGTCGCAGCCCGGGGCCAGTTGGACGGGTGGCAGATGGGCGCCATGCACCTGCCGCTTGTGGATAAATCTAAACCGCGTTACATGGCGGTATTGGGCCATCCGGTGGAGCATTCCCTTTCGCCGGAGATCCAAGGTGCGGCCCTTCGCGAGGCGGATTTGCCGGTCTCCTACATGGCCATCGATCCCGGCGGAGCGCAGTGCTGGCGAGCCTGGTTGGAGGCCGCAGCGGACTTCGGATTCGAGGGTTTTGCGGTGACCGCTCCCTTCAAAACCCTGGCCTTGCAATGCGCTGAAACAGCAACCGAAGAGGCGCTAGCCGTCGGAGCGGCCAATACCCTGGTCCTTCGAAATGGCACCTGGCACGCCCACAATACGGACGTGGCCGGAGTGCGCAAAGCGCTGGAAGCGGCCGGGCGCAAACACGCCGGATCCAGTGACCTCCAGGACCCCAAGAAACTCAAGGCCCTCATCCTCGGCGCCGGTGGCGCTGCCCGTGCGGTTCGAAAAGCCTGCGCCACGCTCGGCATGGCCGTGGACGTCTGCGTACGTCGACCGGAAGCGGGCGAAGCCTGGGTGGCAGAGTTCGGTGGCGAGGCTCACGCGCCCTGGCAAGCAGGGGATGGTCATCCCAATTTGATAATCAACACTACGCCCCTGGGCTGGCACGGCCGCGGCATGCCCTTGCCGCCCAGCGCTTTGCACCCCGATCAATGGGTTTTGGACGGCGTGTACGGATCTGGCACCACGCCCCTGTTGTGGGAGGCCAGCCGCATCGGGGCAAGCACCCTGGGTGGGCGTGCCTGGTTCCTGGCCCAGGCGATCGAACAGTTCGAATGGCTCTTGGGTAGCCGCCCCGATGTGGAAGCCATGGAAGCCGCCTTGGAAACCGGGTTGATGCGCGGCTTGACTCGACCGGTTCCCAAGCCGAGCAAGGCGCTGGCGTTGATCGGCATGCGCGCCGTGGGCAAAACCACCCTGGGCCGGGTTCTAGCGCAGCGCATGGGGCGGACCTTTGTCGATGCGGACGAGGCCCTGGTCGAGACCTATCGGGCGCTCGTAAGACGAGATGCTCCCACAACGGCGGGGCAGGTATTGCAACAAGCAGGCTTGGACCACTTTCGCCACTTGGAGCGGGAGACCCTGGTGCGATTGCTTTGCAGGCCAGACGCGGGGGATATGGTCATCGCCACCGGTGGCGGCGTGGTCGAAACCGAAGAGTGCCGCGATTGGTTGCGCGAGCACTCCACTTGCATTTGGTTGGATTTGCCCATTTCCACCCTGCAGAAGCGCTTGGAGAGGGAATTGGGAGACCGGCCTCCCCTGACGGACCCAAGTTCAGGCAGCGCCGGAGCCATCGGCGAGGTGCCAGGGATCTACGCCCGGCGGCTGGCGTTGTACGCGGACTTGGCTGAGTTCGGTCTGCGAGCGGATGGATTCGCAGCGGGTGAATTGCCCGATGGTTTGATCGGAGCCTTGCAGGCGGCCTTCCTCGAATTTGAGTGATTCCATACGTGCCAAGTTGGGCATCGATCTTCAGGCGGGTGGGGTGGTCTTCCGATAAGGGGAGATGTGGCCCGTTCGTGGCTCTAGATGATCCCTTTACTGTTTTGGGTACCCTTAGATTTTGGGGGCCGTGATACAATCCAAAGTCGATTGAAACCTGCAAAGAGAATTGAGAACCCCGCCGGGCGCAAAGCCCTGCGCATCGGCCTGGGGCCGTTGTTGCTTCTCTTCTTCTTCCCGGGGCTGGCTTTGTCGGTAGGGGTTGGCGGAGAGGCCTCGAAGGGTGGCCAGAAGGTGATTTCGGGGTTGCGTGAATTGGCGCCCCTTCCGGCACAAGATGCTTGGTCGATCCAGCGCCGACTGGAGTCCCTTGGGGATGAGGATTTTCTGCGCACGGGCCACGAGTGGGTCCATGACAGGGGCGAGCCTGCCCGGCAGGCACTGCTCCTATGTGCAGGGTCCACGCCGAGTCCGGGGCTGAGCATTTCAGGCAAGGAGCGGCGTGCGAGACAGACCGCATTGGCCTTGCAAATTGTGAGCGAGGGGTTGTCCCACAAGGGCAAGTCCAAAGCGTGGCGCTCCATCTTGCGCGAGGCCTTGGCTTACGGGGAACTGCCCGGGGGCAATCCCGACTCGCCCCTGGGTGGTCAAGGGGCCTTGGCCGCGATCAATGTGGTGGCAGCCCTGCAACTTACCTCCTATTCCGACTCCGTAGCGGGTCATATGGCGGACCCGGTGGAAGAGGGGGGAGCCCAAGCGGTCCAGGTCGCAAATGCCAACGCACCCCAGCGCGATGCTTTCCTGTTGCACGACGAAGCCCAAGCGTGCCTCTTTCGTTTGTACGGGGTTTGGTTTGCATCCCGGCACGAATTCATGGCCTTTCCCCGGCCGCCCGCTGGTCAAGCCGGTCTGTTCCGCGAGGTATTTTCGGAAGGTGCCAAGCGCGAGGCGGATCTGGCTTTGGAACTCCTTGAGGTTCAGGCTGCTTCCGGCCTCAACCTTCTGAAGCATCCCGACCCCGTGCTTCGGGGCAAAGCGGTGGCTCGCTTGATCCGAGCGGTGGGGGAACAATCCTTGACCGCATCCAGCGTGCGCGAGGTGTTGGCAACTTCGGTACTGCGCGAGTCCAACCCCGAGGTGTGCAACGCCATGCTAAATGGCCTCTTGGATTTGTCCCTGGCGGCGGACCCTGACAGCCAAGCGGTCCAGGATCTACGGATAACACTCCAAGGTTGCTCTCAGGCGGCGCCCATCGCCATGGTGCCATCCCTTCTTTCGGCTTTCGACCGCCTGCCCCGCCCCGCAGGGGAGGCCGGCCGCAACGTGGCCGAACAGGATGGTCATACGGTGGGTGGTTTGCTGGAGTCCCTGTGGAATCCGGTCCTGCGCTTGGACCGGGATACGACCATCCTGGCGCTGCGGGCATGGAGCCGTGTGCAAAGCAAGCTGCATGGGTTTGCGGTTTCCCTGGAGACTCAAAAGCGGGCCGGTACCCACGTGTTGCACCTGATGGGCGACTCCTCCGAACCGGAAAGGGTGCGTTTGGTGGCGGCGGAAGCGCTGTTGGCATGGCCCTTGGACAAAGATGCCATGGGGAAGGTCCTGCAAACGCTGGCCACCCCTGAATCTTCAGCCCACCTGCGCGGGGCGGCCTATCCGCTGGTCAAGGCGGGACTGCAGCACTTGCCCTGGGAGGACTTGGATGGTCCAGGGCTGATGAATAGTTTGCTGCGCGACATGGGGCATGGCAACGTGGACCTCCGGGGTCAAGTGGTTCGACTGGCGAGCAGCGAACTCCTGGCAAATCGCCTGGTGGCACTGGAGGCCCAGCACGGTCAAGTGCTTTCGCTCTGCCTGAATCTGTTCGAGACCGAAGCTTCGAGCCAGGTGCGCACGGGGCTCATGGATTTGATCATTGCCCTGGCGGGGGATCGCGGTAATCCAGACCTTTTGGCGGACCACTTGCAGCGCCCTGTTTGGAAGGCTTGGATCGCGTCAGGCGAGGTGGATCTGGCCCACTTGAGCAAGACCTACTTGGCCCTTGCCGGTGATGGCGCGGCCGACCTGGTCGCCCATGCCGGGCTCCTCTGGGAAAATGAGGCCAACAAGAGTGGTCGAGCCTTTGAGGTTACAAGGGCTGCCTTGGAAATGCTTCTGGCCCTGGACGAAGACGCTGCCCGGGCACTGGCACCCAAGTGGCATGGGGCCATCCATGATATGGCGTTGATTCACTTATTGAACTCGGGTCGAAATGAAGCCTTGCAATGGTCCAAGAAATACGGCCAGCGTCTGCTCTCGGTTCATTTGACTGTTCTGGCGGAGACTTCCCTTGAGCAGGGGGAGGAAGCCAATTGGAAAAAGACCAGCTATCTGGAGGCCAAGCTTCTCGTTGCTGCCGTCGTCGAAGATGACACCGCCATTCAGAAGGCCTTCGACAGCGCCCTGGATCAATGCGACGCCGAGCCCGCGCGAATGCTCCTGGTCATGCGTGACCGGGCCCGGTTCCTGGACTCGTTTGGCAAGGCGGATCGGGCCAAGGCCAGGTGGGATCAATTGGTCCAATGGTTGTCGGAGCAGTCGATTCAGATACCCACCGCCGAGAAGCAACCCGGGTTGGACTTTGAAGACCTGGGCCACATGACCTCCGCCGCCAGCCGGGTGGAGTATTTTTCCCTGTTGTGCAAACTGTGGCAGGCGCGCTCCGCGCATTCCGAATGGAAGTCCCTTGGGCCTGAAAGTTGTATGCGCGAGTTGAACTCCTGGGCCCAGGCGGTAGAAGAGACCAAGCTCCCGGAGTTACTCGACCCATGGTTGCAATTTGTGAAGACCAACATCCTGTCGGTCGGGTCCGATGCCGGCTGGCTGAAACTACCCAACGCCGAGCAGGCCGCATTTGGAGAGTTGGTGGCAAGATTGCGCGGGGCTCGGAGCGCGTGGGCGGCTGCTTTGGAGGTTGAACCCGAGGCCATGGACCCCGATGAAGAAAAGGGGACCAAGCCGGTTACGGAGACCGAGGGAGGGGAGATCCCCGTGGAGAGTGGTGGGGACCCTGGATCGAGGAAGTGAGCTGCAGGTCCTTGGTCGGTGGATTGCTGCCCGAAATTCCTGCAAAAGAAACCTTGTTCGGGCCTTGCACTTGTTCAGTCAAACCCCATAATCCCCCCACAAGTGTCGCGGGGTGGAGCAGTTTGGCAGCTCGTCGGGCTCATAACCCGGAGGTCGCAGGTTCGAATCCTGCCCCCGCTACCACATACAAAAAGAGAGGCAGCCCGGAGGGCTGCCTCTCTTTTTTTGGGTGTGCCTGGCATGATGATCGACTTGAAGATGAAAGTTCTTCCAGGACCTGGCCACAGGGACCGAAGGGAAGCGCAAGGGCGGAACCGCGAGGGACCGTCTGAAGGAAGCGTGAAACGAAACTGCGAGTCGACGCACAGAAATCGGATTCGAGGTGCTGCGGAACAGGGCGAGCTGGCAAAAGGCAGCGAAGCTCTTATGGCCAAAGAGAAGCGGCGTAAATCCGGCGATTGTGCAGTGAAGGCCAATCATCTTACCCAGGCCATGTTTCCCCAGCAGGGGTTGGCTCGCCTAATGTCTGAAAGGGCAACGCCTCCGGAAGGCGGAGTGAGAAATCAGCAAAGGCCATACTAGGCGGCGCGAGCCGCTGAAGGGCCGAACACGGAATGCGAATCGGGCGCTGGCAAGGAACTCCGCAAGGAGGCCCTCTTTCGCCACTGCTCACAAACGTGCTATTGGACGAAGTGGATCAAGAGTTGGAGCGACGCGGCCACGCGTTTGTGCGCTACGCCGACGACGGACGAGTTTTTGTCAGGTCTAGGCGTGCCGGCGAGCGGTGTCGTAAACGCTGCCGCGTTTACCGCAGCCAGAGCCGGTAGGGCGGGCATTGCTGCGCGCCTGGATTGGAACGAGAAGCGTGTCGGCATCAGGATCCGATCTCTCGTGGAGTGGCTCACCGCCAGTAGCTTTCGGTGTACCTCGTCATCCGGTTCGAGGTGACCATGCTTCGTAAGCGAATCGATGAGCAGGGGGAGCAAGGGCTTGAGCCGCATGCCGCATATGCGATCCGAAGCCTCCCACAGCACGATCAGTGCTTGACGGACGGCTTCGTCGTAGACGCGCCTCTGGGGTCTTGGTTCACCGCTGCCCCTGTTCCGTTTTTCGCTGCAAAGTAGCCGAATCGCGTGCTTGCGGTGGTAGCCCGAGATCCTCACAAACTCATCCAGTATTTGGGTCTTCTCCTCGCGGCAGGCCGCTCGGTAACGGGTTCCAACGGCCTGGGTAAGCTCGTGTT